>CAYWOB010000001.1:0-29742 GCA_964459815.1 uncultured Candidatus Saccharibacteria bacterium
CTTTTTAATCATTCAACCAATCATTCAGTTGCACTTGCAAATTGAATGTAGTATTTATTTTTTATCTTTTTTGACCATAAAATAATAAATCAAGGCACCGAGCCAGTAGGTGAAGAGAAGTACTAAGAGCCAAATAATTTTTTCATTCTCTTTAGTGGTTGGAAAATCTCTTTTTAGAAGATCAATTAACATCCAAATCCAGAAGATTGTTATGCCAATCATAATTAGAATGATTGTGCCCCAAATAAAAAAGATGAAAAAAATCGGAAGAAAGAATAGGGCCAGAGGATTGAAACTTATAAGGGTTTTCATAAATTGATTTTTTTCAAAAATTTAATCCTGAAAATTTGAGCTGCTCTTTTTGGAAAAATATAAAGAAACGGAGTTTATTTTACTCTTCCTATTGTTTTAATACATCTAGCACAAGCCAAAATTTGTTTACCCTTTAGAGTAATCTTTTGCAGGTTTAATTTTTGCAGTTTTTTTGTCGCAATATTGGAGTGGCTGCGGCTATAACCCATACGGGCCCTACGGCCACAGATTTGGCAGGAGACCATAATTTTTTTTTAGGTTAAAGATGGTAGCATTAAATTAACATTTTTTTAGTTGATTTGCAAGGCTTACTACTTTATGTTAAAATAAGAACTAACTTTGGGATTTTAGAATTATTTTTTTATTTAATGTTTTTATTTTCTTTTTTATCACAACCAATCATATTTTTAGCTTGGCTTGTGGCAATGATGGTTTCAGTAACTCTGCATGAATTTGCTCATGCTCTCTCGGCTTATGCACAAGGGGACGCCACTGCGAAATATAGTGGACGTTTAACCCTTAATCCTTTTAAACATCTTGATTTATGGGGAACAATAATGCTGCTTGTAGTTGGTTTTGGTTGGGGTAAGCCCGTGCCTTACAATCCTTATAATTTAAGAAATCAGAAATGGGGGCCATCTCTTGTGGCTTTAGCCGGACCCGGAGCTAATCTTGTTTTAATTATTTTTTTTGGTGTGATTTTAAAGTCGCTAGTTTTAGGCGGGGTTTTAGGGCCAGGAAATATGCTCTATATTTTGATGGAAATGATTGTGGTTTTGAATGCAGTTTGGTTTGTATTTAATCTTATTCCTATTCCTCCCTTAGACGGTTCTAAATTATTTTTTGCGCTATTGCCTTCTCGTTTGGATCATTTGAAAGCATCATTCACAGTAAGAGGTCCTTTGATTTTAATCTCTTTAATTATTTTGGACCGATTGCTTAATCTCTCTTTATTTACATCGCTTTTCAATTTAATAATTCGCGCTGTGGAAGTGATATTTGGACTATCTTTGATATAGAGATTTGACTCTTCTTTTTTCTTGTGCTATTTTTGATACGGAGTAACGCTTTTTAGCGAAAAATTTTATGTTACACGCGCCAGTCGTTTTTAACATAAGACGTTTGTATTTGAAGTAAAGAATTATGTATCTGTTTAGTTTTCCTATTTATTATTTATCACTTTAGTTAATTTTGTGCCTACTATTTCTCAATTAGTTCGTAAAGGACGTAAAAATAAAATTAAAAAATTTAAAACACCGGCTTTGCACCGCAATTTTAATGCTATTCATCGTCGGGGAAAAATGGAGCCTGTGGGGAGTCCTTTTAAAAGAGGAGTTTGTGTTAAGGTTTTTACTACTACTCCCAAAAAACCTAATTCGGCTTTGCGCAAAGTAGCTAGAGTGCGTTTGACTAATGGAATGGAAGTAACTGCTTATATTCCTGGAGAGGGTCATAATTTACAGGAACACTCTATAGTTTTAATTCGTGGTGGTAGGGTGAAGGATTTGCCGGGCGTGCGTTATCATGTGGTGCGAGGAATTTTGGATACTGAAGGAGTACAGGGTCGTAAACAAGGCCGCTCAAGATACGGAGCGAAAAAAACAAGTGAAGTAAAAAAAGAAGTTTAAGATATAATTTTTCATTTTTAATTTTAAATTTGCAACGTGCCTCGTAGAAAAAGAAAATTTAAAAGAGAAATTTTACCGGATCCGAAATACAACAGTGTTACGGTTGCACGTTTTGTTAATCATTTGATGCAGAGGGGAAAGAAATCAGTAGCTGAAGGGATATTGTATCGTGCCCTAGATATTGTGGTAGAAAAAACCAAAAAAGATGCATTGGAGATTTTTGATTTAGCACTTAAAAATGTAGCCCCAGTTTTAGAAGTTAAATCTAAGCGAATTGGAGGAGCAAACTATCAAATTCCCGTGGAGGTTAGAATGCCGCGTAAGATGACCTTAGCAATGCGTTGGATTATTGGGGCAGCAAGGTTACGTAAAGGAAGGCCAATGGCGGAAAAACTTGCCGAAGAACTTATTACTGCATCAAAGCGTGAAGGCGAGGCGATGCGGAAACGGGAAAATATTCAGAGAATGGCGGAGGCCAATCGTGCTTTTGCTCACTTTGCTTAAATTCATTTTATAGGGGGATTTTAGAAATTAAAAGAAAAAAATGAAACAAAAAATCTTATCTTATCTCTCCGCAAGCTTGGTCGCGCTTGCAGGGAACACTGTCATGGCAGCAGAAACAAATCCTTATGGCTACGGTTATGAAAATACTGTCGCAACGGGTATGGGTGTTGGGTTGCTTATTATTTGGATTGTGAGTATGATTATTGGTTTGCTACTTTTCATTTTGTGGCTTTTGATGCTAATTGATTGTATTAAGCGAGATTTCTCTCAGAAGACTTTGTGGATTGTTCTTCTTATTATCTTAGGTTGGATTGGTGCCATAATTTACTATTTTGCTGTCAAAAGAAAGAATGTTACTGGCGGCGGCTCGGTTACTCCTTCACAAGCTACACCACCAAGTGTACCACCTTCTGAACCTCAATCACCGCCAACACCTCCTTCTACACCTGCGGTTTAACTTTGGAGAAGTTAAGGTTTTAGAGCTGATTATTTAAGATTGACTTTTCTCTGTTAATAAATTAGATTATATTTTTAGTATTTTTGTTTTGTCAAAAATTTAAGTTTTAATTTTTTCATTTTTAGTTTTACATTTGCAACATGCCTCGTCAGACACCTATAGAAAAAATTCGTAACATTGGTATCATTGCTCATATTGATGCTGGCAAAACGACCGTTTCAGAACGGATTCTTTATTATACTGGAAAAAAACATAAGGTAGGTGAGGTACATAAAGGAGAAGCAGAAATGGATTGGATGGAACAAGAAAAAGAAAGGGGCATTACCATTACTTCGGCAGCAACTACTTGTTCTTGGAAAGTTGGAGAGCAAGATGAACCGCATCAAATTAATTTAATTGACACGCCGGGGCATATTGATTTTACAGCCGAGGTACAACGTTCTTTGCGTGTGTTGGACGGTGGCATTGTTGTTTTTGATGGTGTCGCGGGTGTGGAACCACAGTCAGAAACCGTTTGGCATCAGGCAGAAAAATTTCAAGTACCGCGGATGTGTTTTATTAATAAAATGGATCGCACGGGTGCAGATTTTAAGGCAGATCTTAATTCTATTCGTGAAAGATTAACAACTAATATTGCCGTAATTCAGGTTCCCATCGGGGCGGAGGATAAGTTTGAAGGTGTAATTGATTTGATGAAGAATAAGGCTATCTATTTCAAAGGAGATTTGGGTGAAAGAATAGAGGAAGGGGAGATTCCTTCTAGTTTAGCGGAAGAAGCGAAACAGTACCGACAAGAAATGGTAGAAAAGATTGCTGGTGAGGATGATGCGTTGATTCAAAAATTTTTGGAAGGTGAGGAGATTACAGAAGCAGAATTAAAGAAAACCCTACGCCAAGCTACGATTGCTGGTAAGCTAGTGCCAGTGCTTTGTGGTTCTGCTTTAAAAAATAAAGGGATTCAGCCTTTGCTTGATGCTGTGGTGCTTTATCTTCCTTCTCCTCTGGATTTGCCCTCGGTTACTGGTTACGAGCCTAAAGTATTAAGAGAGGAAGGTGATAAGGCAGAGAAAACAGAAGAGCGAAAGGCAGATGATAATACTCCTTTTGCTGCCCTCGCTTTCAAAATTGCTAGTGATCCTTTTGTGGGGAAGTTGATTTTTTTTCGGATTTATTCTGGCCATTTAGAAGCAGGGTCTTACATTTTAAATACCTCTTCAGGACGCAAGGAAAGATTAGGTAGAATTTTAAGAATGCATGCAAACCATAGAGAGGAAGTTAAAGAGATGTTTGCGGGTGAAATCGCTGCCGCAGTAGGTTTAAAAGAGACTACTACCGGTGATACTTTATGTGATCCCAATCATCCTATTGTTTTAGAAAAAATTACTTTTCCTGAACCAGTAATTTCTATTGCTATTGAACCGAAGACCAAAGCCGATCAAGAGAAGATGGGTTTAGCCTTACATGCCCTATCAGAAGAAGATCCCACTTTTCGTGTGCGCAGTGATGAGGAGACAGCCCAAACGATTATTTCAGGAATGGGAGAATTGCATTTGGAAATTATCGTTGATCGAATGCAGAGAGAATTTAAGGTTGCAGCCAATGTAGGCAAACCTCAAGTGGCTTATCGTGAAACGATCCGTAAAAAGGCAGAAGCAGAAGGGAAATATATCCGTCAATCAGGAGGTCGGGGTCAGTACGGGCATACTTGGTTGCGTGTGGAGCCTTTGGAGGCTGGCAAGGGCTTTGAATTTGTGAATGCGATTAAGGGTGGTATCATTCCTCAAGAATTCATTCCTGCCGTGGAGAAAGGGGCGAAGGAAGCCTTGGCCAATGGTGTACTAGCAGGTTACCCTGTAGTAGATATTTCTGTTACACTTTATGATGGATCTTTTCATGAGGTAGATTCATCAGAGGCTGCTTTTCATATCGCGGGTTCCATTGCTGTACAGGAAGCAGTAAGGCGAGCGGAAGTTCATCTTTTAGAGCCAATTATGAAGATAGAGGTGATTACGCCAGAGAAATTTATGGGTGATGTGATTGGTGACTTAAATGCGAGACGTGCTCATATTGAAAAAATGTCAGACCGCGGTCAGGTAAAAGTTATTGATGCTCTTGTACCCTTGGCAGAGATGTTTGGTTATGCTACGATATTAAGATCCCTAACTCAAGGTCGTGCGAATTACACTATGGAATTTAATCATTATGCAGAGGTGCCACATCATATTGCAGAAAAGATTGTAGGAGAAAAGAGTGGGAAAAAATGACTGGATTTAAAAATGCCCCACAGAGAAATTTTGAAATATTTTACATATTATTTTAAAATTTTTAGGGGAAGGAGTATTTTTTCAAGAAAGACTTAAAATAATTATTCAACAATATTTAATTTCAAATTATTGAAGGATTGACTTATAATAATTACTAGAATTATTATTCAAAATTCTTCTATGGGGTATGCCTGATTTTAAGAAGATTAGCGAGACGCTCCAAGGAAAAAATATTCAGGAACGTTATGTAATTGTGGAAAAAGGAGAACCGAGATGGGTAGTTTTAAGTATGCAAGATTATGAAGCTTTGACTCAAAAAAAAGATGCATCTCGTAATCAAAAAGATCAAGCAATTAAAGAGAGGATTGAGGAGGAACTTGTTTCTTATCAAGCTGATATAGAACAAGAAGAAAGAGAGGCTGCGCCGTGGGAAATGTTATCTGAAGAAGAGGCAGAAGAGCCTGAACTTTATTTTGAGGAAGTAGAAGAGCAAGAGGAAATAACTCCTGAATCTCGAGACTTATCCACAAGTTCGGAGGCAAAAAGAAAAATGGAATGGAATGACATCCCATTTTAAGGGAAGAGTGAAAATTTGCGCGAAAATAAGGAACTCTTTTTATTTTTAGCTGAAATTAGCCAAAATTATTTAAGCTTAAGGCTAAAAGTTAGGCTTTATTGACATTAAAGGCAATTTAGTTTAGAATGATTTTAGATTTGTTGATCCTTGAATGTGGAATTGACAATTTTAAATTTTATCAATTATTAATACTCTACCTGATAAGAGGTAGAAATTAAAAAAATGACGGACAAATTTGAACGCACTAAACCCCATGTAAATGTGGGTACAATTGGTCATGTAGACCATGGTAAAACTACTTTGACAGCGGCGATATTAAAATGTTTGTCGGCGGCAGGTTTTAAGGCTCAGCAAAAATCTGTAGATCAGATTGACAATGCGCCGGAAGAGAAGGAACGGGGAATTACGATTGCTACTGCTCATGTGGAATATGAATCAGAGAAAAGGCATTATGCTCACGTGGATTGTCCGGGTCATGCCGATTACATAAAAAATATGATTACAGGCGCCGCTCAAATGGATGGTGCGATTTTGGTAGTTTCTGCTGCTGATGGTCCGATGCCTCAAACACGAGAACATATTCTACTTGCCCGCCAGGTGGGTGTGCCTAATATTGTTGTTTTTTTAAATAAAATAGATATGGTAGATGAAAAGGAATTGATCGATTTGGTAGAAGAAGAAGTGCGAGAGCTTTTAACAAAATATGAATTTGATGGAACCAATATTCCAGTGATTAGGGGAAGTGGGTTGAAGGCTTTAGAATGCGGTTGTGGCAAAAAGGACTGTGAATGGTGCGGGCCAGTATTGGAATTGGTAAGGACAATGGATGAAAAAATCCCTGAACCGGTTCGCGAGATAGATAAGCCCTTTCTGATGGCGGTGGAAGATGTTTTCTCTATTGAAGGCCGGGGCACAGTAGTGACAGGAAGGATTGAACGCGGTGTTGTCAAAGTAAATGATGAAGTGGAGATTGTAGGTATAAAGCCTACTCAAAAGACAGTAGTGACAGGTATTGAAATGTTTAATAAAACCCTAGACGAAGGACGTGCCGGAGACAATGCAGGTATCCTCTTACGAGGGACTAAGAAAGAAGATGTAGCGCGGGGGCAAGTAGTTGCAAAACCAGGTTCCATTACTCCGCATACTGAATTTGAAGGAGAGGTTTATATACTTACTAAAGAAGAAGGAGGACGGCATACTGCATTTGCAAAAGGTTATAAACCTCAATTTTATATTCGCACTACTGATGTAACTGGTGAGCTTGTGCTGTCAGAGGAAACAGAGATGGTAATGCCTGGAGATACAGTAACTTTAAAGGTGAAACTTATTGCTCCAGTGGCTTTGGAAGAAAAACAACGTTTTGCTATTCGTGAAGGTGGACATACTGTGGGAGCAGGTGTAGTGATGAAAATTATCAAGTAATTTAAAATATTCATTACTCCTCATTTTAATTAAGATGAGGAGTAAGTCCATTTAAAATGGCTACTCAAAGCAGTAGAGAGATAGCGGAGGAGGAACCTTCTTATCCTAGAATCCGCATCAAGATCAAGGCTTATGATCATAAAGTAATTGATGAGTCTGCGCGTCAAATTGTGGAAACAGCAGAGCGGACGGGGGCAATTGTTTCTGGTCCTGTGCCTTTGCCGATTGAAAAGACGCGTTATACTGTAATGCGTTCTCCTTTTGTCCACAAAGATTCCCGGGAACAGTACGAAATGCGAGTGCACAAAAGATTGATTGATATCAATAGGCCCACACCTAAAACAGTAGATGCCTTAATGGATTTAAATTTGCCAGCGGGTGTTGATATAGAGATTAAGATGTAAGGCACACTCTTTTATGGAAAGAAGGAATTATTTTCTTTTGATATCCTTGTAGAAGGTTACAGTTCCTTGATTATTTTATGTTTTTGTATCATATATTATTTTTTTCATTATTAAAAATAAGATTAGATCTCAAAGCCAGCTTTTTATTAAGCAGCCCTGTGATGTAAGTACAGTATAGGATAGACTATAGGGCTTAAGGATTTCTTGCTCAAGTTGTATTTTAGAAAGAATAAAAGAAACAGGAAATTTTTACAAAACCGGAGGTTTCTTCAAAAGCCGGTGAGCTCTCTTATTGTCTTGTTTTCATAAATGAAATTAAGGTGATGGAGAGCGGAGAACAAAACTGGTTTTTGGGAAGGCTTTCGGTTTTTGTTTTAAATAAGAATTTCTTTATGTTGAAATTTATTCTAGGACGAAAATTAGGTATGACTCAAGTTTTCGATCAAAAAGAAAAAATAACGCCCGTAACAGTAATAGAAGCGGGCCCTTGTTTGGTGACGGCAGTTCGTTTGATGGAAAAAGATGGATATTCTGCTGTGCAAGTCAGCTTTCCTTTAAAGAGTCATAAAGAAGGTAAGAAACATTCTCGAAAGAAGAACATTTTTGTACGAGAATTTCGTGTGAATGAAGATGAGGTAAAGAGATATAAGGTAGGAGATCAAATCAAATTTGAAGATTTCAAAGAGGGTGAAAAAGTAAAGATTGCCGGAAACAGTAAGGGTAAGGGTTTTCAAGGTGTAGTTAAAAGATGGGGATTTTCCGGTGCACCAGCAACCCACGGCCATAAACATGACGAGAGGGCACCTGGTTCCATCGGCGCCACATACCCAGAAAGGGTGATTAAGGGAATGAAAATGGGAGGTCGGATGGGCGGAGGGCGAATTACGGTTAAGGGATTGACTATCTTAAATATTAACCCCAAAAAGAATCTTTTGGTAGTGAAAGGAGCAGTGCCAGGTGTTAGAGGTGGTTTAGTGGAGATAAGGAGTGAAGAATAGACCCCCAAATTTTTTCTACCTGTCGGTCTGCCTTATGGTAGACAGATAGATAGACAGAATTTTGGCGAGGCATAAAGGTGAAAATTATGAAGTTGCCAATTTACAATTTAGAGGGGAAGAAGACTGGTAAATTTGTTACTCTCGCACCAGAAATTTTTGGGGTGGCAGCGAATCCTGTTTTAGTCCATCAAGCAGCGATAGCCCAACGCGCTAAGAACCGCCATCCTGTGGCTCATACGAAGACACGGGCTGAACGTCGCGGTGGTGGAGCAAAACCTTGGAAGCAAAAAGGAACAGGAAGAGCGAGAGCAGGTTCACGCCGTAGCCCTTTGTGGCGTAAGGGGGGTGTGATTTTTGGACCACGCAGCGAAAGAAATTTTGCAAAGAAAATCAATAAGAAAGCTAGACGCAAAGCAATTCAGATGATTCTTTCTGATCGAGCACAGACGGGTGCAGTGGTTGTTGTCCAAGAATTAAAGATTCCTGAAGCAAAAACAAAGCAAGTAGTTGCCCTCCTTCAGAAATTTCCTTTGAAATCTAAACCTTTGATTCTTCTTTCTCAAAAAGATGAAAAGATTCGACGTTCAGCTCGCAATTTAGCCTCACTTAAAGTTTTAGATGCAATTAGTTTAAATGTAGTCGATCTTCTAGATTGCAATTGTATTTTGATGCCTCTTACAGCGGTGAAAACAATTGAACAGACCTATAGCTAAAATATTATGCCTTTTTTGAAACGCAAAAAAACTAAAGCCCCGGCAACGCGAAAGACGAGGAAAACTCGAACTGAAGCTTCAAAGACAGTCTCTCATAAAAAAAGAGAGGTTTCAAAGTGGAGCCGAGCTTTTCAAGTTTTAAAACGACCTTGTAATACAGAGAAAGGAACTAATCTGCAGGCGTTAAATCAATATGTTTTCGAGATAGATTTAAAAGCTAATAGGAAGGAAGTAAAAAAGGCGATTGAAGAACTATACGGAGTAAAAGTATTGAAAGTAAACATTATTAATTTTGCAGGAAAACAAAGAAAATATGGACGCAGCAAGGGTAGAACGAAGGCATGGAAGAAAGCAATGGTCACGTTGCGGCAAGGTGACACGATTAAATTATTTGAAGGAGTATAAAGATAAGTAATGATTAACAAGTGATAAGTAAAACAAGTAATAAGTAAAAATAGTCAGTGATTATGAAATTTTATAAAGCTATTACGCCGGGAAGGAGACAAATGACAGGAAGCGATTTTTCTTCTTTAACACGGAGGAAAAAACCGGCAAAAAAATTGACCAAAGGTCTTAGGGAAAAGGCGGGTAGAGATAGATGGGGGCATATTACGGTTAGACATCGAGGAGGGGGTCACAAAAAGAAATTTCGCCTTATTGATTTCAAGCAAGATAAATTTGAAATACCGGGCAGGGTCGCTTCTATTGAATATGATCCAAATCGTACCGCCTGGATTGCTCTTATTCATTATAGAGATGGAGAAAAACGTTATATTCTTGCTCCTCAAGGATTAAAAGTAGGGGACACGATTTTGTCTAGCCAAAAGAAGATTGAAATGCAGACAGGTAATCGTATGCCGTTGGCTGAGATTGCAGATGCCAGCCCGATTTATAATTTAGAATTGAATCCAGGGCGCGGTGGCCAAATTGTGCGAGCAGCAGGAGGCAGTGCAATCTTAATGGGCAAGGAAGGAAAATATGCCCAAATTAAACTTCCTTCAGGGGAGATCCGTAATGTTTTAAAAACTTGTTTAGCCAGTATCGGCACTTTAAGCAATCCAGAGCATGATAATATTAACTTAGGCAAGGCGGGAAGAAAGCGTTGGTTAGGGATCAGACCTACAGTGCGGGGGAAAGCGATGAACCCAGTAGATCATCCCCATGGCGGAGGAGAAGGTAACCAGCCGATTGGTTTAAAATATCCTAAAACTCCTTGGGCTAAACCTGCATTAGGGGTAAAGACACGACGAAAGAAAAAATATTCGGATAGGTTGATTGTGAGGAGAAGGAAATAGGATAATAATTTTCAATTTAAAATCGTTTTAAAATTTATTCATTTATTTCCAAAAGATATGTCACGTTCACTGAAAAAAGGTCCTTTCTGTGATCTCAAGTTGTTGGCAAAGATGAAAAAATTGAAACCCGGAGAAAAAACCATTATTAAGACTTGGTCGCGAGACTCAATGATCTTTCCGGAGATGGTGGGTTTTACTGTTGGTGTGCATAATGGCCGGGAACACATTCCTGTTTTTGTTACAGAAGATATGGTGGGTCATCGCCTTGGTGAGTTTGCGCCTACCCGGAAGTTTGTTGTTCATGGCGGTCGAATTGCACGAGAAGAGGCAGCCCAGAAGGCAGAAGCAGAACGTCGTCGGGTAGAAGCAGGCCAGAAAGAAAGTATGAAATCTGAATAAAGACAATATTTTTTTGATGAAGATAAATAAATTTCGTTGAAAGTTTTCAAGAAAAAAATATGGAAGTAAAAGCAAAACTTAGACATTTACATATTGCACCACGTAAGGTAAGATTGATTATTGATTTAATTCGCGGTTTAGATACAGCTCAAGCTTTGGAGCGACTTATGGTCATTAGACAGAGGGCAGGGAAACCAGTATTAAAATTATTAAAATCAGCGATAGCAAATGCCGAGCATAATTTTAATTTAGATAAAGATAATTTGTATATTAAAGAAATTCGGGCAGATGAAGGGCCAAGCTTAAAACGTTGGCAGCCTCGGGCTTTTGGCCGCGCTTATCCTATTAAGAAGAGAACTACTCATATTTCTATTATTTTAGAAGAAAAGGTTGTTGGTTCTAAAAAGATGAAGCAACAAGGTGTACAGAGACAAGTAGTGCACGAAGTGAAAAAGGATGCAAGTAGAGTTGTAAAAAGCAGAATAACACCTACTCCTAAGATACTGCAGGAGGAAAGTATACCTTTAAAACCTTGGGATCCTCGTCGTGAAGCTAGCCGTCGACATAAACAGCATCAGGATAAGAAGAAATTAGCTAAAAATAAAACTCTGGGCGGCTTGAAACGATTTTTTCAACGTAAATCGGTATAATGTTTTCTTATAAAATGTTTTCTTATAATTTGAAATTTGTAACATAGAAAATTTATCTTTTATGTCACAGATTATATGTTATAAGTTATAAGTTGATTATGGGACAAAAAGTTTCACCAACTGCACTGCGCTTAGGTAATCTCTATTCTTGGAAGTCCAAATGGGTGGCTAATAAAAAAAATTACCGCAAGTTTCTTGAAGAGGATGTCCATTTGCGCAGTTATATTATGAAAAAACTTAAAGAAATGGGTATTGCCCGTGTGGAAATTGAACGCTCGGCAAATTTGATTAATATTATTATTTTTAGTTCACGGCCAGGTATGATTATCGGTCGTGGAGGAACAGGCGTCGAGGATTTAAAAAAAGACTTGGCGAAATTCACAGGTAATAAACCATTTAAAGTAACGATTGAAGAGGTAAAAAATCCCGAGGCTAATGCCCAGTTGGTAGCACGGACAATTGCTGAAGCATTGGAGAAAAGAATTCCTTTCCGACGGGTTGTGAAGCAATCTTTAGAGCGAGTGAAAGAAAATCGGGAAGTAAAAGGGGTGAAGATTATGGTAGCTGGTCGTTTAAATGGGGCAACAATGAAGCGGCGCGAATGGGTAGCCTCGGGAGAAATTCCTTTGCATAATCTTCGAGCAGATATTGATTTTGCCCAAGATATTGCTCGGACTACTTACGGAATTATTGGGATTAAGGTTTGGATTTACAAGGGAGAAATTTTTAACAAAAAGGAGAGGGAGAAAATAAAGTAACTAGTAAACTAGTAATTAGTAACTAGGGAGATAGTGAATGGTAATTAGTAAATTTTGGCCGTATGTTAATTCCTAAAAAAGTAAAACATCGTAAGCATCAACGGGGACGCCTTAGTGGAAAAGCGAAGGGAGGAGATTTCCTTGCCTTTGGCGCTTTTGGTTTAAAAGCGCAGGAAAGTGTTTGGCTTACTTCTCGTCAGATTGAAGCAGCGCGGCGGGCAATGACACGTTTTGTCCAGAGAGGAGGTAAGATTTGGATTAGGGTATTTCCGGATAAAGCAGTGACTAAAAAGGCAGCTGAAGTAGGTATGGGTGGAGGTAAGGGAGCAGTGGATCATTTTGTGGCAGTGGTTAAGAGGGGGCGAATTATTTTTGAAATGGATGGTGTGCCGGAAAAGACTGCTCGGGAGGCAATGCGTTTGGCTAGTCATAAATTACCTATTAAAACTAAATTTGTGCAGGATTAAGCCTCCAAAATTCTTTTCAGAATTTTTAGGAGACATATGGTGAATAATAATTTTATGGGAATGAAAGAATTAAAGCAGAAGAATATATCAGAATTGCAAAAAGAGCTTGCTTCTAAGAGAGATGAAATGCGAGAGCTTAGATTTAAGTTTGCGCAAGGCGAGGTTAAAAATGTACGTGCCCTGCGCAAGATCAGGAAAGAAATTGCACAAATTTTAACCTTGTTAAATAGTCGCAAGGCAAATTTCACAGGATCAACTTCATTAAATATTCAGAAGGTTAGGTCTTAAAATATGCAGCCTAATAAAAGTAAAAATATCAAGAGTCGTACTCTCCAAGGAATCATTATTTCGGATAAAATGGACAAAACTAGAGTGGTTGCTGTGGTCAGTACCAAAATTCATTCTAAATATCTCAAAAGATACAGGATGACAAAGAAATATAAGACACATGATGAGAAGAATGAATATCATACTGGAGATAAAGTAATAATAGAGGAAACAAGACCATTGTCACGAGAAAAGAGATGGAGGATAATTAGAAAACTTGCCTAAATAGTCATTGTTCCATTGTTCAATTGTTAAAGATTGAAATTGATTAGAAGAGCAATTGAATAATTTAAGCAATAGAATTATATGATTCAAGAACAAAGTCTTTTAACAGTCGCCGATAATACCGGCGCGAAGATAATTAAATGCATTAAGGTTTTGGGCGGCTTCCGGCGTCGCTTTGCTTATTTGGGTGATGTGATTGTAGGGGCAGTGCGAGGGGCACTTCCTCATGGTACAGTGAAGGAGCATGCCAAGGTTTATGCTGTGATTGTGCGTCAAAAAAAGGAATACCGGCGCGAAGACGGATCTTATATCCGTTTTGATGATAACGCTGCCGTAATCTTGCAGAGTAGGGAGAGCAAGGATCCTTTGGGTACACGAATTTTTGGTCCAATTCCGCGGGAACTTAAAGAGCGTGGTTTTAATAAAATTATTTCTTTAGCTAAAGAAGTACTATAATAAATTTTCAATTTACTAATTTTCAATTTTCAAACTTAAACTTTTCAAATAGATATGAGACTTAAAAAAGGTGACAATGTTATTGTAATAAGCGGCAAGGCTCGTGGGAAAAAGGGAAAAATTACACGCACTTTCCCGGCTAAGGATAAGGTTATGGTGGAAGGTGTTAATCTTGTTATTCGATATACACGGCCCAAAAGGCAAGGTGAAAAGGGACAGCGTATAGAAGTGAATGCACCTATTCATATTTCTAATGTGAAACTGATTTGCCCTAAGTGTGGCAAGGGAACAAGAGTCGGAATGAAAATTTTGCCGCAAGGCAAAAAAAGATTGTGTAAAAAATGTAAAGAAGTATTTTAAAGATTTTTCGTGAAATTTAAATCTATGACTCGACTTGCAGAAAAATATCAAAAAGAGGTAGTACCGGAAATGAAGAAGATTTTTGGTTATAAAAATAATTTAGCAGTACCCAAAGTAGAAAAAGTAACCATTAACATCGGCACTTCCCGTGCCCTGAAAGAGCCAAAATTTTTGGAGATAATGCAAAATAACTTAACCAATATTGCGGGCCAAAAGCCAGTAGTAAGACGCGCGCGTCAATCCATCTCTGGCTTTAATGTAAAGCAAGGAATGATAGTAGGTTTAAAGGCGACTTTGCGCGGAAAGAGAATGGAGGAATTTTTGGATAAACTAATCAGTATTGCTCTGCCGCGAGTGAGAGATTTTAGAGGCTTGCCCGTAAAGTCTTTTGACAGGGAAGGGAATCTAACCATTGGTTTTAAAGAGTGTTTAGTTTTTCCCGAGATTGATTCTAATAAAGTAGAGATAATTCATGGATTAGAGGTTTGTATTAGTTCTACTGCCCGTAGGCGTGAAGAAGGAATCAAATTATTAAAGCTATTGGGTTTCCCTTTGGTAGAAAAAGAATCTTAATTATTTAAAGTTGAAGATTTGTTTTATACCTTTTAGATTATGGCAAAGAAATCTTGGATTGCAAAAGCAAAAAGAAAACCGAAGTTTAAGACACGTATTGTAAGACGTTGCTGGCGTTGCGGTCGGCGGCGGGGATATATGCGCGATTTTGGTTTATGTCGAATTTGTTTTCGAGAATTGGCCAATAGGGGTGAGATCCCGGGTGTTCATAAAGCTTCATGGTAATCATCTATGACGATTGATTTATCCAAACTGCAAAAAATAATCTATCAGAATAAGGTAAATAAAGGTTTTAATGTCACAGATATTAAACTGGAATTACTTCTTATTTTGGAGGAGTTAGCAGAGCTATCTGAAGCAGTACGGAAAGAGAAAAAAAACATAGGAGAGGAGATTGCGGATGTGATGATTTATTGCTTGGGTCTGTGCGAGATATTAGGTATTGATGCTCGAAAAGAAATTCTGAAGAAAGTTAAAATTAATCATAAGAGAAAATATGTCCGTCAAACCCAACTTCACCATCAAAGAATATCTTAAAATTTTTTTCCCTAGTTATATTAGTTTTTAAAAATATGAATGATCCCATTGCTGATTTATTGGCCAAAATTCATAATGCTCTTGCAGCCTCTCAAAAGGAAGTAATTTTGACATCTTCAAAAATGAAACTGGCGATTGTTGAGATTTTAAAGAAAGAAGGTTATATTACAGATTATGTTATAGAAGACAATTCACCTTATGAGAAATTAAAAATTATTTTAAAATATACCGAAGAGAACAAGCCAGCAATTAAAGAGATGAAACGGATAAGTAAGCCGGGTCGTCGTCTTTATCGTGGCTATAAGGAATTGAAAGCAGTAAAAGGAGGTTTGGGTATCGCCATTATTTCTACATCGCAGGGTTTAATGACTAGTCGCGAAGCTCAAAAGAAAAAATTGGGTGGGGAAGTAATTTGTGAAATATTCTAAATAATCTTTAATTTTCAAGCACCAATTTTCAATGAAGCTCCAAATTCCAATTTTCAAACTAAAAATTGAAAATAATTGGGATTTGGTGCTTGGAATTTCATTGGAATTTGAAAATTGAAAATTTTAATTTTATGTCTCGTGTGGGTAAAAAATCTATTTCTATTCCGGAGGGGGTGGAGGTGAGCATTCAAGATAACCATCTGAAGGTCAAAGGACCGAAGGGGGTTTTAGAATTAGAATATGACCCTTGTTTGAAGATAGAGAGAGGGGAGAATACCATCTCTGTTTTACGTTATGATTCTAAAGATAGAGCAAGACAAACTAAGGTTTTATGGGGATTGACCCGTAATTTGATTAATAATATTATTCTGGGCGTTTTCCAGGGTTTTGAAAAGAAATTAGAGATTCAGGGAGTGGGTTACCGGGCAAATATTCAAGGTAAAAAGTTGATTTTGGAATTAGGTTTTTCCCATTCTGTGGAATATGCCATTCCTGATGGCATTGAAATCAAGGTGGAAAAAAACATTATCTCTGTAACTGGTATTGATAAACAGAAGGTGGGACAGACGGCGGCAGAAATTAGATCTTTTCGTCCACCTGAACCTTATAAGGGTAAGGGTATCCGTTATGTGAATGAGTATGTGCGCCGTAAGGCCGGAAAGAAAGCGACTACTGAAGGGAAGTAAATAAAATTAAATTATTATTTTACGAGTGCGTCTTATGCAAAATATAGAAAAAAGGAAGAGATTATATCGACGCCGAATGCGTGTCAGGGCTAAGATTAAAGGTACGAGTAAAGTACCCCGTCTTTCGGTTTACCGCAGTTTAAAGCATATCTATGCTCAAATTATTGATGACGAAAAGGGAGTAACTTTAATCAGTGCGAATGATCGAGAGATAAAAGATGGGAAGGATATTGTGGCGAGAAAACAAAATAGAGGAAAACAGGATGGGGGAAAGGTCTTATCTTCAAAAGGTAGGATTTTGGCTTTTGCCCTTGGTAGACTCGTGGCGGATAAGGCTTTAAAAAATGGAATCAAAAAGATAGTTTTTGATCGAGGAGGAAGGGCTTATCATGGACAAATTAAGGCTGTGGCTGAAGGAGCGCGTGCTGGAGGTTTAAAATTTTAAGTAAACCCCTAAGATTCTGAAATAATTTTGGGGGGATCCCCACTTTTAAATTGATATGGCAAAAAAAATTAGTAAAAAAACATTTCGTAAAATTCCCAAAGAGTATGAACAAAAACTCGTTGATTTAGCGCGGGTGACGCGAGTTGTGGCAGGAGGGAGACGTTTTAGATTCCGTGCTACAGTGGTAATTGGTAATAAGAAGGGTACAGTAGGAATGGGGGTAGCGAAGGGGACAGATGTTTCAACAGCTGTAGAGAAAGCGGTAAAGCGTGCTCAAAAAAAGTTAATTAATATTTCGCTGCGAGGAGGCACTATTCCCCATGAAACAGAGGTAAAATATAAAGGAGCGCGGGTTTTATTGAAACCCGCACGAGAAGGAACAGGAATTATTGCCGGTGGTTCTGTCCGAGCAGTAGTAGAATTGGCAGGAATAAGGGATATATTGAGTAAGATGTTGGGTAGCCAGAATAAAATCAGTAATGTACGGGCGACATTAAGAGCACTACAAAACCTGGAGACAAAGGATGATATTTTAAAAAGGAGGGGAATATGGCAAAGAAAATCTTAATTATTGTTCCGTCTCATGATTTTAGAGATGAAGAATATTTTATTCCAAATAGCCTTTTTGAAAAAGCGGGTTTTATTGTAGACACAGCGAGTACGGCCTTAGGCATTGCTTATGGGATAATGGGAGGCGAGGCAGAAGTAAATCTTCTCTTGGAGAGATCGGAACTTAAAGATTATACGGCAGTAGTGTTTGTGGGTGGGCCAGGAGCAAAGGGTTATTTTGATCATTCTGAAGCTCACAGGATTGCTAAAGAAGCAGCAAAATTGAAGATAGTTTTAGCTGCGATTTGCATTGCGCCAGTAATTTTAGCAAGGAGCGGCGTGTTGGCGGGAAAACGGGCTACGGTTTGGACTTCAAAGTTGGATAAAAAAGCAATCCAAGATCTCGCACAGGGAGGTGCTAGTTATCTTAAAGAAAGACTGGTTACGGATGATAATATTATTACTGCAGAGGGTCCGGATGCAGCTTCTGATTTTGCCACAGCAATAATTCAGAAAATTAAATCTCCTAATTTATAGTTATGTCTTTAAGTTTACACAATTTAAAATCTAGTTCTAATAAGAGGAAAAAACGCGTAGGCCGTGGCAATGCTTCAGGGCATGGTACTTATAGCACACGTGGCATAAAAGGACAGAAGGCACGTTCAGGAGGTGGGAGGCGTCCTGCTTTTGGTTTACATCTTGCTCAGCATTTACCCAAAATCAGAGGATTTAAATCTCGCATTCCCAAGATGGATATTGTGAATCTTCAGGATATTAATCGTTTTTTTCAAGATGGCGCAATGATTACTCCTCGGACGTTGCTGAAAGTGAAGTTAGTTGATAATATTAAAAAGGGAGTGAAAATTTTGGGACAAGGAGAGTTGAAGTTGAAGAATCTTAAAGTGGAAGGATGTTATATTTCCGCATCAGCGAAGAAACAGATTGAGCAAAAGGAGGGAAAAATAAAAATGCAAAATGCAAAATGACCCACCTACGCGCTATGCGCTTCGGTAAGGCAAGTAATGTAAAATTTCAAAATGGGAATTTATGCTTTAGCATTTCAGGATCGTAGTTGAGTATAAATTACTGCTCTTGCAGTAAACCAAAGTTCTGAAAGGCTAAAGCCTGAATTCCCAAAGTCATTTTAGCATTTTAGATTTTGAATTTTCTTTATGGCTGGTAACTGGGAAAAATTTATTTCTGTTTTTAAGATGCATGATTTGCGTAAGAAGATTTTTTTTGTGTTAGGTATGCTTGCACTTTTCCGCTTAGCAGCACATATTCCAGTGCCTGGCGTAGATACAGGAGCATTACGTCAATTCTTTGCTGGAAACCAGTTTTTTGGTTTATTGGATATTTTTTCTGGCGGAGGATTATCCAATTTTTCTTTAGTAATGTTAGGGGTTGGTCCTTACATTACTTCTTCCATTGTTTTTCAGCTTTTAACAATGATTATTCCTCGGTTGGAAGAACTGTCTAAAGAAGGGGAGAGTGGAAGGCAGAAAATTAACCAATGGACTCGCTATTTAACTGTCCCTCTCGCTGCTCTCCAAACTTATAGCACTATCAATTTATTAAACCGAGGAGGGCGAATGATTATTACCGATGTTTCCCCTTTGAATATAGTCACGATTGTTTTGACTGTCACGGCAGGCACCTTGTTTTTAATGTGGATAGGAGAGTTGATTTCCGAAAAAGGTATTGGTAATGGTGTTTCTTTAATTATCTTTGCAGGTATTGTGGCGCGTATTCCTGGTGATATCCGCCGTACTTTCACTGTGTTTGATAGTTCACAGGTAGTTAACCTTATTGTTTTTTTAGGAATTGCTATTTTGGTAATTACAGGAATTGTATTTATTACAGAGGGACAACGTAATATTCCTGTTGCCTATGCAAAAAGGGTGCGGGGGATGCGGATGTATGGTGGTACTTCCACACATCTTCCCTTGAGGGTAAATCAAGCAGGTGTCATCCCTATTATTTTTGCCCTTTCTATTATGCTTTTTCCAGGTATGGTTGCAAATTTCTTGGTTGGTTCTGGTGTTGCCTGGCTTTCTCATTTTGCACAAAGTATTGCTAATCTTTTTCAAAATCAGATCTTTTATGGTACTCTTTATTTTTTAATGGTGATTTTATTTACTTACTTCTATACAGCAGTTACTTTTAATCCTCTTCAGATTGCGGAAAATATTCAAAAACAAGGTGGTTTTGTGCCAGGGATTAGGCCAGGAAGGGCAACAGCAGAGTATCTTCATAAGGTTTTAAACCGTATCACTTTGGCAGGAGCATTCTTTTTGGGTTTTGTTGCTGTTTTACCGTTTATTGCCCAGAGTTTGACTAAGATTCAGACTTTAACGATTGGCGGTACAGGCATTTTAATTGTGGTTAGTGTGGTTTTGGAAACAATAAAGCAGATTCGTGCCCAGATGCAGATGAGAGATTATGATACATTTTAATTAATTTATGTTAAATATTATTATTACTGGGCCGCAGGGTTCGGGTAAGGGAACGCAAGCAAAACTTTTGGCAAAGAGATATAATTTGGAACACATTGAAGCAGGAAATCTTTTGCGCGAATTAGTGGAGAGAGGTGGCTCTTTGGGGCAGAAAATCGACCATTATCTTTTAAAAGGCACTCTTGTGCCTACGCGTATTTTAATTAACGAGGTTTTAAAGCCCAGACTTGCTAAAGTATCTCCAGAAAAAGGTATGGTGTTTGATGGTATTCCCCGTCGTCTGCGGGAGGCAAAAGCTTTAGAAAAGATTCTTTCTTCTTTAGGGAGAAAGATTACCTATGTATTCTATATAGAGATATCTGAGAAAGAAACCTATGAACGTTTAGGCAAACGATTAACTTGCAGGGGATGCAGCCGACCTCTCATTTTAGGCGTAGATATTATTAGTCTTCAAGAAAAATGTCCTCATTGTGGCGGTGGTCTGTACCAAAGAGAAGACGATACTGAAATGGCAATTAAAAAGCGGCTTCAAGTTTTTCATCGTAATACAATACCTGTTATAGAGTATTTTCAGAAGAAGAATCTGGTAGTTAGGATTAATGGTGAACAGTCTATCGAAAAAGTGCAGGAGGATATTGTAGCCGTAATTAGTAAATGAAGAACGGTTCTTTTTTGATTATTATTTAATTTACTATTATTAATGTTTGTTTTAAAGAGTCCAGAAGAGATTCGGACGATGCATGAGGGAGGAAAAATCCTTGCCCGTATTTTAAAAAAAGTCGGTTGTGAAACGCGAGCTGGTGTTAATGCCTCTTATTTAAATAAGTTGGCAGAATTAGAAATTGAGAAATGGGGAGGAGAGCCTGCCTTTAAGAATTATGAAGGATTTCCAGCTTCACTCTGCGTTTCTATAAATAGCGAGGTAGTACATGGTGTACCGCGGGGTAAAATAATTTGTAGTGGAGATATAGTAGGTTTAGACTTGGGATTAAAATATAAGAATTTATACACAGACGCTGCTATAACAGTGATTGTGGGAAAGGTAAGTAGGGAAATTCAACAATTTGTTCAGGATTGTCGCAAGGCACTTTACTTAGGTATTAGGCAGGCAAAAAGTGGTCATCATCTTGGCGATATTTCTTCAACAATTCAAGATTTTGTAGAGGGAAAAGGATATTCCGTGGTAAAACAGTTGGTAGGTCATGGGATTGGTTACCAGGTGCACGAAGAACCGCGTGTCCCTAATTATGGTCAAAAGGGCGAGGGTTTACTTTTGCAGCCGGGTATGACATTTTGTATTGAACCAATGATTAATATAGGAGAGGCGCAAGTGAAGATAAAAGATGATGGTCATACCTTTGAGACTATGGATGGAAGTCTTTCTGCGCATTTTGAGCATACTGTGGCAATAACAGAAAAAGGGTGCTTAGTTTTAACAGAATAATTGAAAATTTGAATTTATTACTATGTCTATTCTTGGTTTAGATTATGGTGAGAAGCGGATTGGTTTAGCGATTAGCGATCCAGAAAAGAGAATTGCTTTAAGATATAAAACTATTTTTTCAGAGAATACAGAACAACTTTTAGAGGAGCTAAAAAAAGTTTGTCAAGAAGAAAAGGTAAACCGTATTGTTATTGGTTTGCCGGTTTCCCTATCTGGCCAAGACTCGCTGCAAACAAAAGCCGTGCGGGAATTTGCGAAATATGTTAGAATGAAATTAAATTTGGATGTACAGTTAGAGGATGAACGTTTAACGACTAGAGAAGCAGAGAGGACACAAGCGAAAGATAAAGATATTGAGAGTGCACGTTTGATTTTGCAGACCTATCTAGATAAAAAGAAAGGATCTGAAGAGAAGATCCACTTGAACTTTTAAACTTTTATGCCTCGTAGAGAAATTTTGAAATATTTAAAGATTACTTAAAAGAAGGTTAAAGGAATATTTCTTCAGAAAAGACTTAAATAATTATTCAGCAATATTTAATTCTAATTGAAGAATTGGATAATAATTAATAAAATAATTATTATTCAAAATTCTTCTTGTGAGGTATGCTTGAAATTCATCTCTCTGTGATTGTCCCTGCTTATAACGAAGAGAAAAGGATTGCTGCAACTCTAAGGGATATTAATGATTATTTAAAAAAGCAAGCTTGGGCGAGTGAAATTCTGCTTTTAAATGATGGCTCGCATGATAAGACTGCAGAGGTAGCCCGATCTTTAAATATTCCGAATCTGAAAATTATTGATAATCCAGAAAATCATGGTAAGGGTTATGTGGTACGGGAGGGAATGCTAAATGCTAAGGGTGCTTATCGTTTATTTATGGATGCGGATAATTCCACGAGGATTTCTGAATTAGAAAAATTTTGGCCCTACTTTCAAGAAGGTTTCGATATTGTGATTGGTTCTATTGAAGTCAAAGGCAGTACTGTTCGTGAGAGAGCTGCTTGGTATCGGCGGGCTTTAGGAAAATTGGCCAAAATTTTAATTCGTCTAATTTTGATTTGGGATATTTATGATACCCAGAGAGGTTTTAAATGTTTTACTGCCGAGAGTGTCTTCAAAATTTTCCCTAAACAAACTATCGAGCGCTGGGGTTTTGATATGGAAATTTTGCAAATCGCGAAAAAACAAGGGTTGAAAATCAAAGAATTGCCCGTATCTTGGGAGAATCCCGCAGGGAGCAAAGTAACTTTAGGGTCTTATCTTTCCACTTTACGAGAGTTATTGAAAATTAAATGGAATAGTGTGAGGGGGAAATACAAATAAAATTTTTAATTTCTATTTAATGATAGCCAAAAATAAAAATCAAATATTAAAGTCAGAATTACGTCAGGATTTGGTTACAGGAGAATGGGTGGTAATTTCGCCTAAAAGGAAAAAACGGCCGACTACTCCATTTATTGAAGCCCATTATCAATATAAAGATCAGGCAGAATGTATATTTTGCGATCCTGTAAAATCCAACCAGGAGAAGGATGTTTTGATTTATTATAATAAAAATAAGGAATGGGTTGTGCGGGTTTTCTCTAATAAATATCCCGCCTTCCAAAAAGGAAATAGCTTGAATAAAAAATTGAACGGTCCTTATCTGGCGGAAGATGCAGTTGGCTTTCATGAAGTTGTGGTGAGCCGAGATCATGATCATTCTTTACCTGATTTAGCATTGGAGGAAATAGTAGCGGTTTTACGAGCCTATCAAGAGCGATACATTAAACTAATGAATAAAAAGTTTGTAGATTACATTCTAGTTTTTCATAATCATGGACGCACAGCTGGTGCTTCAGTAGCCCATCCCCATTCCCAATTAATTGCTATGCCATTTGTTTCTATGGATATTAAGAAAGAAATAAGAGGAGCGGAGGATTATTTTTTAAAGAATCAAGAATGCGTTTTTTGTCGCATATTAGATCAAGAGTTGACGGAAAAAAAAAGGATAATCTTTCAAAATGAATATTTTGTGGCTTTTTGTCCCTTTGCCTCTCGGATGGGATATGAAATGTGGCTTCTGCCTAAAGATCATCATCCTTATTTTGAAAGATTAGGACAGACGGAAAGGGAAGAGATGGCCCGAGCTCTAAAAGAAGTTCTTTCCCGACTAAATAAGTTACTGAAGGGACCTGATTATAATTTTTATCTTCATACTTCCCCTTGCGATGGTCATATCTACTCTTATTATCATTGGCATTTAGAGATTTTACCTAAGTATTCTACGTGGGCAGGATTTGAGTTGGGTACAGGTATAGAAATCAATACAGTAATACCAGAACTAGCAGCGGAGGAACTAAGGAGAATAACTTAATTTGTGATTTATCCTATTTTCGTGAGATGTTAAATTTTAGCAATGGAATAATAGAACAATTAGACAATGGAGTCGTTTCCACTGGTTCTCCGATTTTTTGAATTGGTATATTTTTAATTTCTGTATTGATTTGGAAGATAATTTATTATTAATTTTATGCCTGACAGTACAAAAAAAGATATTCTTGTCGTTGGCAACTGGAAAATGCAGATTTCTTTGAAGGAAGGGAGAGAATTAGCACATACGTTAGAGACTGAAATAACAGATGAGGAGGGGAAGGTTGTGGTTTGTCCTCCTTTCACGCAGCTCGCGGCGATAAAGGCGAATATCCATAAAATTCATTTGGGCGGTCAGGATCTTTTTTGGGAAACAACGGGTGCTTATACAGGTGAAATTTCTGGTGAGATGCTCCGAGAAATTGGCTGTGAGTATGTAATTGTTGGCCATTCTGAAAGAAGAGAATATTTAGGGGAAACCGATCTAATGGTTGGCAAGAAGATGCGGGCCGCAAAGAGGAGTGGTTTAATACCTATTTTGTGTGTTGGTGAAAGTCTCTTACAAAGAGAAAAAAATCAAACCTTGGAGGTTGTGGAGAGAGAATTACTCGCGGCTTTAGAAGGGATAGATGCATCAACTAACTTGGTGATCGCCTATGAACCAATATGGGCTATCGGCGCAGGACAGACAGTAGAGCCGAAAGAAGCAGAGATGGTTTTGCACTATCTCCGTCAGCTTATATCCAAGAAATATAATGAGAAGACTGCGAGCCAGAGTAGAATGTTGTATGGCGGAAGTGTGGATGGGGAGAATGTAACCGCTTTTACAAATCAAAAAAACATTGATGGGTTTTTAGTAGGGGGTGCAAGTATAGATGCTGGAGAGTTTATAAAGATTGTGAAAGCAGCAATGTAAAGTATAAAAATTAAAATTGTAATATGTTAGCTCAACTTAGAGATTTAATTGAAAGGGCGCGGGATGGGGCTTATGCCCTAGGTGCATTTAATACATGTAACCTAGAGGTGACCCAAGGAATTATCCATGCTGCTTCTAACAAAAAATCCCCCCTTGTAGTTCAGGTTTCAGAGACAACCATTAGTTATGCGGGTTTAAAAGCAATCACGCGGATTGTGCGAAGTGTGGTAGAAACAGAAGGTAAGGATGTTCCTGTGGCTTTGCATCTTGATCATGGTCGGAGTTTTCGTTCTATTGTAGAATGTATTAAAGCAGGTTTTTCTTCGGTACAAATTGATGCGGCAGATTTGAGTTTTGAAGAGAACGTGGCTTTGACCCGCCAGGTAGTAGAATTTGCTCATTCCAAGAATATTTTTGTCCAAGGCGAATTGGGTCGTATTCCAGGGTTACATGGACAATTAAAGAATAATCATAAGAATAATGTTGTTGAATATACGGATCCTCTGCAGGCAAAGGAATATGTAGAACGAACAAAAATTGATTCCTTGGCTGTTTCTGTGGGCACTTCTCATGGTCTCTACCGTACGGAAATTAGATTTGATATTTTGGAGGAAGTCAGAAGTTTAGTAGATATTCCTTTAGTCCTTCATGGTGCTTCAGGAGAGACACGTCAAGATATTAGGAAGGCAATCAGAAGTGGCGTGAATAATATTAATATTGACACTGAACTTCGTTTTGCTTTTACAAAGGCTTTAAAGGATTTCTTTTTGGAAGATAAAAAAGAGATTGATCCTCGTAAAATTTTGGCTTGTGGTCGTGATGCTGTACAGAAAGTTGTGGAAGGAAAATTGGAATTGATGGGTAGCATAGACCAGGCTCATGCCAGAGTCTAATCTGCAATATAATAATATTTAAACGATAAAATTTATAAATTTGAAAAATATGAAAATACAAGATACGCGAGAGGTAAGCCATTCTGCAAAAATTAAAATTGCGATTAACGGCTTCGGAAGAATTGGGCGGACTGCTTTTCAGGCCGCATTTGATAAGAAGAATTTAGAGGTGGTCGCAATTAATGACTTAGCTGATCCAGAGAATTTGGCTTATCTCTTACAATATGATTCAGTTTATGGCCGCTATTCTAAAAGAGTAGAAAGTGAAAAAGATAAAATTAAGGTGGCTGGAAAGGAATATAGATGTTACAAGGAGAAAGATCCGGCAAAACTTCCTTGGAGAACTTTGGATGTTGACATTGTCTTAGAATGCACAGGATTTTTCACGGAAAGAGAGGGAGCGAAAAAGCATCTTTTGGCAGGAGCAAAGAGAGTGATTATTTCCGCTCCTACTAAATCTGAAGATATACCAACTTATATCATTGGTGTTAATCACGAAAAGTACAATAATAAAGATTTAATTGTTTCTAATGCTTCTTGTACAACAAATGCTTTGGCACCACTTTTAAAGGTTTTAGATAATGCTGTGGGTATTGAAAAATCTCTAATGACGACAATACATAGCTACACCTCTACCCAAAATTTGGTAGATGGTCCGGCAACAAAAGATTTCCGGCGAGGTCGGGCAGCGGCTCTGAATATGGCACCTTCTACGACTGGCGCTGCGCGAGCAGCAACCAAAGCCCTGCCTACTCTTGTTGGAAAATTTGATGGTTTGGCAGTGAGGGTACCTACTGCCTGTGTATCTTTGGTAGATTTAATAGTTTTATCCAAAAAGAATACGGGGCGAGATGAGATAAAGAAAATTTTTATTGAAGCCAGCCAAGGTCCTTTACAAAATATTCTAGGAGTCATCGCTGAACCTGTGGTGTCCACAGATTTTGTGCATGATTCGCATTCTGTGATTGTTGATTTAAAAATGACACAAGTAGTTCAAGGTAATTTAATAAAAGTGTTGGGATGGTATGATAATGAATGGGGATACTCGGTAAGATTAGTAGAATTAGCAGAACATATAGGTCATAGTATAAAAAATAGGTAAGGCGCAAGTTTAGTCTATGAAAACACTTAAAGATATTGATTTAAAAGGTAAAACTATTTTGGTGCGTGCAGGTTTTGATGTACCAATTGAAAACGGTAAAGTACAAGATAATTTTCGGATTATTGCAGGCTTGGAAACATTGAAATATCTTCTCCAAAATCATTGTAAAATTATTCTTGCTTTTCATATCGGTCGGAAAGGGGACAGGGAAAACCCTGCGCACAGAGTAGCACCAGTAGTGAGAGAATTGAGAAAATTATTAGGAGGGATTTCTTTTTTTGAGGCTCCTGTTTGTGTGGGCAAGGGGGTTCAGAAAATGGCGCAAGGCTTAAAAGAAGGGCAGATTTTAGTTTTGGAAAATCTTCGTTTGTATCCCGGGGAGGAAAAAAATGATGATCATTTTGTACGTGAATTAGCATCTTTAGCAAATACGTTTGTCCAAGATGCTTTTTGTGTTCTCCATCGTAATCATGCTTCGGTTACTAGTGTTCCTAAATATCTTTTAACCGTGGCTGGTTTCTTGGTAGCAAGAGAAGTAGAAGAGTTGGGTAATGCTGCAGAGCACCCTACTCACCCAGCATTAGTGATTATTGGTGGAGCTAAAACTGAAACTAAAATTCCTGTTATTGCCAATCTTTTAACAAAGGGTTATGATCAAGTATTATTGGGAGGGATAGTGGCAAATAATTTTTTAAAAAATCAGAAAATTGATCTCAAAAATTCAGCTTTAGACAAAGATTATTTAGATGATGCAGCAGCTATTTGGAATCAATTTCAGGGCAAGATCATTCTTCCTTCGGATTATCTATGGAACACAAAAAAGCGAATTTTTGACATCGGAGAAAACACAATAAAAAACTATAAGGATTTAATCGCTACCAGCCAAACTATTATTTGGAATGGTCCAATGGGAGTTTTTGAGGAAGAGAAATTTCAGAAGGGCACTCTTGAAATTGGCCACGCAATTGCCTCTGCAGGGGCAAAAAAGATTGCCGGAGGAGGGGATACAATTGCGGCTCTGCGCAAATTTCAGCTTTTAGAGAAGATGGATTTTGTATCTACGGGCGGGGGAGTAATGCTAGAATTTTTAGCAGGAAAAAGACTGCCAGGATTAGAAGTATTAGAAAACAACAAATGATATACTAGCAATATCAAAATTATGGGCAAATTTAAAAAATATCTTTTTATCTACATTAGCTTTATTTTAATTCTGGGAAGTTTTGCTGGCGGTGTTTTTTTGGGCGCCAGTCAGAAAATTCAAGCCCCGGAATCAGGATGGCAGATTTTTAGTTCCCTGGTGAAGGGGAATGATCAGAAGCCAAAAGAAATTGATTTTAGCCTTTTTTGGCAGGTCTGGAATACTATTGAAGAAAAATTCACTAATGGTCCTTTGGATCATCAGAAGATGATTTATGGTGCAATTTCTGGGATGGTCAAATCTTTAGGTGATCCTTATACTGCTTTTATGACGCCAGATGAGGCACGTGAATTTGATCAAGAAATGGAAGGGAAATTTGATGGTATTGGGGCAGAAATAGGTATCCGCAATGATCATTTAACAGTAGTGGCTCCACTTTCTGGCTCGCCAGCAGAAAGGGCAGGATTGAAGGCTAAAGATATTATTTTAAAAATTAATAATGAAGATACAGTAGAGATGAATCTTTTAGAAGCAGTAGCAAAAATTCGTGGTGATAAGGGAACCAATGTCACTTTGCAGATTATGCGTGAGGGAGTGAAAGAACCTTTTGATGTAACAGTTACTCGCGAAGAGATTACGGTAAAAAGCGTTAACTGGAAAGTGCGCAGCGACAAAATTGCAGTTATTGAAATTTCTCGTTTCGGCGACGATACCGAGGAAGCATTCAAATCCGCAGTGGTACAAATATTACTTGCCTCTCCTCGAGGTTTAATTTTAGATCTTCGTAATAATCCTGGCGGTTATTTAGACACTGCTGTAAGCCTAGCTTCGGAGTTTATTCCTAAAAAAGAGGTAGTGGCTATGGAGGAGTTTGCAGGCGGGAAAAGGGATAAATTTCTCTCCGAAGGCCCTACTCGCCTTGCCGGAATACCGACAGTGGTTTTAGTTAATGAAGGTTCAGCTTCTGCCTCTGAAATTTTGGCAGGTGCCCTGCAAGATTATGGCATTGCCAAACTCGTAGGGAAAAAGACCTTTGGTAAAGGTTCAGTGCAGGAATTGGAAGAGTTTTCAGATGGATCACGCGCGCGCATTACGATTGCAAAATGGTTGACGCCAAAGGAACGATATATTAATGAAAAGGGGATTGAGCCCGATTATTCTATAGATTTAACCACTGAAGACAGTAACGCAGGTAAAGATCCCCAATTAGACAAGGCAGTGGAAATATTGACGAATCAGTAAGGGTTGAGGTAAAATGATGTACATTTTAGTATTTAATTTTTATGAAAATAATTTTGAAAAGAGAATATAGAGGCTTAGGGAAAAAAGGTGAGGTGAAGGAAGTAGCCGACGGCTTTAGCCGCAATTTTTTGATTCCCCAAGATATTGCTCTTCCCGCTACTCCTTCTAATGTTTCTAGTATTATTCATCTGGTTCAAGAGGAAGAGCGGGTAAAAAAGCAGACCGCCGAGAAGTTAGAATCTTTAGAAGAAAAAATCAAGAATCTTAAAATTACTTTGGAAGTACAGACTGACGTCAGGGGCAAACTTTTTGGTGCAGTGGGGCAAAAAGAAATTCAAAAGGAAATAGAGAAAAAAATTGGGGTTAAAGTTCCCCAACAAAAAATAAATCTAGATAAACCTATTAAGAAAATAGGTAATTATGAAGTGATGATTAATATTTCTGAACAATCCCAGCCTAAAATAAACATTCAAATTCTTCCCTTAGGGCAGCCCCTTAAAAAAACTTAAGCTTGGTTTTGTTTTAATACAAAGCCAAGCTTGATGCCGAAAATAATTATAAGTTTTTATTTTCGCCCCTTTTCCCATTATGGTTTTGCGTTAATACTCTCCATTTACCATTTTTTTCAATGATTAACGCTTCTTTGGTTGGGCTATCTAATTTTTGTCCTGGTTTTTGGATTATAGGGGAGCCATCATAACATTTTCCCCTTAAGATTACATTCTGCATTACGACGATGCCATATTCATTAACGACTTTAAC
>CAYWOB010000001.1:29842-34406 GCA_964459815.1 uncultured Candidatus Saccharibacteria bacterium
ACTAGTGCTGTGCCCATTTTTTATTCCTCCTTGTTTTATTTTCGGTATCTTTAATATATAGGATTAAAGAACTTTGTCAATAACAAAATTTCTTCCCCTGATAAGGGGGGAGAAATTTATCTAAAGTTTGGTTTTAAGTATTCTGGGGAGAGGGGGATTTTATTTTACTATTGTAACAAAATGGGTTTTTTTCAATCCGCCAGTGAATTTTTTTACTTTTTTGGTATAAAATTTTACCACGCCGTTGCAGAGCGCGAAAAGAGTATCGTCATTGCCTCGCTTAACATTTTTGCCAGCATGAAAATGAGTGCCGCGCTGGCGGATGATAATTTGTCCAATTTTAACTTTTTGACCGCCGAATTTCTTTACCCCTAATCGTTTAGATACAGAATCGCGGCCAAGGGCGGTAGTACCGCCGGCTTTAGTATGGGCCATAAATTTTCATTGTTCTATTGTTCAATTGTTTCATTGTTTAATATATAAAATATAACTGAAAAATTGAATATGGTCAAGTGGTTTAAGGAAAACCAAAATAGGCTTGTTCTGGCTTGCGGAATGATTTTAGTGGCCGCTATCTCTTTTGCAGGCGGAATTTTAATAAGTCACCAACAGAAAAAAGAACCTCTGGTTTTATCAGAAGACACCCAAAAGGCAGAGCCACTTTCCTTATTAATTAAAGGAATAAAAGATAGCTCCATATCTCTCAAGACTGATCCTAGGGCAACGGTAAGGGTTAATGAAGAGATTGTTAAAGGTGATGCAGAGGGAAATTTTGAATTTGAGTTTAAGTCTGGGGAAAAGCTGACGGTTTACAATGAAAACAATATTATTACCTTTGATCTGAATAGTTTAAAAGATCAATCAGAAGGGACTGCGGCGGGAGAAACTAGGCCAGAAGAAAGTACAGACCAAACCGTAGGGAAAATACAATCTAATGCCCAGCCTTCTAATCAAGTAGAATCTAATAAGACAGGGCCTGGAGAGACGATTTCTACAACTGAAGTACCAAGAGAGGGGCAGTTGGTGGGAAGTAAAAATAGCACGAAATATCATTTACCTTCTTGTCGCTTTGCCAAGAGAATCAAACCAGAAAATCAAGTTTGGTTTTCGTCTCGTGCAGAGGCGGAGAGCAAAGGTTACCAACCTTGCGGGACATGTATAAAATAGTAACGGGGAAAGTAACTAGGGGTTAGTAACTGGTAACTATTAAGTTGATAGGGAGGATAATCTTTTGCCAAATCCTCTTTTTTGTTATACACTATTAGTAAAACTATTTATAGAGAACATATTTATGCCTAAAATTTATTTAGATAATTCAGCGACTACGCCAGTGGATCCAGAGGTACTTCGTGCAATGTTGCCTTATTTTAGCCAAAAATTTGGCAATCCTTCTTCGATCTATTCTTTCGGCCAGGAAGCAGCAGAGGCGATTTTGCAAGCGCGAGAAAAAATAGCAAATTTTTTGGGATGCCAAAAAGAAGAGATTATTTTTACAAGCGGCGCTACCGAAACAAATAATCTTGTTCTTAAGGGGGTAATGCAGGCTTTTTATCAAAGAACCGGAAAGAAAGGTCATTTAATTACCTCTCAAATTGAACATAAAGCGATTTTAGAGCCAGCACAGATTTTAGAAAAAGAAGGCTATGGTGTAACCTATTTACCCGTGAATAGAGAGGGGATTGTAGAAATGCGGGAAGTGCAAAAAGCAATCAGAGACGATACAGTTTTAGTTAGTTTGATGTATGCCAATTCTGAAACTGGCGCGATCCAGCCGATTGCAGAGGTAGGAAGAATGGTTAGAAAAATAAATCAAAAAGGGCGCAAGGTGAACCCCGAAGGAATCGCTTCGCGACCCTACGGGGTGAACAAAATTTTTGTTCACACGGATGCGGCGCAAGCAGTACAATATTTGAATTGTAAAATAAATTTTTTAGGGGTAGATCTTTTGACTTTAGCAGGCCATAAGATTTATGCCCCTAAAGGGGTGGGTGCTTTATATGTGAAAAAGGGTACGCCCATTATTGCTATTCAACAAGGTGGTGCCCAAGAATATGGTTTGCGCGCCGGAACTGAAAATGTGCCTTATATTGTTGCTTTGGCAAAGGCTTGCGAAGTTGCGGAAAAAAATCGCGCTAAGGTAAGCCAAAAATTAGTTGAGTTAAGAGACAGACTAATTTCTGATATTGAGAAAAAGATTCCTGAATCTAAACTTAATGGCCCAAGAGGGGAGAGAAGGCTGCCTAATAATGTGAATTTTAGTTTTAGAGGTGCAGAAGGGGAAAGTATTGTACTAGGGTTGGATCTTGCAGGGATTGCAGTTTCCACGGGTTCAGCCTGCACCTCCCATGATTTAAAACCTTCTCATGTTTTGACGGCAATGGGCATTCCGCCTGAAATCGCCCATAGTAGTATTCGGATTACTATGAGTAAATATACTACTGTTGCAGATATTGATAAATTAATTCAAGTTTTACCGAAAATTGTAGAGCGTTTTCGTAAGATGGCACCAAAGGAAGCGTAAAACGTAAAGCGAAAAGTGTAAAATTATATTTATCATTTTAAGTTTTTCGTTTTTAGTTTTAAGTTTGAAATATGTATTCCAAAAAAGTTTTAGAACACTTTCAGTCTCCGCGTAACCAAGGTAGAATAGAAAATCCAGATGGTGTAGGGCAAGTCGGTAATCCAGTTTGTGGAGATATTATGAAAGTTTATATTAAAGTTAAAAATAATAAAATCAGTGACATAAAGTTTGAAACCCTGGGTTGTGGCGCGGCAATTGCTACTTCTTCAATGATTACCGAATTAGCCAAGGGTAAGACTTTAGAAGAGGCAATAAAAATTTCCCGTCAAGACATTGCTGATGAATTAGGTGGATTACCTTCCAACAAGATGCACTGCTCTAATTTAGCCGCTGATGCCTTGAAAAAGGCGATTGAGGACTATTTGACTAAGGGAAAAGATAAAAAATATGAGAGAAATTAAGAGAGATATCGTATCTGCATTAATAATTTCCAGCGATAATAAAATTTTGATGGGTCAGAAAGATCAACAAAGGGGAGGAGTATATTCTGGTTGTTGGCATTTACCTGGTGGAGGGGTTAATGAGGGTGAAAGTTTAGAACAGGCCTTAAGGAGAGAAATATTAGAAGAAGTGGGTATTGATATTAAACAGTACGACATTGAATTAGTGTGTGATGTAGGTCAAGGTCAGGCAGAGAAGCTTCTTAAAGACACAGGTGAAAGAGTTTTATGTAAAATGCATTTTAATGTTTTCAAGATTGTTATTAAGGATCGAAAGGCTGAACAGATTAGAGTTCAGATCGGCGATGACTTGGTGAAATATAAGTGGTTTACAGCCTCTCAATTAGGTGCGATAGAGTTAGCTCCTCCTTCAAGGGAGCTATTTTTAAGGCTGGGTTACAACCTAACCTAAGGGGTAAACTTAGTCGGCGAATCATTTATGGGGGAGAGGGATTTTATATTTAAAAAATAGAAATTCTTAAATAAAATAGATTTAAAAAATCTTTAAGCCTTAACGAAGGTGGGGAAGGAGGCGAGAAGAGAAGGAGAATTTTTAAGGAATTATTTTTTATTATTTTATTTTTTGATAAGTATAAAAAAGGTGATAATTGGTATTTATTTTTTCATTTTATCAGGGCTGTGGATAAGTATAATGTCGTAAAAGCTACATTAAACGACATTAAATCGCAAATAAAATTGGCTATTTATAAGCATCTTCTCCCTCTGCTTCCTTACCCTCCTACTCAATTTTAATTTGATTTTTATATTTTATTTTTGATATTTTTATTAATTTTCCCTCTTCTATTATTTTATGTATCTCCTTTTGTATTCTCTAGTTAAGTTATACTTCATTTTTTGATGATATATCTGACTAAATTCTTTAGCACTAATTTGGTAACGATTAAGCGTTTCAGCTAAATACATAAAACAATCAGTAATTTCTTCAATGGTTTTTTGGCGGACAAGTTTATTTTTCATTATTGCTTCCTCGCCATCTTTTTTGATAATATCAATGACTTCCCCTAATTCGCTAATGAGCCATAAAAGCATATTGCGGCCATATTGGGGTTCCATTGGTGACCACTCATTTTTATGTTTTTCCCAAAGCTGGAAGGAAAATTCAAGCATTTCTTGGATGGAGATATTTGAGGGATGTTTTGCTTTTTTCTCCATTGATTCTTGATTCCCAGCCCGTCATGCCCTCCCTCCCTCGCCTGTTCATTGAAGGGAAAATGACAGGCAGGCAGGTTTGCAAGGCGTTTTGCGGGCGGGTTAATTCTTAATTCTACTTTTTTTATTATGGTAGATAATCCAATGGATTAACTGCTTCGTCTTTTGAGCCAGTTCTAACTTCAAAATGAAGATGGGGGCCTGTAGTGAGGGCACCAGCACCGACTGTGCCAGGTGTGCCTCCAGTATAGCCTATGATTTGTCCTGCCTTAACGAATTCACCTAATTTACCTTGAGCAGCGAAATTTCCCCTTTCCACTGCGAAACCAGAGAGATGTAAATAGCAAGTGGATAGTGATTCAGTATGCATCAA
>CAYWOB010000002.1:0-33887 GCA_964459815.1 uncultured Candidatus Saccharibacteria bacterium
ATAATTTTGATATTCATATTTTAGCAGAGAAAAATGAGAAGATAAAGATTGACAAGAAAAAAATTGTGTTGTTTTATCTAGTAATTGGTTTGCTTTTTCGGCTAAATTATGGCACAATACAAATTCAAAATGTAAAAATCAAAGTGTAAAATGACAATGCAAAATTTTAAAATGGGGGTTACCCGTTTATGGGTTTTAAACTTAATATTTGAGGTAAAAATAAGTTTTTGAAAGGCTAACCTCTTACGCTAAAGCTACAGAGGTCAAGAAGCTTAAATTCCCAGAGTCATTTTAACATTTTACACTGCCGCGCCCGACTTCGCCTTGACTGACTTTCAGGTAATCCTTTGATGAAAGTTTAGTCGTGTTTAGTAAGAATTATCATTTAACTAAGGGCGAAGTCAAGGCGGGCGGGTCATTTTGATTTTTGCATTTTACATTATCTTTATGTTTTCTGAACTCAAAAAATTAGTGAAACATTCAGGCATTTATGCGATTGGAGCGATTGTTCAGGCGAGCCTTTCTTTTTTACTGATCCCTTTTTATACGCGGTATTTAAGTCAGGCAGATTATGGCCGTTTAGAAATTCTGCAAACTTTTTTAAAGGTTTTGTTATTTTTGATTCCTTTAGGATTACCTTCAGCAATTTTGAAGTGTTATCACCGTGATGCAAAAAGCCAAGGAGAGCGTAAAATTCTTATGAGTACAGCCTTTTTTTTAATTCTCTTAGCAGGAATAGTGGAAACTATAATTCTGCTTTTTTTTGTACATCCTCTAGGTCAATTTCTCATTAAAACAAATTTTACTTTATTAATTTATATTGTACTTTTTACCTCATTTTTTGCCGCTCTTCTAGAGCTAGAACTCTCTTTTCTGCGGGCAGAAGAGAGATCTCGTTTCTACACTGTGGTTTTTTTATTGCGTTTTATTTTAACTTTAGGAGTCACTATATATCTTGTAGTAGGCCTTAAATGGGGGCTTTTTGGTGCTCTTTTAGGTAATCTCGCAGCCCAGATTTTGACCTTCCTGACTTTCTTGCCATACCTTAAAAATTATGTTAGAATTAGCTATTCTAAAAGAGCATTGACAAAATTGTTATCTTTTGGTGTGGCTATTTTACCTGCTTCTATTGCAATGTGGGTGATGGATTTGTCGGATCGTTATTTTTTAAGTCATTTTGGTAGTTTGGAGGAAGTGGGCGTTTATTCGGTGGGTTATCGTATTGGTTTTATTTTAGAATTTGTGCTAGTCACTCCGTTTCAATTGGCCTGGCCGCCTTTTTCTTTTCGCATTGCTAAAAAGATAAATCATAAGCAGATTTATGCTCGCACTTTAACCTATTTTTTCTTTATTGGGATATTTAGCTTTTTATTCCTATCTTTTTTTGCCCCGGAAATCATTAGAATTATTGCGCCAGAAAATTATGCCAAAGGCGCTTTAATTGTTCCCCTTGTGGCTTTAGCTTATGTGTTTTATGGGATGCATTTTGTAATAGCGCCGGGCATTCACTTACGAGGAAAAACAAAATATTATCCCTTGCTAATTATCTTTCCTGCAGCTTTAAATCTTTTGTTGAATTATTTATTAATTCCTATTTATGGAATGTGGGGTGCTGCCGAATCTACTTTTATTGCTTTTATTTTTGTTTTTATTTTGACCTATTTCGTATCTAATCATTTTTATCCTGTTCGTTATGAATGGAAGAGATTATTAAAGATTGTGATAAGTGCTCTAGTAATCTTTGCTTTTTCTGTATTTTATTCTTTACATCTTGTGACAGTGGCAGCAATATTAATTAAAATTGGATTATTAATTTTGTTTTTGATTTTGCTTTGGGGAGAAGGATTTTTTGAGAAAGAGGAGAAGGACAAGATAAAAGGAGTTATAAAGAAGGCATTAAATTATTTTAATTAACCTAATTATTTTAATTATTCTAAACAAATTCCAATAACTAGTGCCTAAAAATTAGTTTTGGTCATTCCTGATTTAATTAGAATGATTAGAAATTTTTATCCGCGATTAATTTATGTCTAAACTCATTGTCATTATCCCGGCTTATAATGAGGAGAAAACCATTGGCCGCGTGATTCAAGAAATCCCGCGGCAGATTTTGGGTATTGCAGAGGTATTAGTGTTGGTAGCTGATGACGGTTCATCTGACGAGACAGTGGAAAGGGCACGGGCGGCAGGAGCTGATTTTATTATTTCTCATTCCAATACGGGTCTTGCTTTTAATTTTAAAATTGCTTTAGAAGAGGCACTAAAATTAGATGCTGATATCATCGTTAATATTGATGCTGATGCTCAATATAATGGTCAAGAGATTCCACGCCTAATTCAGCCTATTTTGCAAAGAAAGGCCGAGATTGTTCTGGGAGATCGGCAGGTAGCGAAATTAGAGCATATGCCCTTTGGTAATAAATATGGTAATATATTAGGTAGCTGGTTTATTCGTAAACTTTTGAATTTGAACATTGTTGATGCTTCCACTGGTTTTCGTGCTTTTTCGCGGGAAGCGGCTTTACGTCTGTCCGTGATGACGCGTCATACCTATACCCACGAAACCTTAATCCAGGCCGCAGATCAAGGTTTGAGAATGGTACAGATGCCAATTGAATTTAGAAGGCGCGAAGGCCATTCTCGTTTAATTTCAAATTTAAGAAGCCATATTATAAAAACAGGCTTAACTATTATCCGCACCTTTACAGTCTATAAGCCCTTGAGGGTAATGTTGAGTTTGGGATTAGTACTTTTTGTTATTGGCTTTGCTTTTATCGTGCGGTTTCTTTATTTTTGGACAGTGGCAGAGGGTCAGGGTCATATTCAGTCTCTAATTATTGCTTCTGTATTTATGATGATCGGTTTTCAAACTATTGTTTTAGGTTTAGTCGCCTCGGCTATTGGTTGGTCGCGTAAAATGATGGAGGAAATCTTGTACCGGCTTAAGAAACAGGAATTCAGAAGGCAGTGAAAATTATTCTAATTATTTTAATTGACCCTGTTAAATATTTGCAAAGCAAATTTAACAGGATTGACCTGATTAACCTAAATAATAACCAATAACCAAATCAAAATGACTAAAATGAATTTTTAGGCATTGGTCATTCCTGATTTGTTTAGAATAATTAGAACAATTAGGTTAATTAGAATAATTTTACTCATGGATTAAATTCCTATGTTGCGCATATTGGCAATTGTATTTTTGTTAATTACTATTATAGGTTTTGGAGCCTATGCTGCTTGGCAGGGGCCGCGAGAAGAGATTACTTCTTGGGAAGCCGTAGCCTCTCCGGAAAAGTATGAAGGTTTACAAATTAACTCCGGATATAATCGCATTATTGGCGGCGAAGATGAGTGGTGGACGATTGGTCCTTTTGGCCACCGTATTATTCTAAAAATTGATTCCCCGCCGGCTTTAGAGGCGGGAGATTTTATTAGTTACAGAGGTCAAGTCCGAAGGGATGGTTATATTGAAGTGAGCGAGATTCATATTCATAAGGAGCGGGGTTTTAAATATTTAGTCTCATTAATTCCTTTATTTATCATTCTCTATTGGTTTGGAAGAAGATATAAATTTAATCAGCACAAGTTTTATTTTGAAGAAAAATAATTTCAATGAAGTAATGAGATTTTATGCCTGATTTGATCACCCATTGTCTTATTAGTAGAATTCTTTTTTTTAGAAAATTCAAGAAATATTTATTAGTCTTTTTAAGCGGTGCTATTCTACCTGATGTTTTGACGCGAGCTCCTCTTTTTTTCTTGAGCGAGTGTTATCATTGTTCTTGGTGGATTGGAATTTTGCATTCCCCTCTTCCCTTAATTTTTATTGTTTTATTAATAAGTTTATTTTTTAAGAAAGTAAGAGCGACTTTTGTTGCTCTATTTTTGGGGGTGGCCTTACATTTATTTTTGGATTCTTTCCAGAGACATTGGGGTGGTGGCTATTATTGGTTGTTTCCTTTTTCTTTTCAGACTGCAGAATGGGGTCTTCTCTGGCCTGAAACAAGTATCAATTTTATTCCTTATTTATTGTTAGTAGCCATTCTGGTTTATGCCTTTGAATTATATTTGATAGGGAGAAAGATAAGAAAAAATTCTAAAAATTTTCAATCTTCAAGCACCAATTTTCAATGAAGCTCCAAGCACCAAATTCCAAACAAAATATATAAGAGTGAAGTTTGAAAATTGGAATTTGGAACTTCACCTGCCCGCCAATGGCTTCGTCATCAGGCGATGGCAGGCAGGTTGGAATTTGAAAATTGAAAATTCTTCATGAGAAATAAGAAAATCCAGTCTCGTCCTAGACTCCTTAAAATCCTTAATAATTTAAAGAAAAAAGGTAAAAAGATTGTTTTTGCGCGTGGTTGTTTTGATGTCTTTCATCCAGGCCATCTTTATTATTTAAAAAAGGCCAAAGCCTTAGGGGATATTTTAGTAGTTTGGGTGAATACGGATCAATCAGTGCGAGAGTTAAAAGGCGAAAGGCGACCACTATTTTCAGAAAGAGAACGGATGGATCTTTTGGTAAATTTAGAAATAGTAGATTTTGTTTCTTTGTTTAATCATCAAGAAGGCATAGATATTATCAAAAGATTTCAGCCGCAGGTTGTAGCATTAAATAAAGTGTCTTCAGAATATCAGCGAGGAGTTCAGAATTATGGGGGTAAGATTGTAATTATTCCTCTATTGAAAAAATACTCTACGACTCGAGTCATTAACCAAATTTCAAAAACATTATGATGAAAAAATCTAAGAAATCTGTTCAAAAAACAAAGAAGACGGTTTTAGTTACGGGTAGCGAGGGTTTTGTTGGTTCGCATTTAGTAGACTGGATCTTAAAGAATAAAAACGATTATGAGGTTCATGGCATTCGTCATTGGTATCCGCGTCATACACCAATTTTGCATTTAAATCCGCGTGCTGCTTATCACAGTTGTGATATCCGGAATATTGAAGAGTTATTTAAGATTTTAAAAAAAGTAAAGCCGGTTAAAATTTTTCATTTAGCAGCACAAAGTTTTGTTCCTCTTTCTTGGGTATCTCCTGCCGAGACTTTAGAAACCAATATTATTGGAGAAGCAAATTTATTTGAAGCAGTACGGCGGGTAGGTATTGATCCCGTAATCCAGATCGCCGGATCCAGCGAAGAGTACGGTTTAGTTAAAAAGAATGAGGTACCGATTTCAGAAGAGAATCCATTGCGTCCTCTCTCCCCTTATGCTGTGAGTAAGGTGGGTCAAGATTTTTTAGGTTACCAGTATTTTAAATCTTATGATTTGAAAATTATCCGCACTCGCGCTTTTAACCACACGGGTCCGCGTCGAGGCGAGGTTTTTGTGACTAGTGATTTCGCTAAACAGATTGCCGAGATTGAGAAGGGCAAGAAGGACGCTGTGCTTTATGTGGGCAATCTGGACGCAGTGCGGGATTTTACAGATGTGAGGGATGTGGTGAAGGCCTATTGGTTAGCTGTTGAAAAATGTGAGGCCGGAGAGGTTTATAATATAGGTTCAGGGAAAGGTTACAAGATTGGAGATATGCTGAAAATATTGTTAGGAATGAGCCGAAAAAAAATTAGGGTGGAACAAGATCCTGCAAGGATGCGACCTTCGGATGTGCCGGTTTTAATCTGTAATGCTCGGAAATTCCGTCAAGCCACGGGTTGGCAGCCTATCATTCCTTTTGAAAAAACCTTACGAGATCTTTTGAATTATTGGAGAGAACGAGTTTAAAGAAAATTTTTTAGTGTATGCACATTCTTTTTATAACGCGCAAGCATCCTCCGAGTATTGGAGGGATGCAGAACTTGTCTTATAATCTTATTCAAAATTTTTCTAAACAAGGCAAGGAAAGGGGTGATAAAATAGAGACAATTATTCTACATAAAGGTCAATGGCATTTATTTTGGTGGTTTCCTTATGCCTTAGTTTTGGCTTTAAAGCGGGCGAGGTCAGTAGATATTGTTCATTTAGGTGATCCAGTACTTTCCTTGATTGGTTTTCTAATACGTATTTTTTATCGTAAACCTGTGGTAGTAACAGTACATGGTTTGGACCTCACCTTTAATCTTTTTTTATATCAATGGTATCTAAAGTTTTTCGGGCGGAAATTTAATTGCTATGTTTGTATTTCTAATTATGCTCGAGAAGAAGCACAGAATAAAGGTTTCTCTCCTTGTATAGTGATTCCGGTAGGCGTTGATGTAAATAAGCGAAAAGCGAAAAGCGAAAAGCGAAAAGTTTTAGAAACCAATTTTTTTAAAAAATATAATTTACCTTCAGATAAACATTATTTATTAACCGTTGGTCGTTTGGTACAGAGGAAAGGAGTATATTGGTTTATTGATAAAGTATTGCCAACTTTGTCTCCTAATACTATTTATTTAGTAGTTGGTGAAGGACCAGAGCGTGAACGGATTAACAAATTGGTTCAAAAAAGAGGTTTCCAGGCGAGAGTTTATCTTTTAGGTAAAATTTCTGAAGAGGACTTGAAGACAATCTATAGCTTAGTGGATTTGTTTATTATGCCTAATATTAAAGTCCCAGGGGATGTTGAGGGATTTGGATTAGTGGCTGTAGAAGCTGCTCTTAGTGGTTTACCCGTTATCGCTGCCAATCTTGAAGGTATTAGCGACGCTGTGATTTCTGGACGTAATGGTATTTTAGTGGAAGCGGAAAATCCTGCTGCTTTCCAAGAACAGATTGTGAAGTTTCTAAATGATAAAGAATACCGGAAAGAATTTGGTCGTCAGGCAGCATACTTTACAGCCAAAACATATGATTGGCCAATAATTGCAGAACGTTATTATCAGGAATTTCTAAAGCTAATTAATAATCAGCATAAGGCTGATTTTAGTGATTGTTAATTGTTAGTTTATGAAAATTGCTATTATTTTCCCTCGGCTCTCCGGTCCTTATGGAGGAGAAAAAATATTGATTAAGGTAGCCAATGGATTAATTAGATTAGGGCATAAAGTTACTCTTTATGTTTATGAATATAATGCACTCTGCGCAGCATATCTTAATCCAGAGATCCAAGTAGTACGTTCGAGAGCATTGCGATTTGGACGACACAACTTAGATACTCTTCTTGCTTATTTAGCAATGCCTTTTCTGGCTAACAAGATTCCTTGTGACTATGAGCTTGTGCTAGGAATGACTTGGCAGGCAGCTTTTGCACTTTGGTGGCTACGCAAAGTGCGTAGATGTTTTCATAAAATCCCTTTAGTTTATCATTGCTTTGAACCGCCGCGTTTTATTTATGATCTTCAGACTATAACAGGTAATTCTCCCCTGGCTCGTTTGGTTGCTTTTTTTGTGAAACGAATTGATCATGCAAGCGTGCGTGCATCGGATGTAATCATCAGTATTTCCGATAATATTCAGGCACAAGTGAAAAAAATCTATAACCGTAACTCGGTGAAGGTTTATCCGGGTGTGGAAGTGAAACGTTTTCAAAGATATACACGAGCCGAGGCAAGAGAGATTTTAAATATTCCTTTGGAGCAGGAAATTTTTCTATCTATTTCAAAGCTGCACAAAAGAAAAAGGTTAGATCAAGCTTTAGATATTTTTCAGAAGAGAAGAAGGGATCAGAATTCAATATTTTATATTGCAGGCCAAGGCCCAGAAGAGGAAAACTTGGAACGTTTAGTAAAAGAAAAACATTTGGAAAGGTCAGTGAGGTTCATCGGTATGATTTTGGGAAAGAAGACAGTCCAATATATGGCGGCGTGCGATTATTTTATTTTTACGGCCTTAAATGAACCTTTTGGCATTGCGCCATTAGAAGCCAAAGTAGCAGGTGCAAAAGTGATCCCCGAGGAGCGGCCTTATCCTATCTTAACTTGGCAGGAGTCAGTTGGAAAAATGCATAACCTATTTTTAAAATTATTAAAGTGAGTATGAAAACGAATTCCTTAAACCGTCCTAAAAATTTGGAAGACGTTGTTCAAGAGTTTTTTTTAATGTTTACTATTTTTTTCTTACTTCTTTTAAGTTTTGCTATCTTGGGGATTTTTTTTAGATGGTTGGTTTTTTTAACCCTCTTTTTATTACTGGTAGCCGTGGGATTGCGCATTTGGTATTTAAAGTCCTTTCGTGAGACTTCTTTCTCGCGATGGCAGAAGGGAATCTTATTATTTTTACTTGTGGTAACCTTATTTAATGCATTTTATCATCACAGTATTCCTTCTTCGCGAGATAATATTGGGTATTTAACTGCTGGCATAATGTTAGCCAAAGAAGGTAAATTGCATTTTCAAGATATTATTTCTCGAGCCTATCATCCTTATCGTTTAGTGGATAATTTAGGTAAAGATGTGTTTACCTCCCAATTTTTGCCGGGCTATAATACTTTTTTGGGATTTTGGTATCACTTGGGGGGTTTAAATCTGGTCTTTTGGGGTAACGCTGTTTTACTTCTTCTTTTTTTAATATGTCTTTATGGCGTGGCTTGTAAAATTACGGGACAGCGAGTTGCCGCCTTACTATCTTTGCTATTTACAATTACATTCTTTGCTTTTTTATGGTTTCCACGGCGGACCAATTCTGAAAATTTATTTATGGTTTTAATTTGGTTCAGCCTTTGGCTTTTTCTAAGAGGTGTGGAAAATAGACCCCCAAAATTCTGCAAGAATTTTGGGGGTACCCCCGTTCCAAATAAGAATTTACGGCGGGTGATGTGGGGTTTTTTACCAATTTCTCTTACAATTTTAGTGCGGGGCGAAGGTTTACTCTATTTAGCAACTTTTAGTTTAGCTTTTTTATTTGTATTGTGGAAATTCAAAAGACAAATGAAAAAAGAAAGGCTTGCTTTTGCATCTATAGCCGTTAGGAAAAAGCCAATGGATTCTCCTTCAGTAAAGACTGGCTTAAATCTCGGCCGCAGTGCTCTCCTTTTCCTTTTCCCATTAGCTGCGATCATTCTTTTTCTCCGTTACCTTGCTCTTTATAACGGAAGCTATATTTGGGGTCATGCAGTGTCCATTCTATACAACTTTGGTGATTTTATTGTTCTTTGGATTCCGGTTAATCTTTTAACGGTTACCCGTTATGCTGTCATTTATAAAGTTTTTATCTTTTTAGGTTTAATTCTGCTTGGAGGAGTAATTTATCTGATTTATCGTTTCAGACAGCGTATTTCAGTATTATCTTGGAAATTTCCCAAGAAATTTAGCAAGGGGCAATTTTTTCTTGGTTTCATTTTAACCTTTTTGCTTATTTTTAATTTGACTTTAATCTCTCATTATCATTGGCAGGAATTTGTTAATTGGCAGACTTATCGGATTCAGTATGTTTTTATTATTTTAGGAAAGTATTTTTTACTTCCTTATTTTATTATCTTTTTAATAAGGCTTTGGGGACCACGATTTTTAAACCAGGGTTTCTATTATACCGCTTTTATTTTATCCCCAGTCGTTGTTTTTATTCTTGATCCTTTTGTTGGGCTAGATCAACCTTGGTTTTTAAGACGTTTTTATCCCACTCTGATTCCATTTCTTTTTGTGCTGGCTGCATGGGGATTATTGAAATTAAAGTTAGGGATGAGGGCGAGAATGACAATTATTATTTTGCTTTTAGCAATAAATCTTTGGGTAGCCTCGCCTGTGTTGTTTTTCCGAGAATACCAGGGAGTACAAAAGGAATTGGAAGATTTAGTTCCTCGTTTTGAAAAGAATAGTTTAATCCTGATGGATCCAGGTTGGCAGTGGCAGCAGTGGGGCTATGCCCTGCATTATATTTACGGTTTGGATGTTTTGCCTGAATATGATCGGTTTTCAGCAGAAGAGATGCAAAGACTTATTCAGAGTCACAGAGAAGTTTATGTTGTGAGTAAGAAGGGGCCAGAGGCAAAAAATATTATTGATTATCCTGGTTTTCCCCAAGATAAATTACAATACCTTGACGAGATTAGGCTTTTCTATCCTGTATTGTTAAGTACTACTAATCTTACAGATTATATTCAAGACAAGGAAACTGCAGTAAGTACTGTGGTTCTCCTTCAAAAATATCAAGAGGCCTTGCCAAGAGAGAAAGATATAGAAGATACCACATTATATATCTACCGATATAAATGAAATGTAATATGTCCCAACAAAATTTAAAGATTGCTGTTTTCTCCAATACCTTTGGTTTACGGGATGCGATGGGTCAGCATGTGCACCTAATTAAAAAAATTTTTCCAAAAGCGGAAATTTTTTTAGAACGGGAAAATGAGGACTCGCAGATTGCTGCCCAGACTTATTATTTTGTAAAACGTTATCCGTGGATGAGTTTGTATATGTTGGAATGGAAATTAGGGAAACGTCTGAAAATGTTAGAATGGATCTTCAAACCTTTGGATAGGTTGGCTTTTGGGCACGAGGCAAAGAAATTCAGAAAGTATGATGTTTTGTGGGTGCAATGGGGATTGTATCATAAAGCGATTCATCTTCTCCCATTTATAATCCGGCTAAAACCACGACCACGTTTGATCTTTGATTATCACGGCGTGACACCACCAGAACATATTTTATCGCCGGGAAAAAAATTGATTGCAGAGAAGACGATTGAGGTAACGAGGGAAGGCGCAGAGGCTGCAGATGTTTGTTTGGTACGGTCAGGCTTTATGGCTCAAGAGTTGAAAAACTTTAGCCATCCTAAGAAAATAGTATTTAACCCCCTACCATTTTTAGGGGCTAAATATTCGGCAGATATCTCTGTACAATTGCGACACAAATATGGATTAAAAAATAAAAAAGTTTTACTTTATGTTGGCCGCATTTCTACTCATAAAAATTTGGAGATAGTGATTAGAAGCCTGGGAGATTGTAAATGGGATGATATTTATTTTGTGGTGGTGGGTAATGATTACCATCGCTCTTTAGCTGCAGAGAAGGGGAGATTATTATCCTTGGCTTGTAATTTAAAAATAGAGCGGCAAATTATTTTTACGGGTGAGGTATCTCAAGAGGAATTGGTTGCTTGGTATCATATCTGTGATGTTTTTGTGATGCCCAGTTTACATGAAGGTTTTTGCTGGCCTTTAGTGGACGCAATGGCTTATGGCAAGCCAGTTTTAGCTTCGCGTTTTGGCGCCATCCCCGAGACTTTAGGCCAAGCAGGACTTTATTTTGACGCCCGAGATTTTAGAGATCTGACGCTAAAAATCCGTCAAGTTTTTAGTGATCCGGCTTTGCAGGCAAGATTAGTTCAACTAGGACAGGAGAAAGTAAGGGAATATAGTTGGGAGCAATATAAAGATGTTTTGGAACAGTTGGTCAAAAAATAATTTCCAATTCTCAAATTCCAATGAAGCTCCAAATTCCCCGCCTGCCATCGCCTGATGGCGAAGTCAATGGCGGGCAGGCGATTTTCAAACCACACAAGAAATGTTTTATTTGGAATTTGGTGCTTGGAGCTTCATTGAAAATTGGTACTTGAAAATTGAAAATTTTTTATGAACATTATTTTCTTAACTAAATATTTTCCTCCGGATTCTATTGGTGGTGGTGAGATCTCGGCTTATTATTTAGTGCAGGCTTTAGCAAAAAAGGGGCATCAAATTATTGTGGTGAAAAGAGGCAGAAGGGACCGAGATTATAATGAGAGTAAAAATTTAAGGATTTTGGAGCGCAAGAAACTTTTTGATAAAGAGGTGCCGAATTTTGAAAGACATTGGGCAAAAAAGCAGGCTCGAATTTTACTTAAGGATATTGGAGATAAGGCACAGATAATCCACACCCAAGATTTTCATTCGGCATTGATTGGCGCAGAGTTAAAGAAAATTATTCCTTATCATCCAGTATTTATTGCTACAGTGCGAGATTATTGGCCAGTTTGTGGTTATGGCAAGGTTAAGATAAATGGCGAAGTTTGTCCGGGTTGTAAAGGTTTTCGTGATTTTAAAAATTGCCCTAAGGTTGCTCGCGGCAATCTTGTCCAAAAATATTTAAGGATGTGGCGTTATTATTATAATATTCCTAAAAGACAAGAAGCTTTGGCAGGTTTTGATGAGGTGATCTACATTAGCCGCACCTTACGGGATCAAATTAAGAAATCGCGCAATCTTGCTTTTTCTTTTCCAGCGGAAAAAGTAATTTATAATCCTATTCCTTTAGAAGCAGAAAATGCCTCCCCTGTTTTTAATCCGGCCGGAAAAACAATTCTGTTCGCTGGCCTCTTGGATCTCCATAAAGGCATAGAATTTTTACTAAAAGCTTTGGGTAGGATTAATTTAAAAGTTGATTTTCAATGCATTTTAGCGGGTACGGGGCCGCGTTTTGAGCAATACAAGAAAATGGCTAAATATTTGCGCATTACAGACAAAGTAAGTTTTTTGGGTATTATCCCCTACCGTCTGATGCCAGATTTATATCGTAAGGCAGATATTGTAGTGATGCCTTCTCTTTGGCCTGAACCTTTTGGTCGTAGTGCTTTAGAGGGAATGGCTTATGGCAAGGCAGTGATTGCGACGGCTAATGGCGCTCCCCAAGAATTTATTCAGAATAATGAAACCGGAATTTTGATAGAACCGGGAAATGTTTTAGAATTAGCTGAACGCATCGTTTTTCTTTTACAGAATTTAGAAGAGCGACGAAGAATGGGTGAAAATGCGAGAAGATATGTTTTGGAGCATTTTCGGGCTGATAAGATTGCGGAAGAATATGAAGAGGTATATCAAAATGTAAAAATCAAAAATCAAAATGACAATTTAAAATGTTAAAATTTTAGAACTTTACATTTCATTTTACATTTTGATTTTTACATTTTAAATTTATGTTGATTGGCATTGACGCTTCCCGCGGTTTTTTGAAAAATCGCACGGGCGTGGAAGAATATTCTTATCAGTTGATTAGAGCTTTAGCTAAAATTGATGAAAAAAATCAATATATTTTGTATTTGAATGGGGCGGAGAATATAACAATGGCGGGAAAACTGGATTGGCCAGAAAATTTTAAGCTCAAAAATATCCCTTTCCTTCGCCTTTGGGTGCACATTGCCCTGTGCCGAGCAGCTTGGCAAGACAAGCTTGATGTTTTATTTATTCCAGCGCAAGCAATGCCTATTTTTTACCTCCGAAAAGTAGTAGTTACTTTGCACGGTTTGGAATATGAACATTATCCTGAAAGTTACTCGGCTTGGCGGCGTTTTTATCTTCGCTTGACCACGAAATTTAGTTTAAAGCATGCGGCAAAAATTATTGCTGTTTCTGAAAATACAAAAAAAGATTTGATTAAAATGTATAATGGGGATACGGAAAAGATTAAAATGGTTTACCACGGGTTTAATGCCCCTACTCCCACCCCCTCCCCGCCCGCCATCGCTTCGCTCAGGCGTAAGCGGGCGGGCACCTCCCCCTCTGGCAGGGGGAGTGAATTTCCCCTCCTTTCCAAGGAGGGGCGAGGGGAGGTTCTGGCTCCTTTTCTTCTTGCTATCGGCCGTTTGGAAAAACGTAAAAATATTATCGGTCTCATTAAAGCTTTTGAGCTAATTAAAAAAGACGGCTGGATTGGTAAGTTAGTCTTAATCGGCAAGCCAGGGTATGGTTATTCAGAAATAAAAAAAGCGATTCAAGATTCGCCTTATAAAGAAGATATTATAGAGAAAGGATATGTTTCTAATGAAGAAAAATGGCGGATTTTACAATCTGCCACTGTATTTGTTTTTCCTTCTTTTTATGAAGGATTTGGAATGCCGCTTCTGGAAGCATTCGCTGCTCGAGTACCAGTTGCTGCATCTAATGCCTCTTCTCTACCTGAAGTTGGAGGAGATGCCTGTGTTTATTTTAATCCTGAAAATATTGATGATATGGCAAGAAAAATAAAAGAGGTTTTAGAAAATGAAAATTTGCGTCAGGATTTAATCCAAAAATGCCGCACACGCCTTCAGAATTTTTCTTGGGAAAAATGCGCAAGAGAGACTTTGGAGGTAATAAAAAATGCCACCTAGCTAGAGCAGAGTGGCATTAATAATTGCTCTTACCGCCAACCTTCACTTTTTCTCCTATATCTTGGAATCTTATTATTGCAGGCACTTTTGTTTCGAAAAACCTGATACCTATTTCTCCATTACCTTTGTCCGAGTAGAAGGATCTAATTGTTGCTATTCCCTTTGCTTCTCCTCCGCCTGGAAGCTCTCTTTGGTAAGAGACCATATCGCCTGGTAAAAGTTTTTCTCCACCAATTTCTTTTTGCGCATAAAGGATGTTTTCTTCTGAATCAGTGTAAGCAATACCATTCCCTTGTTTTTCTGCTTTTAAAATTTCCCCTATACCCTCTCCTGTCTCTGCTATTATAACTTCTCCTTTACTATGTTCTCTTTTTTCGTTAAGATCGAGAATATCTTCCATTGACACTTTATCCATTCCGAATTCTTTGAGTAATTTTTCAATCTCCGCCACTAATTCGGGTCCCCCTTCTGGTGAATTTAATCTAGATTCTTGAGTCATAATTTTTCTCCTCTTTGTTTTAATAATGAATTAAAAATAACGACTATAGCAACGATTTAAGAGTACACTATTTTTAATAGTTATACAAGATCAGTAAAAGTGCCATCTTCTTATTATAGGAAATAATACAAGAAGATAGAGTTAGTAATTCTAAACCAAGTCATAATATATTTTCTCAATCTCATTCACCATTTTATCCCAATTATATTTTTCTGCTTCTTTTCTGCCTCTTTCCCCCATCTTTTGTGCAAGGTCAGGATGGGAGAGGAGTTTTTCTAGGGCTGCGGCGACTTCCTGGACATTACCACGCGGGACTAAAAAGCCGGCTTCATTTTTAGGCACAACATAGGGCACAGCAGAAAAATCTGTCGCTACAATCGGTATGCCATTGGCCATTGCTTCCACAAAGACAATACCAAAGGCTTCGTAATTGGTTGGCAAGCAAAAAATCGCCGCATACTGATAGGCCGAGGAGAGAATAGGTTCTTCAATTTCTCCTAGCCATAAAATTTTATCGGTTATACCCAGTTTTTGAGCAAGTTTAACAAATTCTGCTTTGTCCCCAAAATCTGGACCAGTGATTGCGAAGATAATATCGGGATGTTTTTTAATAAGTAGAGAAATGGCCTTAATGGTAATATCTGTCCCTTTACCATAACAGATGCGGCCAACAGAGAGAATTACTTTTTTATTTTGATAACCATATTTTTCGTAAACATTAAAATCAACCTTTTTACGGATGCCTTCGTTGATTCCCGGTGGAATCACTTCTAGCCTTTTAGGTTTGTAATATTGGGTGATGAGATTCTTTTCAAATGGCGAGAGGGCGATGATACAATCCGCAGTCATACTTAGACGACCAAAGGTTTGGCGGTATGCCCGCCATTTTTTTGCTTCTCGGCTTTCAATATAGAAATAAGGGTGAAAGACAAAGGGGATGTGCTTCAGGCGACTTGCAAGGGAGGCGGCATCAGCCGAGTAATAATAAAAATTATGACCATGGATGAGATCAATATTTTTTTCCTTGATTAAATTGCGGACGAGGCCCCGGAAGAAGGGATAAGGAAAAGCGCTAAAATAAAAAGCGGACAGCCGTTTTAGATAGGCTGGATCGTGGGAAATTTGCTCGCTAGTAAGCCACTGGGCTGGCAGGTTATGTCTTCGGAGGTCAGAGGTATAAACTTTAAGATGATGCCCCCTGGCAGCGATCCCTTGGCTTAATTGTTCCACTACTACCTCTGCTCCGCCGGGAGCAGGAGGATAACGCAGGCAGGTGGTTAAAATATTTAATTTTCTTGACATTTATTTAAAACCGTTCTTTTTTAATTTCTGCCAGTATTTGATGCGGGTTATGGATTCATAAAAAGCCCCGAATAAAGCATAGACAAAACCATGAATTCCGTCTTTATAACCTTTGTGTCTCAAATAGCGCGAGATAAACCAACGGATAGGGCGGTAGGTGAAAAACCAAGCGAGAGACCAAGGATTATTCAGATTTACTTTAATCTTGCGACCATAGCGGTCTTCTCTATTTCTAACCATTTCTTTAGCGTCAATTTCAGTGTAGCGGATAAATTTCTCAAAATAGTGATTAACTGTATCAAAAGAATAATGCAGGTAATGATTTTTTAAGAATCCGGAATCGCAGTCTCCGCGCTCTACAATTCTACCCTTTTGGTCTGCTATTTGTTCATGTACATCGCGCACCCAATGGTTACCATTATTTTTAAAAAGCCGTAGATGCGGACAGGGATACCATGTACCGTGATATAAAGGATGACCTAGGAAATAGGTTAAAAAAGGAATCCAGTAAAGATTTTTAGTAGTTTTTTCTAGAGTTTCTAAGATTTCGGTTTTAAGAGCTGGAGTCAGCTTTTCATCAGGGTCAATTTGGAGAATCCAATCACCTGTGCAATATTGCAGACCAAAATTTCTTTGATGGGCATAAGAATTGTCCCATTTGCGGGTATAGATTTTAGGAGTATATTCTGACGCGATTTTTTGAGTATCATCATTACTCTCCGCATCCACAATAATAATTTCATCCGTCCATTGGACGGATTTTAAACATTCTTGCAGCTTGTCAGCATTATTATGAGTGATAATAAGAGTAGAAATTTTAGGCATAAGGGAGTAAAATTTTTATTTCCTAATTTTTAATTTTTAGCGAATTTTTATTGAATTATTGAATTATTGTCTTAATGACAATAAAAATTAAGCAAATAAAAATTAGTCAAAAAGTAAAAATCAAAAATTAAAAATTACTTTTCCGTTTTTTTCAAGATATACTCCCCTATTACTCCCAGTGGCGCAATCCAAAGATTAAGAGCGATGAGTTCTTGCAGATGTTTTTCAAAATTTTCTGACGTGACAGTAAAACGATAATTTTTTTCGTGGTTGGAAATAAGATGATAGGCTTCAATAAGCCAGAGATTTTTTTTAGCCGCTTTCTCTGCCTCCTTGTCTAATGATGGCCAATCGGTGTCTTGATTTGGTACGAAAGATTTTAAGGCAAAAAAGTCTCGCGGCGGAATATGGTTTAAATCTTCTTCTACGCCCCTGCCTGCAAGATAATATTTTCTAGCAATGTTTTCCACGCGAGCATCAAAAGCACCTCCCGGATAAATAATAGTTTTAGCTTTTAAAATCTCTTGTGACTCTTTTAATTCTTTTTCTAAATCTGTATCAGAAATATTTTTTAAGTTGACGTGATTAACGCTATGGCTTGCGATTTCATGGCCAAGGATCTTAATCTTCTTGGCAATTTCTAAAGAAGCCGTGGGTATTTTTTCACTTTTTTCAATTACTTGGGGATTAGTTGCAAAAGCAAAGGTCGCTTTTAAATTATATTTTTTTAAAATAGGCAAAACATTAATCAATGTTTCTTTGTAGCCATCATCAAAAACAAGGGAGCAGGCTCCTCTTTTTTGATAAGATATCTTTTTTTTGTCGAAGTTCATAGATAATTAGTAGGAAATCTTATGATTATATAAAAATTTTCAATCTTCAATTTACAATTTTCAATCAAATCTAAATGTATTAATTTTTTAATTTTCAAATATCCTGTCCTATTGAAAAGTTTTATAATTCTAGTAGTCTCGGAAAATTAATTCATCAAGGATGAGAGTTTATTGTAAATTGGGAATTGAAAGTGGAAAAAATTAATTAAACGATTTTTAATTTACGAAAAAGTTCTTTATTCCGGCCAACCCAATTAGCAAGTCTTTTCACGCCCTGAAGAACGGAGATTTGCGGTTCCCAGCCAAATTCTTTTTTGGCCTTACGGATGTCGGAAACGTAAACCGGCTGATCCCCGGGCCGCCAGTCTGCAAAACTATATTGAATATCTTTGTTTAGCATTGTTTTAAGATGGGTAAGGAGTTCTAGGAGAGACATTGTATTTTTGGGTCCGCCACCGATATTGTAGATTTTGCCTGCGGTTTTATCAATCATCTTGGTTGCCATTATGAAGGCTTGGATTAAATCTTCTACATACAAAACATCGCGGATCTGCTTACCATCACCGTAAATTGTAATGGGTCGGCCGAGGCTCGCCGCGATTGTAAACCAAGCAACCCAGCCTTGATCTTCAATACCAAATTGTCTTTTGCCATAAATACAGCTTTGGCGGAAGACAACAGTACGGAGGCCATAGATGCGGGAATAATCACGAACATATTGATCTGCGGTGCCTTTAGAACAACCGTAAGGGGAATGAAAATCTAAAAGACGATTTTCAGGAATACCTAAAGGTAGATCCTTATATTCATAACGATTGCCTTTGTCAGCGATTTCAATATCTTCCATGCCGCCATAAACTTTATTGGTGGAGGCGAAGATAAGAATAGGGTTATTTTTGGCATGGCGGACTGCCTCTAAAATATTAAAAGTACCGACGGCATTAATCATAAAATCCTCATAGGGGTCATTTACTGAACAAGTAACAGCCACTTGAGCAGCAAAATGATAAATTACATCTACCTTCTGAATAGCATCAAAGAGTTTATTTTTATCTATACGAATATCTCCAACAATTACTTCTATTTTTTTCCCCTTGTATTTTTCTTCAAGCCATTTCAAGTTTTCAATAGTGCCTTTACGTGAAAGGTTATCAAAAATAATAACCTCGGCATTGTTTTGCAAAAGATAGTCTGTCATATTTGCACCAATAAAGCCAGCACCACCGATGATGAGAAATTTGTTAAACATTTTTTTATCTTTCTATGGTTAAAAAAATAAAATGAATTTTATAAGATTATTTAAGAAAATTATTCCACTATTATTTAAAATATTTCCCCAATTTTTCCAAGGCAATAAAGAAACCGCGACCATCTTGCTGATGACCTCGCCAGATTTCAGGGATCCAACCATATTTGTAATCCTTAAATATTTCTTTGATTTTATTCCAGTCTATATCCCCTTCTCCAATTTGGAGACCTTCTTCATCTGTGCCGTGAGCATCGGCGATATGTAATTCACGTACATAAGGTTTTAATCGCTTGATTGCAGCATAAAAATTTTTTCCAACAAGATTGTAATACAATTTGGCGTGCGAAAGATCGAGGGTACATTTAAGATGAGTTTTTTGGCAGAATGCCCTGATTTCATCTAAATCTACGAAAATATTATCTACCCACTGACCACCAAAATACCAAGGCCGCGGTGGTAAATTTTCTGGCAGTAATTCTACTCCCCTTTTATCTAATTTTTTTAGTGAATTTTCCAAATTTTTCCAAAGCTGATGTTTATTACGAATAAGGTCAATACTCATCCCGCCGGGATGGAAAACAATTTTGGGTGTTACATTACGGAAATACTTTTTCATTTCCCGTGCTTTATTGATTGTTTCCTGCATTATTTCAATCGCTTCATCACGCAATTCCTTTTCTGATGAACAGAGATCATTAATTGAGCGAAAATGATATTCTGGAGCATGAATGTAAAGCATAGCGTTGTATTTTTTATCTGGTTTAAAATCATATTTTAGATCTTCATCTGTAAAATGAAATTCTACTGTTTTGGGTTTTATCGCCATCATTTGATCCAGATTATGGAACCGCACCTTAATCCCCCATTGCGATCTAAAATATTTTTTCATATTTACATTTTTTGTAGTATGGATATCGCTTTCTAAAAAAAGACTGTCTTTTTTAAGATCTCTCTTTGCTTCTTTGCCCAGCAGTTCTTCTAAAAGTTGTGGGGATAAACCCTTACCAGGGCTTTTGACCGCAATCATTTTTTTATTAATAATTTCCCCTTTTTTAATTTCTTGTGCAGCGACCAAACTTTTGCCTAATACCTCACGGTTTAAAATTTCACCGCGGCTCATATATTTTTTGCCATCTCCTAAGGCCTGCTCTGTATAGCGAATATCGCGGACAAGACGTTTAAAATCTTGGGGTTCTAGACTTGCCGCGTGATCCGGACCTTTCATAGAGCGATCCAGGGTTAAATGTCTTTCCACAATATTTGCCCCCAGAGCAGTAGCCACAATAGACATAGAGATACCTAATTCATGTCCTGAATAACCTACAGGCACGTCAAATTTCTGGCGTAATGTTTCCATAAAGCGCAGATTTAATTTGTCCCAAGGCGCAGGGTATGTAGAAGTGCAATGGAGAAGGGCAAATTCTGCCTTTTTCTTCTTTAAAAAGGAAACTGTTTTTTCAATCTCTTCTAAATAAGCCATCCCAGTGGAGATCAGAATTGGTTTTTTAGTTTTGGCTACCTTTTCTAGGAGGTCGAAATTAGTGAGATCACAGGAGCCAATTTTATAGGCAGGGATTTTGATTTTTTCTAGAAAATCAACGCTCTTTTTATCAAAAGGAGTACATAAAAAAGTGATGTTTTTGCGATCACAATATTTTTTCAAAAAATGGAAATCCTCTTCTGTAAGTTCAAACTCACGGAGCAAAGGAATCATATATTGAAAACTTTGCTCGCCCAAGTTTGGATTGTCTAGCATTTCTTCTGTATAAATATGTTCTAAATTTCTTTTTTGAAATTTTACAGCATTGACTCCTGCACTAATAGCAACATCAATAAGTTGTTTGGCAATTTGCACTGAACCATTATGATTAATGCCAATTTCGGCGATGATATAGCAGGGGTGACCGGGGCCAATTTTTTGATGGTCTATAGTGATTTCTTTGATCATATGAATTGTAACGTGTAATGAGTGATGTGTAATGTATAACGAAGAAAGGACCTTCCTTCTGTTATTTTTTCCTTTCCCTCATAATTTGGGTGGCAATTTTGAAATCTAAAATTGAATCCAAATCCACAGAGTCTTCAAGACTCATAATCATTGTGACGAGTTTATCTCCGAATATGCGGTTTTCTTTTAAGATAAATTTTGGCCGGGTAATATCAATGACCGCATTCTGCCAATAGATAGGCTCTAATTTCTGGCGAGGCACATCAGGGCCGTATTTTAAACGAAATGCTGTTTGAAGATAAGGTTCTAAAAACACTCCCTTTTTAATCCGCCACATTTTATGAGGATGTTTATCAGTTTGGGCTACTGTTTTTAAACCATCAGCATCGCAATCAACAACTGTCTTAATTGCTTGGTCAATTTGTTTGGCAGTGCGCAGGGGGGCAGTGGGTCTTAAATTAATCACCAAATCTGGTTCATAATTTTCTTTCTTTTTGAGCCATATCAAAGCATGGCGGTACCATTCAAGATCGGGACTCTCATCGCGGCTAAAATGGGGAGGGCGTAAAAAAGGTATTTCACAACCATACCTTTTGGCGATATTTGCAATTTCTTTACTGTCTGTGGAACAGATTAAGCGATCAATATATTTTGATCTCTTTGCTTCTTTGATGGTGTAATAAAGAAGCGGTTTACCAAGGAGAGGGTAAATATTTTTTTTAGGAACAGATTTAGAACCACCGCGTGCTGGAATAATAGCTAAGATATTATGTTTTTTGTACATTTGACACAATATTAAAATAATGGTCTCATATAAATTTTTCAGGAAAAAAGACCAAGATAGTTTATTCTAATACATTTTTTCTATTTTAGCAAGGATAAAAAGTGAGAGAATTTTTAAAAAGTGTTAGTTAAATGCTATGCGTTTTCTGCAGAATAAGATTAAAAACGCGCTCGCTTGCCTGGCCGTCCAAAAAGGTAAGTATTTTTTGACAGGTTTTGGATCGTCCGGCATGATTTAAATCGGGGTGGATCAGATATTGATTAATTGCCGTAAGGAGTTGTTTTTTATTCTTAACGACTGTGGTTCCCTGTTCTGTGATAATATCATGATAATGTTCTTTAAAATCACGGTAAACTGCGCTCCTGTGCCAGCCCCAAAAATCAAAGGGTTTACTGAACATTACATTAATCGTAGGGGTATCACCGAGCATAGATTCAATCGCCGCAGTGGAGGAAAAATTAATCATTAAGTCGGAATTAATCCAGAGGCTAGTTAGCATATATAGGTCTTGATTTGTAGGATTATATTTAAATAAAGGATGAGGCGCGGCATCCTGCCGGCCAAAGCTATAACGTAGCTTTACTTTATATTTTTCAGCATACCATTTGTGTTTATCAATATCTCCTCCAGGATGCACCGAACAATAAATTTCCACGGGCATTGCAATTTTCCCTTGATCGCGCGCTTCGGCAATAATCTTAACCACGTAAGAGATATCGTAGAGCTCCACCGTCGTAATGTGGATTAATTTTTTTTGAGGATCGACACCAAGATAATGGCATAAACTCTCACGCGAGGGGATTTTATCTTGATGCTGAAAATAATCCAGGCGCGGTGAACCAACAATGTGAATTTTTTTGTCTTGATAGCCAAAAATTTTTTGAGCATGCTTCTGCATCATTTTATTCCAAACTAAAAGGGTGTCTACTTTTATCATTTCATTTTGGCGACGTTCCATTTTCCAGATATTATCCCAGCTTTCTATGTAGGTAAGGATAGGGATTTTATGTCTTTTTGCTTCTTTCAGAATAGGGATATCATATTCATCAAGACCAGTAGTGGTGGAGACAACAAGTGCAGGTCGATATTGATTGAAAAGAGAGGGTGACCAGGAGACAAAAACAAAGCCTGAACCTTGAAATTCGCGGGTAAGTTCTGGATATTTACTCATCGGACTAAGAATGACTAATTTTATTTTTTGTTCTTTGATGGCACGTTCAAAAAAAGGCCGAAGGGGCTTCAGAAGAGCGCGAGAATGGGAACCTGAAGGAACAGAAAGGAAAATGGTGGGCATAAAAATTATTAAAGATTTTTAGATTGCTTTTTTATCGTAACATTTCTTGTTTAGGTGCACAATAACATAAATAATTTTTTATTATACCTTAGGATTGTGGATAACTTTTCTAAAAAATGTTTTATTTTAGCCCCTATTTAAGTTATAATATAAATGTTTAATAATTAATTTAAAACAACTATGGGAAAAAATATAGAAATTAGGGGGGAGGAGAATTTAGAGATGGCAGGAGAAAAAAGAACGGAAATGTCTTTGCTCGAAATAGGAAGGCAAAGAAGGCAAGAGAAGATGCAAAGGGTAAAGACAAGGTTTAGTAGTTTTGGCGCAAAAATCAAAAATGTTTTTAAACGAATTGTTGGAGCTGGCTCTACAAGCTTGGACGCTATCTTTGCCGCGCCGGAAGCAGCAAAGATTGCCGGTACGGAAATAGAAGCTGGTGGAAAGGCGATGGGTAGAGGGGTTAAGAGAGGAGCAGAAGCAACAGCAGGAGCAGTAATTGAAAGCGGTAAGGCAGTAAGTCGTGGTGTAAAGACAGGAGTGGAAACAGGAGCAGGAATGGTAGTAGAAGGGGGAATAGCTACGGGTCGGGGTGTGAAAAAGGGCGTGGAAATGGCGGGTGCAGGTTTGGAATCTGCAAATAAATGGACAAATGAAATGGGTTTAAGAGCAGATGCCTGGGTAGATAAAAAATATGAGGCAATGGGAGATTGGACACAAGAGCAATGGCAAAAGATTCAAGAAAAAGGCGGAGATATTAGACAGGGATTTACTGATGGCATAGAGAAGGCACGCGCAACATATAAACAATTTCAAGAAAATCGTGCTGAAGCAGCCAGGCAAAGAAAATTAGCCAACTTGCGCGCAGAGATGAATCAAGCTTTAGAAGCAATTAAATGGAATCAAGAAAGATATAAAGAGGCCGAGCAGCAAATGAAAGAATTAGAGGGTATTGATGATCTTACGGAAGAATTGGCTGAAGTTGCAGAGTAACCTTATTTATTTTAAAGTTATTTAATTTTTTATTTCTATGGACAAAAATAAAATTATCAAATTAATTCAGAGAGCAGCAATTTCTTCCGAATTAAAAGCAGAATTGTTGCAAATTGTGGAACAAGAGGAAAATTTAGGCAAAGAAACAATTCAAAAATTGCAGGAAAAATTAGCAGGCAAGGCAGATGAAGTGGCGCAAAATATTGCGGATATTATGGCGGAAAGTGCTACGGATAAATTTAATCAAGATATGGATAGTTGGGAAAAGGATGTAAATGATTTTCAGAGTGAGGTGAATAAAAAAGCGGACAAAATAGATCTTGAGGAAGCACGAAAAGGGATGTAGAACTAAACCCCAAATCCGCAGAAGCTTTTTTCTGAAACCCCGCAAAATTAAATTAATTTTTTATATCATACTTGAAGAGGGCTAATTTAAGTCCTTTTCTTTTTATTTTTAAATATACTTATAAACTCTAGTCCAATAATAATAATCATTGTGGCTGACGAGATATATAATCCTCTTTCTACACTTTTTGGCTCAAATTTGAAAATGACTTCATGCTCCCCTTTTTTTAAAGCAATACCACGGCTAAGATAATTGGCGCGATAGATTTTATCCTCCTTACCATCTATATAAACTTTCCAGCCAGGGTAGTATGGATCACTAAAGATAAGGAAGCCATCAGCAGTCAGTTTTGCCCCCATTTCCACTTTATTTGTTTCATATTTTATGATGGCTAGAGAGGAACCCGATAGATTTTTACTTCCTAGTTGCGGCGGTTCTTCTTCGAATATGGCAGTTTGCAATGGATTGAAAGCAGGGTCAGATAAAGTGTTTAAAATCTTTTTACTGTTTTGAATTACTTTGACTTCTGGGACAAGGAAAACACGGGGTAGGGCTTTTTGATTTTCATAGATTCTCATTTCTTGATCGTATACTAATTTAAATCCCTCATCTTTAATTTCTTGTTCGGGCGGGGTTAAAATATATTTCACATTAAATAGATCAAGGAGAGGAGAATTATAGCGGGTGAGCCAGAGATTGGTGTGAAATTGATGTGCAAGATCAGCGCGGTCGTCATTTTCAATAAAGCTCATATATTCATCATAGCGCAAGGGATAAATATTATACTCCACACCAATATCACTAATATTATAATTAGCAAAAGTATTTGGAAAAACGACATTCCAGCCATCAGTAGAACTCACGCGGTAAAGGCTGTGATCCTGTTTTAAAAAACTGACGGGCGGAATGTCGGGGAAAACATCTTCCCTCCTCGTGGGCATAGGATTATAAAACCAACCAATATAGAAAAGATCCGCCAAGGTAATGATTAAAAAAGAGGTTTTAAGAAAATGGGGCTTGATTTTACGGTGGTAAAATAAAAATAAAAGTACAGAGGTAGCAACAAGAAGAATTAGGGGTGTGTAAATGCTAGGATTAAGCAGATTAAAATGATTTTTGAAAGCATTGTACCAGTCCAGTAATTCATTTCGGTAATAATCTATTCCCTGCTTTGGATTAGTTGACAAGAAATAATGCACTGAAAATTTTTCTCCTGCAGAGAGAAAGAGATTTTTTACCCCTGGTAATTTTAGAGAGAGACAGAATGCGATTAAAATTACTAAGATTACAGTAAAGCTCTTTAAAATATTGAAAAGTCTTTTTTTACTTGCTTGGGGTTTTTGAAAAAAATAATTCAAACCATAAGCAGCAAGAACAGAGGAGGCGAAGACATAAATAATATTGACGCGGTAGGTATTCCACATTTTATTAATCAAGGGAATGTGGAGTGCCTCTTTCCCCCAGAGAGGGGTAAAAATTTGAAGTAAAACCAAACAAAGAGCAATTACAAGAAAAAATTTAATTTCTATACTCTGCCGTATCTTTTTTCCAGTAGCAAAGAGGGCAAAAAGGAAAGGCAGAAAACCAATATAAGGGAGGGAGATCGGAGGGTAATCTAGATGGAGGGGATGAAAGATGTTTCTTTCAATTTTAGAAAAGATTTGAAAATTGGTTTGTGTATCGCCAAAAAATTGGGGAATAAGAGCAGTCAGAAGGTGCAGAGGGGTAATCCACTGGGCAAGTTCATTGGGACTGCGATGGCCTAAATTTTGGAGTTCAAGCATAGGCAGAAGTTGAACAGCGGCTATACCAGGGATTAAGATAAAAGGCAAAAGGATATAAAGTAAGAGCTTTTTGAGATTTTTTGTTTTTTTCACTGAACAAATAACTTTTATAAAAACATATAACAGCGCAAATCCAGTAATATACAATCCAGTTTGAGGATGAGCAGCAATAAATTGGAGGCTCAAAAAAACAGCTGCCAAGATGCTGTAAAAAAATTTGCGAGTTTGGAAGACCTTTTCTAGAAAAAAGAAAATAAAAGGCGCGCTCCAAAGTGTTTGAGTCATCCAGGGAATTTCCAGCTTTAGCATTACGAGGGTATTCAGCATATAAGCAAGAGCACCAAAGACTCCTGGCCAAGTTTTAATTTTAAGGAGCCGTAAATACAAAAAAAAGCCTATACCTGCAAGGATAATTTTGATAATAATTGACCATGAATAAGCAATCTCTGGGGTGAGGAAGATAAACAGGGAACTGGTAAAACTTAACATTAGGGTAGTACTGTTCGCGAAGATAGGATAGCCACCGGCCAAATAAGGCCACCAGAGCGGAAAGTGACCATCCTGGAACTCTATTCCGTAAAATTTGAAGGTGGGAAAATATACGGTTGAGGAATCACTACTGGTATAAGGTGGGCGCTCTCCTTGAAAAAATTTAGGTAGGTAAGCACTCCAAGGGAGTTTATCAGAGAGAACAGACATATCCACCAATACATGGTTTTCAAAGACCACTTTATAAAAAAATCCTAGGGCTATTAGAATAATAAGAAGAAAAGGGAGAATTTTTTTACCCATATAGATAGATGTTTATTATACTAGCTTTTAGAAAAGTTGTGAGAAAAACAAGGACTTTTAAAGGTTTCGTTTTCTGCTAATTTATGCTACTATATGCTTATCTTTTAAGCAAGTTTAAAAAGGATGGTTTATGAAAAAATTGATTATCAATGCGGATGATTTTGGCTTATCGCAAAGCGTTAATCGCGGCATTATTGAATGTTTCCAGAAAGGGATTGTGCGGAGTGCTACTCTAATGCCGAATATGCCGGGATTTCAAGATGCAGTACGTCTTGCTCGGGAAAATAGCGGTTTGGGTATAGGCGCACATTTGAATATTTATCGGGGTAAACCTGTTTTATCGCCAGATAAAATTCCCTCTTTAGTGGATAAAAAGGGAATGTTCCTTGCTTCTTTTGCCCTTATGCGGCGGATTTATTTTGGCCAAGTGAATCCCAAAGAAGTAGAGGCAGAGCTTAAAGCGCAGATTGTGAAGATTAAAGAAGCTGGCATAACAATTACCCATTTAGACAGTGAAAAACATTTTCATGCCTTGCCAGTTGTTGCATCTGTGGTGGCTAATCTTGCTGCTTATTTTAATATTTCGCGAGTACGTCTACCACGAGAAAGGTGGTCGCCGAAGCGCGTCATTGACCTTCTTTCTTTTCAATTTTACAAAATGCAATATTTAGCTCTCCGTTCCAATTTTTTGGTCGCACAATTCAGGAAACATAGTATTAAATTTATTGACAATTTTTACGGAATATTATATAGTGGAAAGATTAATTTAGAAGAATTCCTCAAGCTTTTGGAACGACTGGGTCTTGGAAATTCCGAAATTATGGTCCATCCTGGCTATGTGGATGAGGAATTAGAACATCTTGCTCATGATTTGAATAATTATCTTTTGAAGACACGAGAGGAAGAGCTTAAGATTTTAACTCATCCTTTAGTGCAAGCCAAAATTCAAGAGCAAGGAATCCAACTCATAAATTATCAAGACCTTTAGTTGTTTCTTGAACACATTGATTTAATTTTTACTAGCGGGGTTCCCTAAAAAGCGAAGCTTTTTGGGGTTTACTTATGTCATCTCTTAATCTTTCCATTGTGATTCCAGTATTAAATGAGGAGAAGAATATTCCCCTGCTTTATAAGCAATTAAAGCAGGTTTTATTGAATTTGCAAAAAAGTTGGGAAATAATCTTTATTGATGATGGAAGTCACGATCAAAGTTTTAAAATATTGCAAAAATTACATACTCATGATCAAAGGGTGAAGGTTATTAAATTCACTAGAAATTGGGGCAAAGCTGCAGCTTACAGTGCCGGTTTTCAGATGGCGCAGGGTCGGATTATTGTGACAATGGATAGCGATTTGCAGGATGATCCAGAGGATATTCCTCGTCTTTTGAAAGTCTTGAGCCAGGGTTATGACCTGGTCGTGGGTTGGAAAAATACGGGTAAAAGTTCACCAGCGAAATTTTTAGCCTCGCGTTTTTTAAATCATTTAATTACTTTTTTTGTTGGTCTTAAAATTCATGATTTGAATTGTCCTATAAAGGCTTACCGTGCTCATTTAGCTAGGCAATTAAATCTTTATGGCGATCTTTATCGCTATATTCCGATTTTAGCGCATGATGCAGGTTACCGCATCGGTGAAATTCCAGTGCAGAATCATCCTCGTCGTTATGGTAGGAGCAAATACAAAGGTGGAAAATATTTCAAAAGCCTTTTGGATTTTATTACGATTTATTTCTTGATTCGTTATTCTAGAAAACCTTTGCATTTTTTTGGTGTGGCAGGTTTGGGTTTTGGTTTTTTAGGCACAATAATTGGTTTTTATCTTTTAATCCGTAAATTTATTTATAATATTGAAATTATGAAAGAACATGGGCCCTTGCTCGTGTTCGCAGTTCTTTTAATAATTGTTGGTTTCCAGATGGTAAGTTTCGGATTGTTAGCAGAGATGCTGACGAGGATCTATCAGAGAGAAGAACGAGGGGAAAAAATGTGCGTGGAGAAGATATTAGAATAGATGTTCGTCCTCTCTGGTGGCTGCAAATAGGGTGTTTATTTACTCCCTATTTTTTATTATTTCTAATAACCTTTGTTTTGATTTTTCGTAATTATTTTCGGAAAGTTTTTGCGAGGCGTATTGCTGGATGTCTTGGTAAAACACAGGATCGCAAATTAATTTTTCGGCTAACTCTATCCCCTGCTCGAAGCCCGCGATATCAGGGATGGACAATTCAGGAAAGAATTCCAATTGGTTATTGGCGTTAAGGCCAATACTAGGCGTGCCGACTGCTGCGCAGTCAGCCTGCAGGCGGCCCAAGGTCCAGGTTTGATCAGTGTTAATCATTAAAAAGAAGCGCGCCAATCTTTTGAGATTTTCCTGCCATTTCAGGAAGGGGATAATTTCAAAACGGGCTCGAGCTGCTACAAGTGGCGCAATATTGGAATGGGGATATTGGATTATTTGGATTAAAAATTCTGGATGTTTTTTTTGAATTTGAATGGCAATAAATTGGCCAGCTAAATTATCAGGCCGTTCTGTTTCGCCCGCAACAAGGATAATTTTTTCTTTTTGAGAGAGGGGCTTATAGAATTGATTGGCGAATTCAAAAGGGTAAAATTGGGGAAAATAAACGACTTTAGTTTTTAAAAAAGATTTTAAATATTCCTCTGCTAGTTGGTTTACATTAATCCAAAAATCACAGTTATTGGCAAAGGTCTTAAAGGCGTAAAATTCATTTTCTTTTTTCCAAGCCTCACGCAATATGCCTAAGGGGCTAACAATGGAGCCTAAATAGATTGCATTAGGATTGACTTTTTTTGCCCTCTTAATTAGATCTGCTATTAAGGGTATAGAAAAACTGTGGACTAAAAACAGGAGGACATTAAATTTTTTGAGATAATCTAAATTATGGTAAATGGGTTTTTTTTGAATTTTTTCTAGGATTAAATCTAACTTGTGGCCAAGTTTATAGGCAAGGGTGTGGGGATTTTGATGGCGGCGCAAAAAATTAACCGGAATATGTTCACCATCTAAAGTAGAGGTCCAACAGCCAAAGGAAGTGGGGTCAATTTCCGTTTCTGGGTCACAAAGATAATTAGGCCGCTCTTGAGTGGGCCGCCAAATCTTGCCGGTTTTGGTAGAGTATTCAATACAGGCAAACTTTATTTCTTTTATAGATTTTAGGGAAATGTTATTCTTGGACATTAGTTTTCAAGAATTTTTGACTAATTTTTGCTTGCACAAGTTCCAGAATAAGTTTCATTTCTTTCAACTTTAATAGATGGGATGAGAGAAGATAAATAAAAATACTGGGGATAAATACAGCAAGGAAGGCTAGACTTTGGTCCAAAAGACGAGATTGGTTAATATGGCTATAAACAATAGGTTTAAGCAAGAAAAGAAAAATTCCCATTAACAGACTTGGTAAGAAAATTTTCAGATAATATTTGTTCCAAAGCACTACTTTGATCCGCGGCAAATGGCGCGATAAAAAGTAGGAATGAAGAAAAAGGGAAAGGATATTAGTAAGAGAAGTAGCAAGGGCTAGTCCGCCTTGAGCAAGGGGGCGAACCAAAACGAAATTTAGAATGATATTGAATATAATTACTATAATTGTAATTTGGACTAAGATTTTAGTTTTTTCTAGACTATAGAACACATTAGCAAGAATATTAGTGATACCTGTAGCAAAGAGACCAAAAGTGAAAAAGAGTAGAGCATAAGCTGTCATCTCGCTATCTTGAAAAGTAAACTCTCCTCTTTGGAAAATAATTTGGACAAGCGGTAAACGGAGGATAATCAAACCAACACTGATAGGAATAATGATAAAAAGAATCATCCGGATGGTAAGGCTAATTGCTTTTAATAATTCCCGACCTTCTCCTTTAGCTACTTTAGCAGCAAAAGTAGGAAAAGAAACAACAGGGATGGCAAAGAGAAAAACCTGGGTTACAAGTTTAATTATTCTTTCAGCATAATACAAGGCGGAAAGACTACCGCTTGAAAGCTCGGAGGCTAACATCCGATTTGTTACTGTGCTTGCTTGCGCCAGGATGGTGGAAAGAATAAAGGGAGAAACCAAGACAATAATTTTACGGATTACAGGATCACGCCAACGGAAGGATAAAGAATATCGTAATCCTTGTTTGTAAAGAGCTTGAAAAGTGACCAGAAATTCCAGAACTGCAGTAACTAGAAAAGCCCAACTTAAAATGTAAACACCCAAACTTTGACGGAAAATAATAAGTGCCAAGATTACTGCTATGGGAAGAATTAATTTGACTAGAGAAGGAATAGTGAATTTTTTAAAGGCATAGAGGATGGATGTACCCAGGATAGTGAGAATATTGAAAAGAATGGCTGGAAAAAGAATCAAGGTTAAATTAGCAGTCAGCTTTTGGGTCACAGAATCAAAGCCAGGCACTAAAATTTTCACTATTGACGGCGTTAGAATCATTCCTAAAACAATTAAAATTACAAAGATAGTAGAAATAATATTAAATAGATTCACCGCGATTTCCCAGGCTTTCTTTTCTTCATTTTGATGGATATATTTAACAAAGATAGGTACAAAAACTATAGAAAGGATGCCGATTTGTAGAATTTTAGTAAAGATATCAGGGATGGTGCGGGCAGCAACAAAAGCATCAATTTCCTTGCCAGCACCAAAAATATAAGCAGTAAATGTTTGCTGAATAAATCCTAAAATACCCGCTATAAGCGTGAAGATGGTAATGACGAGCGTGGATTTGGCAGCTTGATGATAGCGCATAAATTCAGTTCAAAGTTCTTTGAATTTTTAACCTTTGAACTTTTAACTTTTAACTAAGCAATCTTCCTACCCCGATTACCTTTTTCCCTACTTTGTTCTGAAAATAGTTTTTTCCATCAATCACAATTGTATTTTTGCCAATGATTTTCTTAGAGTCTTTTTGTAAAGCATTATGATCTGTGGCAATTACTACTAGGTCGTAAGCTTTAGTTAGGCTGGGAGCAGGGTTAATACCCAGTTCTTTGATTTCTATTTTAGAATAAAATGGATCATAGGCCTGAAAAGGGATTTTGTATTTTTTTAATTCTTGAACAACAATGAGGCTTGGTGACTCACGAAGGTCTTTAATATTTTTTTTGTAAGAGAGGCCGTATAGTAATACCCTATCCCCTTTTTGATAGTGCCTTAAGATTTTTTTGGCAAACCAGCGAGGCATTTCAAGATTGGTTTTTAAGCCAGCGGCGAGAGCGGGCATTGTAACATCATATTTGTGTGCTAAATCTACAAGATAGTGGGGATCTACGGGAATACAGTGTCCACCCGTTCCCAACGAGGGCCAATGGACTTGGAAGCTCCATTTCGTAGAGGCAGCCTTGATCACTTCTACGACATCCAAGTCAATCTTTTCACAAAGATGCGCAAATTCATTAACTAGGGCAATATTCAGGGCACGATAAGAGTTTTCTAACATTTTGGCGCCTTCAGCGATTTCTGGACTCCCTACAATAATTAAGGGGGCATGAATGAATTTTTTGTAAATACGATATGCTGCTTGATTACTTTGATGATCAATACCGCCAATGAGTTTAGCAATATTTTCTGTTTTGTTATTGGTGCCAGGATCTACCCTTTCCGGAGAACAGACTAGAGAGAAATCGCGTCCCATTTTTAATCCGGACTTTTTTTCTAGGATATGACCAATGATTTTGCGGGTGGTACCAATGGCAACTGTGGATTCATTAATAACAAGCGTTCCTTTTTGAAGGTAAGTGCCTATTTTTTCGGTGGCCTTTCGGAGAAGACTAATATTGGGCTGAGATTTTTTATTTACTGGTGTTGGCAGACAAATGAAGACTGTATTGCATTGTTTTAACGCCTTGAAGCTAGAGGTAGGCAACAATTTTTTCTTTCTAATTACTCGCTGGAGAGCTTGTGTAAATTTAGGATCAACAAGGTAGTTTATTTGTTTTTTAAGGAGGTTTATTTTTTCGCGGTCTTTATCAATACCAAAGACAGTAAAGCCGGAGTCGGCAGCAAGGATAGCTAGAGGTAAACCTACATAGCCTAAACCTACGATGGCGATAGGGGTAATATTATTCTGATTTTTTTTCTCTTTATACTGCATAATTTTAAGTATTCAAGACAAAAATAAAGAGGCATTTTTCTCCTATTTTACCTCATATTTATAGGTTAGATTATAATATATTTTTGATTTTTTTTCAAGATTTCAGATTTAATACTTTTTGTTTTCAAGTATGAGTTTATAGTAAAGAATTTTTGATTTTTTTTAATCTTATTTTGGTAGTGAAATCCAAAAGATCCCAAATGTATCGCCCCGCATTGAGTTTAGATTTGCCGTATTTGCGGTCCGTAAAGGTAATAGGTACTTCTGCTATTTTGGCTCCGGCGCGGCAGAGGGCATAGGCAAAAGCTGGTTGGAAAATATAGCTTTTTTTCTGCCAAGGGATGTCGGATAAATCTGTTTTTCTATAGAGATCAGTGGTGAAAGCTCTAAAGGATGGAGTGAAATCCGAAATTTCGTTTATACCAAGCATAGTGCGGCAGAGAAGATTAGCACCTCGGCTGAAAATGTCACGGTGAAACTCTAGTTTGTTTTCTCCGCCTGGGATAAAACGGGAAGCTTGGACAAAGTTAAATTCCTCCTCAATTTTTTTTATGAACCGAGGGATATCATTGGGGTTGTGTGAGAGATCAGCATCAATCTGCATTAAAACGTCAGCTCTAAAATTTTCAATGGCAAAATCGTAACCCTTTTTCAAGGCAAGGCCTATTCCTCTTTGTTTGACGTCTAAAAGGTGAACTTGAGGATTGTATTCATTGATTTTACTCACAATTTTTCCTGTTCCATCTGGCGAATGGCTATCTGAAACAATAATAGAAAGGCTATGAGAAGGGATTTGAGGCTGTTGTTTTAGCACTTCCTCAATTATTTTTTTGATATTTTCCTTTTCGTTATAAGTGGGAATGATTATTACTAGATTAGGCATATCTTTTTTTGTTCCTGTACTTTTTATGTACTTCATAAACAATAAAAATAAAGATAGAGATTACCATACTACTTGCACTAATCCATATACCCACTTCGAACCAATTCTGGGGTTCGTATTCTATAATGAGCTCATTGGTTTTTAATTTTTGAGGGTCGATATAAAAACCATTGATTATAGAATATAAGGGAAAGCCGCTGATACTTTTTTCTTTACCTAGGAGGGAATTAATTTTATTTCGGAAATAACTTTTTCCATTTTTTTCTTTTATTTTCCACATTGGGTCATAACTTTCTGCGAAAGCAAGGAGA
>CAYWOB010000003.1:0-33782 GCA_964459815.1 uncultured Candidatus Saccharibacteria bacterium
TGGTAAGATTGAACATTTCTAACTAGGAGCGAAGTCAAGGCGGGCGGGTCATTTTACACTTTGATTTTTACATTTTAAATTTTAAGTTATCCCTCACTCTTTCTTGCTTCTTCTACCTTCTCCCAAATCTTTTTCCGAATTGTCTCTGCCACTTTGGGATTGTCTCTCAAATATTTTTTACTTACTTCACGTCCCTGCCCTAGTTTCTCCTCACCCAATTGATACCAAGAGCCGCTTTTGGTCAAAACTTTGTAAAATACACCCATATCAATTAAATCCCCTGCATAAGAAATACCCTCGTTGTACATAATATCAAATTCACAGGTTTGGAATGGCGGAGCAACCTTGTTCTTTACCACCTTTGCTTTTACACGATTACCAATAATCTTATCACCTTGTTTGATTTGTGCAGCACGACGCAACTCAATTCGTACGGAGGAGTAGAATTTCAAAGCCTTGCCGCCTGTTGTATCCTCGGGATTACCGAAAAAGACGCCAATCTTCATCCGTGTTTGGTTTAAAAAAATTACCGTGGTTTTGGATTTAGATATAGCGGCAGTGAGCTTGCGCAATGCCTGGCTCATTAAACGCGCTTGTAATCCCATATGGACATCCCCCATCTCACCCTCAATCTCGGCGCGGGGGGTAAGAGCTGCTACTGAATCTACCACTACTACATCAATTGCATTGGAACGAACTAGAGTTTCTACAATATCTAAAGCCTGTTCACCCGTATCCGGCTGGGAAATGAAAAGATCATTAATATTCACGCCAATCCTTCTGGCATAGTCAGGATCCAGGGCATGTTCTGCATCTACGAAAGCAGCAACGCCGCCCCGCTTTTGTACCATAGCCACAATATGTTGGGCTAATGTTGTTTTGCCAGAAGCCTCTGGTCCAAAAATCTCGATTACGCGACCCCGCGGCACGCCACCAATACCAAGGGCAATATCCAACGAGATTGAGCCGGTTGGAATCGCTTCCACCTGCATAATCTTTGCTTCACCCAATTTCATAATTGAACCCTCACCAAACCTCTCCTTAATCTGGCTTACTGCCATTTCCACAGCTTGGGATTTTCCCTCCTCCATAATATTATTTTTAGTCATTTTTGTTTCTTTCCTCCTCATAAAGAAAAAATAAAAAATCAATCAATTTATTATAACCCACAAAATATCAAAAAGCAATTAAATCTTTTAAGGGTAAGTATCATATTCTTTTTTCCAAGGAATTCTCCCTTTTTTAAATTCTGCTTTCAACTTACGTTTCACAATCTTCAACATTCCCTCTAAAAGAGGAAAATTTCGCACTGCTTGATCAGCATAATTTGCAATAAATTCGGGCGCATCATAGGTTTTATGACCCGCTTCCACAATTTGAGTCAAGGTCTCTATCTTATCCAGTGCCTTGACAAATCTTGCTTCGGGAGTCAAGCCTTCCTCATACTCCAGCCATAAATTATAGATGTCACGACCAAGCTTTAAAGGTAAACTATCTTTTATTTTTTGAATGGCCTGCATCTCTAGACGAGATTTCTCTATCTTAGAGAATTCCTTCCTGCCAATTTTCACTGCATCAATATCTCCTGTTACTGCCTCGGCAAGATCATGGACTAAAGCTATTCGTATAGCGCGGTCTTGATTTAATCTAATTTTTAGTTCTGTCGCTACAATAAAAACTGTCAAAGCCAGGCGCCAAGAATGTTCAGCGCTGCTCTCCCTGCGCCCAGTTGTAAGTAAATTATATCTTAAGGTAGATTTTAAATGTTCTGCCTGATGTAAAAAGTTAAATATCCTTTCTAAGTTTTTACTCTCCATTTTATAGGGCATAAATTATTTAGATTGCAATTTATTAGGTATTTGAAGATCCTTTGTAAATTCTACATTTCTCACTACCTCTCCACCCTCACCCAAAGCTCCCAAGTCCTGACCATTGAAAACAAGATAGGTGCTACCCGCCCGACCAGAGGTAATGGTAATCTTATCGCGCGCCCTAAACTCTCGTGAAGTTTCTGGCAACATTGTTCCCTGGAAGGTATTAGTCCCATCTGTATCTACTGAAATCCAAGTTGCATTCCCCTTAATTTTCACTACTAAAGATAATTCTTGAGGCTTTTCCTCCTGATTCTCCGAAACTGTGGCTCCCCCTACCTGCGTTGGTAAATAAACCAAAATATTCCTTTCTACTTTCCGTTCTCGCCCCAACTTATTCCGTGCTAAAATCTCAATTAAATTAACACCTCCATTAAGAACAATCTGCTCTCGGAAATTACCCTCCTCGTCCACAAAAACTCGCTGGCCATTAACAAAAACTTCCGCCTCTTTGTCACTTTCCCCAGACACCATCACAGAATCACTCGTCACCTTCTCATTATCCTGCGGGGAAATAATTTTGAGTGATGGTGGAGCCGAAAATCCTGAAAGTTCCCAACCCAAATAGATAAAAAACACTACTACTCCTAAACCAATAAGACTAAACTTTACTGTTTTAGGGCTGATATTGAGAAGAGAGACTTTCTTAATTTTACTCTGATAAACCAATTTTTCCTCTGGATGAAGATTATCTAAAATATCCCGCTCTGTTTTGTAATGTTGCAAAATCATCTCTTCGGAAAGCCCTAAAAAATAAGCATAATGTTTTAAAAAACCCTTTACATAAACAGGGGGGGGTAATCTATGCAATTCTTCTGCCTCTAAATCCTTAAGATAGCCTAAATTAATCTTTAAAAGGCGTGAGACCTCTTTGAGACTATAACCTAGAGCCCTTCTCCGTTTCTTTAAAATCTCACCAAAGGTTTCCCCTTTAATTTTTTTAGAAACAAAATTAGTCATCGTTTTTAAATATCTTAAAATCCACATTACCATTCTAACCCTTTCAAGAATTATTGGCAAAAACAAAATTCTTGCATAAATCTTCCCTTCTATATATAAACCCTTGACTTTCTATCTTAACATAAATAAAATAAAGTTAGAACTAAATACAAGAATTAAAAAAACCCCAACCGTTTTAAATAGCCACAAGAGGGTTTTTATATTTTATAGTAAACCCCAATAAAAATAAAAATATTTCTAAATTTATGCCCCGTAGAGAAATTTTGAAATTATTTTATGTATTATTTCTGCGGGGGGAAGGAATATTCTTTCCAAAAAACTTAAATAATTACTTAATAATATTTAATTTTAATTGAAGAATTATTTTGTAATAATTACTAAAAATTATTATTCAAAATTCTTCTACGGGGTATGGCCACAAAATATATCTTTATTTCTGGAGGAGTAATCTCCAGCCTAGGCAAAGGAATTACTGCCGCTTCCATTGCCAAGCTCCTACAAGCCGAAGGTTATCGCGTAACGAATGTAAAATGTGAAATGTATGTTAATATTGATGCCGGTACTATCCGACCAACAGAGCATGGTGAGGTTTTTGTTACCTATGACGGTATTGAAACCGATCAGGATATCGGCTCTTACGAAAGATTCACCGAAGCAAATCTTAATACTTCCAATTTTTTAACCACAGGACAGATTTATGAGGCTGTAATTCATCGTGAAAGAAATTTAGAGTACGATGGGGAAGATGTAGAAGTAGTACCTCATGTTCCTGAAGAAATTATCCGCCGCGTCCAAGAAGCAGGGAAAAAAGCAAAAGCCGAATTTGTGATCATTGAACTTGGAGGCACGGTTGGTGAATATCAAGGGGTGCTTTTTTTGGAAGCCAATCGGATGATGAAATTGAAAGATCCCCAAAATGTAGCGCATATCCATGTCTCCTACCTCCCCATCCCTTCTACAGTAGGTGAAATGAAGACCAAACCTGTACAGTATTCAGTGCGCACCTTAAATGGGGCTGGTATCCAACCCGATTTTGTTGTCGGCCGTGCCGCTCAACCTATGGATGACAAAAGAAAAGAAAAAATCTCTCTCTTCTGTAGCGTGCCCAAAGAAAATGTAATTTCTAATCCAGATGTAAAATCAATCTACGAGGTGCCCCTCATTCTGGACCACCAACGTTTAGGCGAAAAAATTCTTGCCCATTTTCACTTAAAGCCTAAGAAAAACGATCTAAAAGCTTGGAAAAAATTAGTGCAGACTATTAAAAATGTCAAAAAAGAAATAAAAATTGGTATTGTGGGAAAATATTTCCAAACCGGTGATTTCACTTTAGAGGATTCTTATATCTCTGTGATTGAAGCAGTAAAGCACGCAGCTTGGGCTTGTCATCTCGAACCACGTTTGGAGTGGCTTGTGAGTGAAAAATATGAACAAAACAAAAAAGCTCTGGAAGAACTCAAAAAATATGATGGAATTATTGTTCCTGGCGGATATGGTTCACGAGGAGTAGAGGGTAAAATTCTTGCTATTCAATATCTACGGAAAAACAAGATTCCTTTTTTGGGCTTGTGTTATGGCATGCAACTTGCCACTGTAGAATTCAGCCGCAATGTGGCGGGATTAAAAAATGCGCACACTACAGAAATCAACCCTCAAACCCCCTATCCAGTTATTAGCTTAATGAGTGAACAAAAAGAATTTTTGAAAAATAAAGAATATGGAGACACTCAAAGACTTGGTAATTATTCCTGTCGTCTAAAGCCCCACAGCTTAGCCTACAAAGCTTATACTAAACTCACAATTGTAGAACGTCACCGCCATCGCTATGAATTTAATAACCAATACCGTAAACTTTTAGAGAGCAAAGGATTGGTAATAAGTGGCATAAACCCTGGCCGTAATCTCGTGGAGATTATTGAACTTCCAGATCATCCCTTTTTCTTAGGCACTCAATTTCATCCTGAGTTTAAATCGCGTCCTCTCCAACCCCATCCCTTGTTTCTAGAATTTATTCGTGCAAGCGCAAAAATTGACTCAAAATAAACTGTATGCTAGTCTAGTTTTGAATTCATAAGATCCTAAAAATATTGTTGTTTTTAATATAGATAAGGAACAGACAAGGAGGAAATAGTAATGATAGAAAAGTCAAGACTGGGAAGGATTCTTGATGCAACAGGATTCATATTAGATGATGTAGGTATTCTGAACCATGGTTTTGGGGTAGGCGCTTTTGCTCATGGTCTAGCAAAACGTCTGCAAGGCAAAGGTATACCTATCAACCCAGACGACGTGCACCTTGCCAGTGCAGTCCATGACTGTGGCAAAATGGGTGGAGGTCCTCAAGGTAAGGAGCATGTCTTAAGAGGGTATGAAATTCTTACAAGACTAGGAGAATATGTACTAGCTGAAATTATGGTGGCACATGAACCCTATTCTTTTCCTCCTGAAGAAGCTTCCCTAATGGAGCTGAACACTTGGGAGAGAATATTAATCTTTCTGGCAGATCTGCGTTTTAGCGGAGAAATGATGTCCTGGAACGAAAGAATCAATAGTCTTATCAAAAAATACGAAGAGAATCATCTCTTTCCACCAGGACGTAAAGAATGGCTAACGAAAACTGCCAACCAACTAATCTTTCAGGTCCGAGAAATTATTGGGCCATGGGACATTCTAGAATTCACTCCTTTTTCCTAAAAGAGTGATTTTTTTAAACTACAAAATCGGGCTTTCACCCGATTTTTTAATTCCTAATTCCTGATTCATTATTCCTGATTCCCAATTCACATCTCAATAATTCCCATTATTCCCTTCCTGATCTTCAAAGGTTTTAATCCTCTCTAAATCCTCATGCAAACCTTGATTTTCCGGGATTTGAGATTCACCATTAACATTAATGATTTGGACATTTCCTTTTGCTAAAATCTCTCGTGGCTTTGCGCCATCTGCTGGCCCTACAATCCCCTGCTCCTCTAAATAATCTAAAAGCCTTGCCGCACGGGCATAACCCACCTTTAAACGACGTTGCAAAAGAGAAGCCGAGGCCTTACCCGATTGAATCACTAAACTTTTTGCTTCTTCAAATAATTCATCATCAATCTCTCCTTCTCCTGCAACAACACCTCCAAAACTTAAACGACCTTGTTTTTCTGTTATTTCAGGATTGAATTCAGGCTCTTCTTGTTTACTTAAAAATTTAACTACTCCCTCAATCTCTGAATCCGACACCAGAGCACCTTGAATCCGCTTCGGTTTGCCTTCAGTAGAGGAAATAAAAAGCATATCGCCGTTGCCAAGTAATTTATCTGCACCCGCAGTATCAATAATCGTCCGTGAGTCAATTTGACTTGCAACATTAAAAGCAATTCTACTAGTAATATTTGCTTTAATTAAACCAGTAATTACATCTACCGATGGTCTCTGGGTAGCTACAATCAGATGAATCCCCGTTGCCCGCGCCATTTGTGCCAGCCGCACAATCGCCGCTTCCACTTCATTAGCAGCCACGGCCATCAAATCTGCCAATTCATCAATCACAATCACAATATAGGGTAAACGTTCCTCCGGGTTACAGGCCGCGTTAAAACTTGCTATATTTCTCTTCCCCGCTTCAGACAAAATCTGGAATCGCCGGTCCATCTCTTTGACTGCCCATTTTAAGGCATTAACTGTCTTTTTAGGCTCTGTTACCACAGATGTCAGAAGATGGGGAAGATCATTATAACTAGTCATCTCTACTCTCTTAGGATCTACAAGAATAAATTTCAATTCCCGCGGTGAACGTTGATACAAAAGACTTAAAATAATACCATTTAAACATACCGACTTCCCACTACCTGTTGCCCCACCAATTAAAAGATGCGGCATTTTTTCCAAATCTGCTACAACCTGACGTCCTGCCACATCTTTACCTAAAGCAATCTTGAGATCAGAATTTAAACTATAAAATTGATCCGAAACCAAAATATCTTTAAGACGCACAAGAGCTACTTCTTGATTAGGTACCTCAATTCCTACCAAAGATTTACCTGGAATCGGCGCTTCAATCCGAATCGGATGAGCAGCAAGAGCAAGCGCCAAATCATTTTGAAGCGTCGTAATCTGTCTAAGTTTCACACCTGTTGCTGGTTTCAAAGTATATTGAGTCACAGTCGGCCCAACATTTACTCTGTCCATTTCCACAGCAATACCAAAATCTGCCAAGGTCTTTTGAATAATTTGAGAACGCAGCCGAATATTACCTGATACAGGCTTACCCCGCGCCTCTTTAAGTAATGTAAGGGGCGGTAGGTTCCAACTGGTATCAACTATCGCCTCTGCTCGCCTGCCGCTTGTTGTCTTTAAATCAACATCCATCGGCAAATGAATCTGCGGCCGGTCTCTCTTTTGTTCTCTTTTCATTGCCCGCTCAATTTGTTCTGTGGTCATTAAACTTGGCTCACCATCTAAGTCTCTAATCGCCACATCATCCCCCCGTTTAAATTTCAATTTTGCACCCCAAGTATGAGCCTTGCCTAATTCATCTTTTGTAGTCTCGGCTACGCCTCTCAAAGAAATATTAAACATTAAAAAAATGCTTAAAACAAAAAGCCCTAGTACTAAAACTAAACTGCCTCCAAAACCTAAAAATCTCTGTAGTAAAAAGCTAGCCGCAAAACCTAAATAACCGCCACCCGCGATTCCTTTCATCTCTGAAAAAATTAAATCATGAGCTAAAATCAATTGGAATAAAGCTGTCAAACTTACTAAAAATAAACCTGTGCCAAGATAATTACGTCTACGCAAATGATAATGTTGGGTCCTTAAAACGAAATAAGTCAAAATTAAAATGAAAAAAGGGATTAAGAAATAAGACCAGCCAAAAAGATTTATGAGAAGAAGTTTATAATATTGTCCTAAAATACCTGCACGACCGAAAATACTTAAAACCCCCAAAGCGCCACCAATAAAAAGTAGAATCAAAACTACCGCCCGGGTCATCCGAGGACTAGGACTAATAGGTGTCTCTTTATGGTTCTCTGAAATAACACTTTTTTGCTCTTTTGGTGGCCGGCCCCTTCTTTTATTTTTTACCCCTTTCGGTCTGCCTCTATGCCGGCCATGCAGTGAATGAAACATAAAGTCCGTTTTTAATAAGCAAATGAATTATAGCATTTTTTGTTCTAAAAAACAAAAACAGTCTCTTCTCAACCAAAAGACTGTTTTTTAAAACCATTTTCTAATCCAGAAAAGAAGATTCTAAACTTTCCCTCTAAACCCTGTCCCAGCTGGGATTAGTCGGCCAATGATCACATTCTCTTTTAATCCTTCTAATTTATCCTCTTTATTCATTACTGCAGCTTCTATGAGCACCCGGGCAGTTTCTTGAAACGAAGCAGCAGACAAAAAGCTTTCCGTATTTAAAGAGGCTTTAGTAATCCCTAGAAGAAGATGCTCACCAGTAATCCCTTCTCGGCCTTGTTTTTTCAAAATCTGATTTACATGTTCAAAACGCACCTTCTCTACTATAGAACCAGGAATAAAATCAGAATCACCAGGGCCCTCTACCCTTACTTTAGAAAACATTTGCCGCGTTATAATTTCAATATGTTTATCATTAATATCCTGGCCTTGTGTAGAATAGATATGTTGTACCTCACGGATAATATATTTCTGCACAGCTTCTGCTCCAGAAATCTTGAACAGATTACGTAAATCTAAATAACCCTCGGTAAGTTGAGTACCCCTCAAAACCTCTTGACCTTTTTCCACCCACAAGGGCATTTCCAGAGGCAAGATATGTTCCTCGGCCGCATTTTGTTCTCTTATCACAGATAACTCTTTCCCTTGAACTTTTACAATGCCAGCTGCCCTCGCTTTAACCTTCTGACCTTTAGTGGAGATAGCTAATTCTTGTCCTGCCTCTACATAAGCGCCATCCTCTACGCTTGTTTTTTTACCTTTCAAAGAATAACGATCAGTAATAATATCTTTGGTAAATATCCTAACTATTTTCTGATCACCATGGTTTTCAATATCTACAATCCCATCTACTTCCGCCATAATTGCTGGATTTCTTACCGGACGACACTCAAAAAGCTCTTCTACTCTAGGTAAACCTTGGATGATATCTCCTTCTGCCACACCACCCGTATGGAAGGTGCGCATCGTAAGCTGTGTTCCTGGCTCCCCAATAGACTGAGCTGCAATAATACCCACTGCTTCTCCTAATCTAACAATCTTTTTATGGCCAAGGTCCCAGCCATAACATTTTTGACAGATTCCCTTCACTGTTTTACAAGTGAGAGAAGAACGAATATAAAATTCATCAGGGTCAACCTTAGCAATCTTCTGCGCTTGTTCTTCATCAATTAAATCCCCTTTCTTCACAATCAGCTCACCAGTTTCTAGATCACGAAGATTAATTAAAGAAGTACGCCCTGTTACCCTTTCTGCAATCGTCTCACCCATTTCTTCGGTTTCCTCTCGCGTAATTAAAAGCCCTTTCGTGTCGCCGCAATCCTTGTCCCGAATCACCACATCCTGCGCTACATCTACTAGTCTCCTAGTTAAGTATCCTGCCGTAGCAGTACGCAGAGCCGTATCCGACATCCCTTTCCGCGTACCGTGAGTGGAAATGAAATATTCCAAAACGGAAAAGCCTTCTTTGAAGCTATCTTTTACCGGTAACTCAATAGTTTTACCAGCGGGATTAGCCACAAGACCCTTCATCCCAATCATTTGAGAAGCCTGGCTCCAGCTTCCTCGCGCTCCTGAATCCAACATAGAATACAGGGGCCCATATTTATCAATCGCTTTCTTTGCCTCTTCAGTGATTAAATCCTTGGTCCGCGTCCAAATTTCCAAAACCTTGGTATAACGTTCATCATCAGTTAAAAGCCCTTCTTTAAATTGCTTGTAAATCTGATCTACCTCTGCATCTGCCTTTCGTAATATTTCTGCTTTCTGAGAAGGAATCTGAAGGTCGTTCATTCCCCAAGAAAGTCCTGAACGAGTCAAATACTCAAAACCAATATCTTTAATATCATCAATCAATTTTACTGCTCGCCTCCGACCATATCGCTTCAAACAAAGATCAATTAAATTTTTCAATGCCTTTTTTTCCATCACCTGATTTTGGAATTGTAGGGCAGGAGGTAAAATTTGGTTAAAAATAATTCTTCCTACCGAAGTTTGGATTTTTTCTCCCGACTTTATACGTACAGTAATCAAAGTTTGGATATCTATAATCCCATCCTCATAAGCCATTAATGCCTCTTCTAAAGTAGTGAAGATTTTGCCTTCTCCCCTAGCCCCTTCTCTAATCCTTGTCATATAATAGCAACCCAACACAATATCTTTAGAAGCAGTAGTAATAGGTTCACCCGTAGCTGGCTTAAGGAGATTACGTGAGGAAAGCATAATTTTCTTTGCCTCTTCCCGCGCCATCCGTGTAAGGGGCACGTGCACTGCCATTTGATCACCGTCAAAATCAGCATTAAAAGCACTACATACCATTGGATGAATTTGAATTGCTTTCCCTTCAATTAGAATAGGCTTAAAAGCCTGAATGCTTAAACGGTGCAAAGTGGGAGCACGATTTAAGAGAACATATTGATCATGAACCACCTCTTCCAGAATATCCCAAACTTCAGGCGTACCTGCCTCTAAAAGCTTACCCGCTGAACGGACATTATGGGTATATTCTTTTTGAATAAGTTTAGAAATAACAAAAGGTTTAAAAAGCTCTAGGGCCATTTTCTTTGGAATACCGCATTGATGCAATTTTAATTTTGGCCCTACAACAATCACGCTACGGCCAGAATAATCTACACGCTTTCCTAAGAGATTCTGCCGGAAACGACCTTGTTTGCCTTTTAGCATATCCGCCACTGATCGCAATACTCTTTTCTGTCCTGTGGTGGATGAAGCCACTTTGCCATGTCGAGCTTCATTATCAATCAAGGCATCCACTGCTTCTTGCAGCATTCTTTTCTCATTTCTCCTGATCACTTCTGGGGCGTCTAATTCCTGTAATCTTTTTAGACGATTATTACGGTTGATAATACGTCGGTACAAATCATTTAAATCCGAAGCTGCAAACCGCCCTCCGTCTAATTGAACCATAGGCCGCAGATCAGGCGGAATCACAGGAAGTTCAGTTAAAATCATCCATTCCGGACGAATCCTTGCGCGAATCATACCCTCTACTAAAGAAATTCTTTTCTTGAGCCGTTTTCTTTCAGTAGAAGATGACTTTTTTAATTCTATATTTAACTTCTGCGCCAATTTCACTAAATTAATTTTAGCTAAAATATCTCGAATGGCACCTGCACCAATCCCTGCCTCGAACACTTCACCATACTTTAAAGAAAGATTGCGATATTGTAATTCGGAAATCACCGCCAGCCGCTTAATATTGGAAAGTTCCCGTTGAGCCAAAAGAGCCGCGCCTGAAAATTCTTCCAATGCCCTTTCCCGTTCCTTATGTTTCTCAATAATTTTTTGATCAAATTCTGTCTCAACCTTCTCTCTTTGACCTTTCACCTTTACCCGTGATAATGCCTTGCCCTTCTCTTGTTTCAATAAACTTACAGCTTCTCTGTATTGCCGAATAATTTCTTCTCTCTTTGCCTTAAATTCTTTATCAATCCGTGCTCGTGCTTTTTCTTTAGCTTCTCTATGTACTTTGGTAATGATATAGCTTGCAAAATAAACTACCTTTTCTAAACTTTGTACCCCTAGATTTAGAATCAAACCAACTTTAGAAGGGACACCTCTTAAAAACCAAATGTGGGATACCGGAACAGCAAGAGAAATATGTCCCATTCTTTCCCGACGCACAATGGAACGGGTTACTTCCACACCGCACTTATCGCAAACAATTCCTTTATAACGGATCCTTTTATATTTACCACAATAACACTCCCAATCTTTTGTAGGGCCAAAAATTTTTTCACAAAATAGCCCGTCTTTTTCCGGTTTCCCTGTACGGTAATTAATTGTTTCTGGACGAGTAACTTCTCCATGCGACCAAGCCAAAATTTCTTCTGGAGAAGCGAGCTTTAATTTAATTGCTTTAAAAGGAATAATATTAGACACGTTGTTGTTAATTATATTTAGTATTAAAAATATTTAATGAAGAAAAAAAACAGAAATGCACCCAAAAATATCGTGACTAAAAATTCAAAAAGAAAATAAGGGTTATCCCATCTCAAAAAACGCTCTACCCACGCTTTATTGTTCCTCTGCGCTGTGAATTTATCTAGTTGTTTTTGAGTAAAACTGTGGAAACCAGTTTTGAGACCCAAGCTATAATATCGGTAAGAAAATGGCCAAAACCAACGAATTCCCCAAGGCGAACGGACACTGTCCAGGATTAAATGTGATAAAGAAGCAACCAAAAAAATAACGCCCCAGATTCTACTTTTTAAGAAAAAAAGTAAAACCGCAATTATTAAATAAGGAAAAAAACTATGGGTTAATACTTGGCGGTGTTCATGACTATATTTTGCAGGCCGGACACCGAAACGTATCAAATAATAAATATAATCAATATCTGGCAAAATAGAGATGACCATACTCCCAATCACCATTCCACGCGTCACAGGTGTTTTTAAAATAAAACCACTCAATACGGACCCCAAAATGCCGAAAGCTATATGGGTTGTAGGAAGATACATAAAAAGTTAAAAGCTTAAAGTGTAAAGCTTAAAACTAAAGATTTGAATCTGGAATTTACCTTTTAAATCAGTCGTGGCTTTGGCATTCTGGTCTTTCTTATCCAGCCTTTTCTCTTTCTGCTGCCCCTACTAACTCCACATTTAGACACAAACCCTTTAATTCTTTTACTAATACATTAAAAGATTCAGGTATATTTGGTTGTTGAATCTCTTCACCTTTAATAATGGATTCGTAGGTTTTAGAACGGCCTAAAACATCATCCGATTTAATTGTCAACATTTCTTGAAGACTATGGGCAGCACCATAAGCTTCCAGGGCCCAAACCTCCATCTCGCCAAAACGTTGGCCACCAAATTGGGCTTTCCCACCCAAAGGCTGTTGAGTAACTAGGGAATAAGGTCCGATAGAACGTTGGTGCATTTTATCTTCCACCAAGTGATTTAATTTCATCATATAAATTACTCCCACTGTCACCTTTTCATTAAAAGGCTGGCCCGAACGACCATCATGCAGAGTCACTTTTCCGTCGGAGGGCAAGCCTGCCCTTTCCAACTCACGGTGTACGATCTCTTCGGGTACTCCATCCAAAGCAGGACTTGCTACCCGGTAGCCCAGATGCTGCGCTGCCCATCCCAGGTGGGTTTCCAAAATCTGGCCAATATTCATCCGCGAAGGCACTCCCAGAGGAGACAAAATAATATCCACTGGCGTTCCATCCTCTAAAAATGGCATATCTTCTTGAGGCACAACACGTGAAATTACCCCTTTATTGCCATGACGACCCGCCATTTTATCGCCAACCTGAATCTTTCTTAAATTGGCTACGCTCACTTGAATAGTCTTAATAACCCCTGTTGGCAGTTTATCACCTTGGTCACGAGAGAATATTTTTACATCCACAACTTTACCATGTTCACCATGCTGCAAATATAAAGAAGTATCTTTGACATCTCGTGCCTCTTCTCCAAAAATAGCCCGCAAAAGCTTTTCTTCAGCAGAAAGATCACTTTCCCCTTTTAGAGTAACTTTGCCTACCAAAATATCGCCCGAAGACACTTCGGCACCGATACGTACAATCCCTTCTTCATCCAAATCTTTTAAGCGCTCTTCGCTGACATTAGGAATATCACGCGTTACCATTTCAGGTCCTAATTTTGTATCCCGCACATCAATAGAGAAATCTTCAATATGAATAGAACTATAACGGTCAGTTTGGACAACTCGGTCAGAGATCAAAATAGCATCCTCAAAATTTCCTCCCTCCCAAGCCATAAAGGCAACGAGTAAATTTTGGCCCAAGGCCAGTTCTCCATGATCTGTTGATGCGCCATCCGCTAAAACATCCCCTTTCTTTACCCTCTGACCTTTATCCACTAACGGACGTTGGTTCATACATGTAGAAGCATTAGAGCGGGCAAACTTCAATAGAGGATAGGTCTCAATTTCACCATCCTCGGTTAATAATTTAATCTCATTTGTAGAAACTCCTATAATTTTACCATCGCTATTTGCCACCATCACCTGACCAGAATAAAGCGCAGCCGCGGATTCAGTCCCCGTCCCCACCAAAGGAGCTTCAGGTATGATACAAGATACAGCTTGTCGTTGCATGTTCGTTCCCATCAAAGCTCTACTTGCATCATCATGCTCTAAAAAAGGAATCAAGGAGGTAGTAATACTAATAATTTGACGCGGCGAGACATCTACATAATCTATTTTTTCCGAGGAACGAATTGTAGGTTCACCTCGCACACGACAACGTACATTACGTTCTAGAAAATATCCTTTTGCATCTAAATCCACTGTTGCTGGCACAGCTACTACTTCTTCTTCAGTAAAAGCGTCGAGATAAACAATTTCATTAGTAACGCGAGGTTTGATTGCAATTTCTTTTAGGGGAAGCTTATTAAGCTCCCGTCCTGTCTTTAAAGTAATTTCTTCACCATCCCGCACAATAACCCTTCCCTTTTTATCTTTGAAAGTTCCCCGCGCAATTTCGCCATGAGTCTCTTGAGGTTTATTTTTTACCCCTCGTAATACTTTGCGATAAGGTGTTTCCACAAAACCATATTCATTAAGACGGCCATAACTTGCCAAATGTCCGACAAGACCAATGTTCGGTCCTTCAGGGGTAGCAATAGGACAAATTCGGCCATAATGAGAACGATGAACATCGCGTACATCAAATCCTGCTCTCTTTCGATGCAGCCCCCCCGGTCCCATCGCCGACAATCTTCGCTTATGTTCAAGTTCTGCTAAGGGATTTGTTTGATCCATAAATTGGGACAACTGGGAAGACATAAAAAATTCTCGTACTGCTGCAATCACTGGTCGCGCGTTAATGAGTTGAGAAGGTGTAATTACGGACAAATCCATTGTACTCATCCGATCATGAATGATTCTCTCCATCCGTGCCAAACCAACACGAAAACGATTCTGGATGAGTTCCCCTACGGCCCGGATGCGACGGTTCCCTAAATGGTCAATCTCATCCGGTTCACCCTGCGTATTGTTTAAACGAATAATCTCCCGGATAATGGCTACTAAATCTTCCTTTTGTAAAACCCTTCCTTCTTTATTTACTGGTACATTAAGCCCCAATCTTTTATTTATTTTATAACGGCCCACCCTACCAAAATCGTAACGGTCAAAATTAAAAAACATTGCATAGATTAAAGAACGGGCATTATCAGCAGTAGCAAGATCACCCGGCCGAATCCTTTTATAAACCTCTTTTAAACCCTCTTCTTGATTTGTGGCATGGTCTTTACTAATCGTCATTTGAATATAGGAAAAATCTGGATTTACATCCACTTCCTTAAAAAGACTTTTAATTTGTTCATTAGTTGTGTAGCCAAAAGCGCGTAAAAGGCTTGTTACAGGCACCTTTCTTTTACGATCAATTTTTACTCCGATGACACCTTGGGAGTCAGTTTCAAATTCCAGCCAAGCCCCACGGTTAGGAATTACTTTTGCTCCAAAAAGTTTACGCTCTCCATTATTTTCTGCTGTAAAAAATACACCCGACGAACGAATAAGCTGGGAAACCACTACTCTTTCCACGCCATTAATCACAAAGGTACCTCGTGGTGTCATCAAAGGAAAATCTCCGAGATAAATTTCTTGTTCTTTGATCTCGCCACTTTTTTTATTTACCAATTCCACCTGGCAACGCAAGGGAGCTTCAAAGGTAGTATTACGGGCCTTCGCCGTCAGCTCATCGTATTTAGGTTCATCTAAATAGTAATTCTTTAAATATAATTCAAGTTCTTTACCAGAATAATCTTTGATCGGTGAAATTTCATCAAAAAGCTCCCTCAAACCTTCGCGCACAAACCAATCATAAGATTGAGTTTGAATTTCAATAAGATTAGGCAATTTCACTACCTCATGATTTGTTGTGAAATATTTCCGGCGAAAAAACTGACTCGCCTCATTAAAGGGCTTTTTTAAATTTTGAGTATTCTTATTTTTTATCTTCTTTAGAGAACGCATAAAATTAATATCGCAAATGAAAAAATCTTTGCGGAAGAAGATGGACATCTACACCTATTTTCAAAACGCCCTGTATAGCGCTTCGCAATGTCCCCTTGATCCGCTGTCTTATAAAAAATAATGAAAAAATAATAGAATAAAACGCAAATAAAACAAAGCTCCTTTTGGATCAACCAAAAACGAGTCTTTAAACCAGAAAGACTAATAGTCTGGAGTCAATATATCATTTTCCATACCCTAAGTGTAGCATAGCGAAAAATGATGTCAAGAGAAACACAGCTCCAAAGCAGCAAAAGATACCTTTCAAGGTAAAATGGTCTTTTATTCATCTTCAATCTTGTGCTCTCTCCACTAGCCGAAGCTTCAGGTTAAAATTAAAAATCTTTAATACATCTATCAACTTTCTGTTTCAACTTGTGACTGTTACAATGTTTGAGTATCCCGTAATATGACTGGAGTGATTGATTAAAGGACTCTCTGGATATTAGTCCCTGATCCAATCTTGTTTTGCTTTCTTGAATTTTTCTAAACATTCTCTTTTTGGTTTTTGTTCGAAGTATTATATAATGAGGCAAGATAACATAACCAAGAAAATCAATCCCCTGTCTGAACTTTCTAATTTCCACTTTTTGCGGATTTAATTTTAAACCCAGTTTTATATCCAAAAAATTATCAATTGGCCCAATTAAATGTTTAAAATACTTTGGATTTGATCCAACAATTACGAAATCATCGGCGTATCTAAAATAACGCTTTATTCTTAATTGCTTTTTAATAAACCAATCAAATTTATCCAAAAATATGTTAGCGAAAATCTGCGAGGTTAAATTACCAACCGGCAGTCCCTTCTTTTCTGGAAATTCTCCTTTAACTCTCTCTCTCTCTGGGGAAAGTTATTCACAGTCGTTGAAAAACTTGATATAACCTGCCACATTAACCATAAGAACTTGGGGTCATTGATCCTATTTTTTATTATCTCAAAAAGTTTTTGGTGAGACACGCTGTGAAAGAACTTTCTGATGTCGCATTTCAAAACATAAACAGGCCGAGTGTAATTCCGGCTCGCCTTCCGCAAAACGTTAGATAGATTCTTAACCGCCGAATGAGTGCCTTTGTTATTTCTGGACGAATAGGAATGGTAAATAAAAGTCGGATTGAATATTTTATATAATTCCTTAAAAACAATATGATGAATCAGCCTGTCTTTAACCTCGGCTTTATGGATTATTCTGTGCTTTGGATCGTAAATATGGAATTTGACATAAGGATCGTGTTCGTAGGTCAAATTAACCAATTCAGAATGAAGTTTGAAAATATTGTTCTCTAAATACCGTTCAAATTCCATCACATCATATTTCTTTGACTTGCCCTTCTTGAATTCATCCCAGCAAATTAAAATATTTTCTAAACTAATTAAATTGTTATAAATATTATGAACCATAGCAATATAGACATTCCAATTATTAAAAAATTGTACGAACTTTATAAAGTATTTTATAGCTATTCCGCTTTATTCCCGAAAAAAGATAAATACACTTTGGGTGCCAAATGCGAAATATATCTTATTGCCACGCTTGAGCTTTTACTAGAAGCCAGTTGTACTTACAGAGACGAAAAACTGGTGTTAATTAAAAAGGCTAATACAAAATTTGATACATTAAAATTATTTATCCGACTCCTAAAAGATTTGAACATTATTGACACTAAAAAATATCTGAAATTACAAGAACAAATTCAGGAAATCGGCAGAATGTTAGGCGGATGGCAACGTTCATTCGGATAATCCTGAAAGGCATTAACAAATAAAGGCCTCTTTTTGCGAAGGCCTTTATTAATTTAGACATAACCCGAGAAACAAAAGACCGCCAGAAGAGCAGTCGTTGGCATTGGCCAGGTTAACCCTATTGTCAAAGTTGAGCTTGTCGTCATTGGCCTTGAAGTAGAGCGAATCGTCGGCGGCCTGCCAGGAAATTTGTCTTTTTCCATCTTTATTCACTGGGGAAATAGCTTGAAAAGTAATATTCCCCCTGTATTTTATTTGGCTCCTCAAAAAAGTTGGCCCAGAAAAAGACAAGTAGTGCCTAAATTCTCGCATACTCTCTTGCAGTCCAAAATGAACCGCAGGACTCTGATGTGTTAATAGAAATTTAGGGTTTCGGCAAACCGCTACCCAGCCCTAGTTTTACTTTCTTAATCAAACTATTTTACCATGTCTGTACAATTTAAAAACAAAACTGGGGCTGGGCCGGTTGTATTAGCCTACTCCCAAATTTATTATACCAAATTTCAAAAATAAAACGAGGCGTTTGTCACACCCCGCGATTTTTAAAATTTGCCCGCGAACCAAGAACCAAAGTTCCTGATCCAAGAGTCAAAGAATAAAGGCCCAAACCCCGGCACTACCCGAGAAACAAAAGACCGCCAGAAGAGCAGCCGCGGGCAAAGGCCAGGTAAACCCTACCGCCAAAGCTGAGCAAGTCGTCACCGGCCCCGAAGCAGAGCGAATCGTCGGCGGCCTGCCAGGAAACAGCGGCCAAGTCCGATCCTGGAGTATGCCAGTCACGCGCCAAAACATCTAGATACATCATCATCGCAATGACTGTATCCAAGCCAGAAAGAATAAATTCTTCTGGCAAGGTTGACATTTGCTCCCTTTGCGCGTAGATGGAAAACCCTCGTAGGGGATTCGGGAAATGAAGTCCGATGACCGGCCCCTGCTTCATTCGCTCAATAAGCTGATCATGCCGGCTTCCGTCAACGATACCGACCTCGCCTGCCAAAGTACCCTCACGATAGTTATAAAAAGTCCTATCATTAAAGGTCTCAACATAGCTCCTGCTAACTCCCTCAAGATACTGTTCAAGAGCAGTGCCGAGGTCATCGCTTGTGAGCTGGGGCAGCACAACTGGCAGCCAGACGCCCTTGACGATATTGGCGATTTGGGAGTTGTCCCGAATCAGGCCTAACAAGCGCTCGGTTTCCTCCCTGAGCTGTATGACAGTAATCCCTGTGTTGATACCTAAAGATGTGTGCAATCGTGTAATACGATTAGCATAATCATCCTCTGTCTCCAGCTTCGGCTGATTCAACCAAAAATTCCTATCGGCATCACAAACATTAGCTGAAAGACCATCAGGAATTCGCCGACCATTTTTGTCAAAAAGTACCTTTATAGCATCTTGAACTATTACGGTCTTCTCACCTCTTAGCCACGCATTCCAAACATCTAAGCCGCCTAATTTATTAATAGCAGCCTCCACTTGTCCCAAAGGTACCTCTCCGTACTTCATTCTAAAACCTCCCGCAGGCTTCTTGCCCGCTTTTTAAATTTTTCCTCTACCCGAGGATTGGGATTCTTCCATCTCCGAAAGAATGTTTTATTATATCAATAATTATTCAAAAAGTCAACAAACACAAACACGAAGTGCGAACCCGCAGAGCGGTGGGGCTTGGCGCGGATTTACCAATAGGAAAAAATAGGGAGAAGACAAATCTTCTCCCTTTGAAATTTTTGTGTGAACCTACACCGCCAAAAGAACGATGGAAATTTCTAAAGTGCACGGCTTACTTCCTCCTCTTTCAACCAATTAAAAAACTCCACAAATTCTTGGGGGTTAAGTGCATATCTCCCGCTATAATCTTCTAATATTTCTGGTTTCTCTAGAAAAGTTGATAAGGAATTTATTGGCACTTTGCCATTATCCCCACGCACTACAAAACCCGTAAAAATATTTTCATAACAGCGTAAAATAGTGTCAGTAGGATTTTGCATAATCCAAGCAGCTAAACAAGCTTTTTTTAATTTTCCTTTTTGATAAACCTTGAGTGCAGTGACACCACTAGCAATTACATCATCAATAATTATAACTCTTTGATCCAAAGGCACTGAAAAATCAGCAACATCAGCATCAGGATTTTTATAACCAATCCTTTTAGCCGCAACCCACAAGCCATCTACAATGCCCAAACTTTTCCGTACAACTTTAGCGCCTTCACCCGGCCAGATAATAACCTGAAACGAATCTAACTGCAAAACCTTTAAAAGAGATTTATTCAATAATTCAGGGGTAAGCACTTGATAGGGCATCTTAAGTTTAGGAATATCATTACTTAAACCAAGATTTTCTAGACCAATATCATCAATAAAAATATTTCCTTTGACCCACCAAAATTCATTTGCCTCAAGATTGGGTAAACGATTTTTTACCTTCTCCTGCCAAGACACTTTCTATACCTCCCCTCTATATATTCTAGTCAGAATTTCTGCCACTCCAAAGGAATAAGTTTCTTTGGCCACATAGACTGCGACATCCTTAAGTGCCTGCTGCGCATTTCCAACTGCCATTGTATCTACATTTGGCAGGTCAATGAAATCATTTATGCTGTCACCAATCATAATTACTCGATCGTAACTTTCCTTTGTTATGATTTCAGCGACCCCTTGCGTTTTATTACAATCCCGTGGGTGCAACAGGAAAATACAATATTCTTCACTTTGGCTTTGGACTAATTCATTTGGAATCAGGGGCTGGATCTGCCCAAGGATTTCTCTAAAAAGTTCTCTATCCATAATCAAACCCTCGTACCTATTTCTAATGCCGCGGACAAAAAAGCTTAAACTGTATTGCCTCAAGTTGTTGAGCGCAATCAGCACATTAGAATAACCAGTAATCCAACGGCCAACATGTACAAACTCCGTTGCGTCGCCAATAAACAAAGTGTTCTCTGAAATAGATACAAACTTTTTTACCAACATCTCTTTCGTCTGCATAATTATCTCTTGAGCATTAGACAGTGCTATTCTTGTGCCATCGGTAAATTGCACCAAGGCCCCTTTTTCGGCAATGATGGGGCCATTTATTTTGGGGTGTAACCCCTTAAAAGAGCTAAAGGGCGAAGAATTATGCCATTCTTGCAGAGGCAAAAGTGGTGTATCGGAATTCAGTCCAAGGGTCCAACCACCCTCTTGCATTATTGAAATTGCGCCAAATATGCGTTTTGTGGTTATGCTATATTGCTCGTCAATAAGAGTTTTATCCAAGTCAATCAGTACTAAACCTTTCATTACTTTTCCCTCCTCTAATCTTTCTGGCAATTTTCACTGCCAACTCCACTGCTTCTCCCGCAGACTGCACAACATAATACGGATATTTTTCCCAACCTTCTAACTGTAAGACTGCCAAAAAATCCTCACCAAAACCTTTGATAAAAATCAAAGGTTTTCTATAACGATAGGCAATCGCGAGTTCTCCAAGCGTACCGGCATCCCCCGGAATGACAATAATAACATCAGAACTTAAAATCCCGGCGAAAATATAGTCGCCGATATCAATCGGTGTGCAAATCTCCACCGTAGTCCACGGAATTGCCATCCCACGCGTCCTGCCGGGCGTGCCGACGACTATTCCTCCTACTTGGTAAGCACCCCTGCAAGCCGCTTCTACAACACCCGAACACCCTCCTGTGATTAAAATTGCTTTCTCCTCCGCCACTAGGCGGCCTATTTCCTCGGAGAGTTTTAGAATCACCTCCTCTCGCTTACCTGGAATATTTTTTTCTTCCGGCCCAATAATCCCAATTTGAATGTTTCTTGAATTCATATTTTTTGAATTAAACAAAAAACTCTTCCCTTATGGGAAGAGGATGAGATGATCTTTAAATTAAATAAAATCAACACAACCTTTTCCCATAGAGAGAAAGACCGTGATGATGATTTAATCTTTTGAGCATTAATTTATAACCGCCCATGCCGCGATTTAACCACTTAGAGATTCGTGCAATTGTGGTTGAACTCAAGCCTGTTTCTTTCCCAATCTTGGAATAAGCCACTTTTTTATCCAACATTTTTGCCGCCTGCCATCTGCGGCTAAATTCAATAATTTCCTGCTCAGTCAAAAGATCGCGAAAAAACCTCTTCGCTTCTTTAATATTCTTTAAAGCCAAGATTGCTTGAAATAAATCTTCAGTTTTTTTGTTATCCCACTGCGACATAATATTTACTTTACTATAGTAAACCCCGGTTCCATTAATAAAGCGCTTTACTTGAATAAAGTATAGCAAACTAAAAATAATTGTCAAGAGAAATAAAAAAACCTGCCAGAAATTAGTCTTCCAGCAGGATAATCTCAGAAACTCCGCTATATACGTATACTTCCTCCTCTCCTACTTTTAACACTATATAGCAGCAACCTGCCAAATGAGTAAGTCTAAGAAATACCCCATCTTGGATCTGGTAGGGATCAGCAGCATAAACACGAACTCGTGTTTTACCTTGAACCATTTTATCTAATGCTGACTGAAATGTTTCTGCTTCCGGTGGAATTTCCTCAACATCTTTCCAGACCCTACTTGTTCCAATTATTATTGTCCCTTCTTCTAACTTCCTATCTGCATCCGATGGTCCCCAAGCATCTAAATCTTTCTCTGTGCCATCTTCCAAAACGCAAAAATAGTGTCTTTTCTCTCTCTTCTTTCCCGTCATCTTTAACCTCCTTTTTCCAAATTACATCCCTTTAACAATAAAACAATACAACAATAAAATGATGTAATAACCCCTCTTACTCTCCCCTTATCAGGGGAGAAAGTAATTACACTGCCTCGCGATTATAAAAAGGAACCACGGGCTTAAATTTTTGCCCTTCTTTAAATTGACTAAAAATGTCTAAAATATCTAAATTGTCTCTGTATTTTACTCCTTTTACCGGAATATTCAAGACAAAACCCAAGGCATTGGCGCAAGCGACTCCCACGCGCACGCCTGTAAAAGAGCCAGGCCCGCGCACTACGCCAATACCTCTTAAATCTCTAATGGTTAATTTATTTTTAGACAATAGCTTTTCAATCGCCGGCAACAATTTTTCTGAATGATTTTGATGAATATCTAAATCAGCTCTGTCTAAAATCTCGCAATCCGGTAAGATAAGGGCAACCGTGAGTTTGTTAGCTAAAGAAGTATTGATAAATAGAAACATAGAATGATAGTTTTTAATTTTTGTTTCTTAATTTTTAGCTAATTTTTATTGAGTTATTGAATTATTGTCTTATCTATAATAGCAATAAAAATTAAGCAAACAAAAATTAGTTAAAAATCAAAAATTAAAAATTAACAATTCCCTCTTTGCTCTCAAAATGACTATTATAGTATAATAAATATCGGAGGGACAAACTTATGTATCAAATCATTCTCATTCCTTTAATTGTTGGCGCTATTACGCAGGTGCTTAAAATCACTATCAAACTCGCCAAAGGGCAAAGCTTTCATCGTGGTATTCTTATTGGCTACGGCGGTATGCCCAGTACTCATACTGCGTTTTCCCTTTCTGTTCTAATTCTAGTTTGGCTCTATGAAGGAATTTTCTCCAGTGTCTTTGCCGTGGCTATGGTTTTTACTATCTTAATTATCCGCGATGCATTGGGCCTCCGACGTTATCTTGATGAACATAGTAAAGCAATTAATAGGTTAGTGCGCGAACTACCAAATGGCAAACAAAACGGTTTTTCCATCCAAATAGAAAAAATCGGGCACACACTACCCGAAGTGTTAGGAGGTGCGATTCTGGGCATCGTTCTTACCCTTTTGCTATATTGGCTTTTATCTTAAGCACTCGCCTTACCTCTAGCCGATCATCCCAAGGAACAAATCCACGTCTTGTTGCCATTACTCTCTCACAACCTTTGCCTGTAATAATCACAATATCCCCTTTGCGAGCATTTTGTATCGCCGTACGAATCGCTTCTCCCCGGTCTAAAATGCGCCAACAATTCTTATTCTCTATTTTTCCAACCACAATCACACCGGCAAAAACCTGGTTTATAATCTCTTGCGGATCTTCATCATAAGGATCTTCATTTGTTACAAAAACTAAATCGCAATATTGTGCTGCTAAACGGCCAAGTTCTGGTCTCTTTTTTTTATCGCGACCTCCGCCAGTTGCCCCTAAAACTGCAATCATCCTCTTATGAGGCATCCTCTGCAGGGTCTCATAAACCTTTTCTAAGGCGTCTTCTGTGTGCGCATAATCCACAAAAATACGAAAACCCTTATGACTTGGAATTTCCTCTAGTCTACCAGGCAAACCATTAAAACGTGCCAGGGCTTTTTGAATTAGTTCATCCGGCACACTCTGGGCTCGTCCTACACAAAGGCTAGCTAAAGCATTATAGATATTGTGTTTACCCGGCAGGGCTAAACTATAAAGCCTATCGCTTACCCTAAACACAGAACCTTCAGGATAGAGTGTAATATTTTCAGCAAAAATCGCATCTGTAATCTTACTGTTTTCCATTCTTTCTAAATCTAGACCATAGCCATAGATTTTTTTCGCTCTATATTGCAAAAAATATTCGGCACTAGGATCGTCTAAATTAATAATACTTGCCCCATCATCCCTTGCACTCACAATTTTAAACAGCTCCTCTTTTGCCTGACGATATGCCTCCCATGAACCATGGGACTCAATATGATCGCTGGTTAAATTAGTAAAAACTGCGATATTATAATCAATCTTGTAATGACGAAACTGTTTAATACCCTCAGATGTAGTCTCAATAATAGCATAATCACATTTATTTTTTACCATCTGGGAAAGCAATTTGCGAAGCTGAAAACGACCCGGCATTCCCTGCTTAGTATTGTTTTCCCAAACCCTTTTTCCATCTTGGAAATCAATAGAAGTGGTCATCCCAACACGCGACCCCCCTACTTCTAAAATATCCCGAATCATATGGCAAACCGTAGTCTTACCATTTGTACCTGTTACCCCAATCACTATCATTTTGTGAGAAGGAGAATTATAAATCCAGTCTGATAAAACTGCTAACATTCTATGATAAAAAAGTAGCCAAAATTCAGGAAAAATTTTTTTAATTATCTTTTTAATCATCGCCGTATAAAACGATAAATTTTATACCAAAAATTATCCAGAATGAAATCATAAGTACCCGCATAATTAACCTCGTTTCCACCAAATCCTTTCTTAAATCTACTAATCCCTTCCCATGTTTCATTATCCCTTAATTCTTGATTCTTGATTCTTGATTCTGTCCTGATTCCCCAAAAATCATATTCCTTGCACCCTCTTCTTTTAGCTTCTAGGATTTGTTCCCACTGTAAAAGATGCGGTGCCATTACATTACGATATTCATTACTGGAAGCTCCGTGCAGATAAGTTGCTCTCTTCCCCAAAAACAAAACCAAATTGGCGGCTAAAACCTTTCCTTTAAATTCTGCCAGGAAAATCTTTAAAAGTCCTTCTGTACCCAAAAAATCTACCATTTTTTGATAATAAAATTCGGGATGGATTTTAAAACCATCTCTTCGCGAAGTTTCTTTAACTAGACTTAAAAAAAGATCTAAATCCTTCTGCCCAACACCTTGCCTAACAACCACTCCCTTTCTTTGGGCGAGACGTATATTATAACGCGTTTTAGGCTTCATTTCGGCTAAAATCTCTTCTTCGGATTTTGTCAAATCTAAAATTAAAGTGCTTCTAGGTTGAACATCTCTGGGTGATTGAACAACCTTGTCTTTTAAAAATTTTGGCAATTTCAAATAAGGATAATCAAACCGAAAAAAAACTGCCTTTTCTTTTCTAGTAATCCCTTTTATTTTAGAAAATAATATAGGCCAAATCTTCTTTTGAAAATTGCCTGCCCGCCATCGCTTCGCCCGCCCGCAACGCTTCGCTTGCGAAGCGGGCGTGGCTTCAGGCGAGGCGGGCGGGAAAATTGAAAATTGAAAATTTGAGAAAGCCGGTCCCCTCGGACAATAAAAATAGCTCCTTCCTAAAGGTAGCTTATTTTCTATAACGAGAGCCGAAGAGATTAATCGTTTTTCTTCTATACCGAAGCGCCAAATCTTTCTGCCTAAACTCTTTTGAAACTCCCCCCATTCCCAAGATTGCAAAAAATTACTCTCTCCTTGCTGAACAATAAAATTGTTCAGTTGCTCTCTTTGACTTATTTCCAAAATATTCATACAAACAACTTCACTATAAAGTTATTTTAAAATTCAGAACCCCCTCTAACTAAGATAATACACTCCTCCCCTTCTCTAAGGGGAGGTTTTGGGAGGGGTTCTGATATTTTATTTCCGGGGTTCCCCAAAAATTCTAAAAGAATTTTTGGGGCTTTTGTTTTGGGGCCCCCACAAAATCTTTTGATTTTGTGGGGCTCTATTTCCCTAAATTCTGTAAAGCCCATTTGACTCTCTCCGAAGCAAGGATTAAATCCCTTGGTGCTTGCCGTAAGGCCTCACGTGCTTCTTTTTGAGAATAACCTAGTTTAATTAAAGCATCCAAAACTTCCAAATCCTGGCTTACTATCCCTGGCGTAACACCTCCTGGTATCTTGTTTTTCAGCTCCAAAATAATCCTTTCTGCAGTCTTCTGGCCCACACCTGAAACCTTAGTAAAAATGCTAGTATCCTCGCTCAAAATTGCGTTTCTTAAATCCTCTGTAGAGGCAATAGCCATTACGCCAAGCGCGGATTTTGGCCCGATGCCTGAAACCGACATCAAGAGCTCAAAAAATTCCAAATCCTGAAAATTCAAAAAACCATACAATTCTTCCCGATCTTCAGAAACATAATGATGAATAAACAATTCCTGTTCTTCACCTTCACTATTCAAAGATTCTAACACATTCTGCGGTGCAAAAATCTTATAACCAATATTATTTACTTCCAAAACCAAAAACTTGTCTGTTTTAATTTTGATAATGCCATGTAAATAAGCAATCATAAGTTTGGAATTAGGAATAATGAATCAGGAATAAAACCTCGCAATGACATTTATTATCTTAATTTTAACTGAAAACAAAAGCAAAAGCAATAAAAAAACTGGCCCCTTTAAAAAGCCAGCTATCAGCTAAGCCATACTAACCTAAAATGCGCATTGACTTTTAAGATTTAACTTTTAACTTTATGATATACTTAAGTTTGATAACTATTTATTTCTTACTCTATGTCAATATTTAAACTCAAATCTTCTTTTCACCCTACTGGCGATCAACCCCAGGCGATTAAAAAATTAACTCAAGGTATAAAAAAAGAGTACAAATACCAAACCCTCTTGGGCGTAACTGGTAGTGGTAAGACATTTACGATGGCCAATATAATTCAAAACATTGGCCGGCCGACTTTAGTTATCTCTCATAACAAAACCCTTGCCGCGCAATTGGCCAGTGAATTTAAAGAATTTTTTCCTGATGCGGCTGTGCATTATTTTGTCTCTTATTATGATTATTATCAACCCGAAGCCTATGTTCCCCAAACCGATACCTATATTGCCAAAGAAAGCGACATTAACGAAGAAATTGATAAATTACGTCATGCTGCAACCTCCGCTCTCTTGAGCCGCCAGGATGTTATTATTGTTGCTTCTGTATCTTGTATCTATGGTTTAGGTTCGCCTCAAGAATACAAAAATCAAGCGATCACTTTAAAGATCAAAACCACGATGAATCGCCAAGAAACCTTGCGTGAATTAACCCGTATCCAGTATTCTCGCAATGACCTTGGTTTTACCCGTGGTACCTTCCGCGTCCGCGGCGACACCCTAGAAATCTTCCCCGCTTCAGAAGATAAAAAAATAATGCGCATTGAATTCTTTGGAGACCTCATTGAAAATATCTCGCTAGTAAATCGTTTGACTGGCAAAAAAATTGAAAATATCAAAGAGGTGGAAATCTTTCCTGCCCGGCATTGGATTACTCCCCGCCAGGGTATAGATAATTTTTCCCAGCAAGTAAAGAATGAACTCAAAGAACAAGTTAGATATTTTCAAAAGGAAAACAAACCTCTAGAAGCAGAAAGGATTGAGCAGAGAACAAAATATGATTTAGAAATGATACTTGAAGTTGGCTACTGCAATGGCATTGAAAACTATTCGCGCTATCTTGATAACCGCGCCCCCGGCGAACCTCCCTCCACTCTCCTTGATTTTTTTCCTAAAAATTATCTCCTCTTTATTGATGAATCACATATGACAATCCCTCAAATTGGCGGTATGTATTTTGGTGATAAATCGCGTAAAGAAATGCTAATTCAATATGGATTCAGACTGCCCTCCGCTCTGGATAACCGGCCATTAAAATTCACAGAATTTGAAAAAAAGGTGCAAGAGATGATCCTTGTTTCGGCTACCCCAGGACCCTACGAAATCCAAAATTCCAAACAAATCGTAGAACAACTTATTCGCCCTACAGGACTTATAGATCCAGAAATAGAGGTACGGCCTACGGAAAACCAAATTAATGATTTAATGAATGAAATTCAAAGAAGAATTGAAAAAAGGCAGCGCATCCTCATCACCACCCTCACTAAAAGAATGGCAGAGGAGCTAGCGCAATATCTAGAAAAAGCTAATCTCAAAGTACACTATCTCCATTCTGAAATTAACACCTTAGAAAGATTGGATATTTTAAAAAAACTCCGTCAAGGAGTTTATGATATTGTCGTAGGGATTAATCTTTTGCGCGAAGGCTTGGACCTGCCAGAAGTATCCTTGGTCGCTATTCTAGATGCGGATAAAGAAGGATATTTGCGCAGCGAGACTGCCCTTATTCAAACAATGGGACGCGCTAGCCGCCACATTGAAGGTAAGGTAATTATGTATGCAGATCAAATGACTGGATCAATGCGCCGTGCAATTAATGAGGTCTCTCGCCGCCGTAAAATTCAGCTAGATTATAACCAAAAAAATAAAATTACTCCTCAAGGCATCCGGAAAAAAATTAAAGATTTCCTGCCTGTCCAGGCAATCCAAAAAACCAAAAAGGAGGTCCTGAATCTTCAAAAAATACCTGCCGAGGAATTGGTCTATCTTATTCACGAATTAGAAGCAGAGATGGAATTAGCCGCTAAAAATCTTGAATTTGAAAAAGCCGCAGAACTCCGGGACCAAATTAAACAGTTAAAAGTTCAAGGTGCAAAGTTAAAAGTTTGAATAATTTTTCATTCTAAAGTGCTTGCCCACCATCGCTTCGCTCCAGGCGAGACGGGAGGGTAACTTTGAATTTTGAACTTTTAACTTTGTTTAAAAATCATTGCCTTTTAGTAATTTGTATGCTAAGTTTGAAAAGTAATAACTAATTATCTAGCAAGAATATGCCTAATAAACAAGCTGCCAAAAAATATTTAAGAAAAAGCAAAAAACGTGCCATCCGCAACGAAGCTGTTAAAATCCGCTTGAAGAAAATTATTAAAGATACCCGCAAATTAATTACAGCAGGGAAAAAAGAAGAGGCAAAACAAAGCCTCCAAAAAGCAATCAAAGCCTTGGATAAGGCAGCGCAAAACGGAATTATTAAAAAAAATACCGCTAGTCGTAAAAAGTCGCGGTTAACTTTAGCTTGGAATAAAATTACAAAGCAGAAATAATCTTTAAGCAGTCGCACCAAAAATAAACATCTCTAAACCAAAAGCAGGATTAACTTTTCCTGTTTTTATTTTCATATCCAGCTCAAATAATTTCTCATAAATTCTTTTTAATTCTATGAGCTTAAATTTAGCAATACAGGGCAAACTTTTCTTTACCACAAAAGGATGTAAATGGGTTTCCCGGATAATATCCTCTAATCTCAAACCTTGCTCCTCCAAATCTTTAATTGCAAGCAAATTACGAAAAACATAGGCAATCATTGACGCAAGATAAAGTTTATCTGTACCTAAATTAAATTGATCATAAATAAATTTCAAAGCTAATTTACGCTCCTTGCGAGACAAGGCATCTACGAATTTAAAAATATCTGTTTCTAATTTAGGTTGAATTAATAATTCCACATCTTCTTGCCTAATCTCTTTCCTCACCCTGTAAGCCGATAATTTTTCTAGTTCATTATGTATGGCATCAAGGTTGTTACCAAGACGCAAAATAATCTCCGCTATTGCTTCTCTTTTAATAACTCCTCTCATCTTTTGTACCTGCTCCCTGATCCATTCTTGAACCTGGTAATCTGATAAGGGGTTACACTCTTCCTTTTTCCCTATTTTTACTAATATTTTAAAAAGACGACTGCGCGCATCAGGTATGCCTTCTTCCCAAAATATTAAAACTGTAGAAGTGGGGATATGCTCCTTTGTTAAAAAATCTACAATTTTTTTCTGCTCCTCTTTTCTAGCCTGGGACAAATTTTCTAAAATCACTAGCCGCGTTTTACCTAAAAAAGGCATCTGCCGCACTACCTCGCGGAAACAGCTAAAAGTAATTTCATCTCTTAAAACTGTTAGATTTAAGCCTTGTTTATCTTTTTCTAAAAACCTTTCCTTAATTTGTTTTAATTTTTCCCGCGAGCGAAAACTATCCTCGCCATAAAGAAAAAAAACCATAAAAGTTCATTATTGCTTTTCTAAAACCAATGTATATCCCCTCCCTGTGACAGTGACATGTGGAGGGAAAGGGTGGGTTGCTTCATTTTTCACTTTGAATTTTTCATTTCCTTCATCTCTCCCCAATTCTTCCCAATTGAAACCTCAACTTTCAAAGGCACTTTGAGTTTGTAAATTGCTTCCATAATTTTTTTGAACTTCCGCGCCCAGAATTTAACCTTTTCTGTTTTGATCTCGAGTAATAAATCATCATGCACCTGGAGTAAAAGGCGGCACTCTTGTGCATCCTTATCTCGAGGCATTGCTTTATGCACCGCGATCATTGCCATCTTTAAAATATCTGCAGTCATTCCTTGGGAAGGCATATTAATCGCCATCCGCTCTGCAGCCCGTACAATTTGTGCTTGGGAAGAATTAATTTCTGGCAGAAGCCGCCTGCGCCCCAAGAGCGTTTGCACATAACCATGCTTCTTTGCAAACCTAATTACCTTCTGTACATATTCTTCTAAAGAAGGATAATTTCCTAAATAACTCTCAATGAATTCCTGGGCTTGCTCGCGGCTAATCTTTAAACTCTGCGCTAGACCATAAGCACTCATTCCATAGATCAAACCAAAATTGATTGCTTTGGCAGCGCGACGCATTCGCGGTGTCACGTCTTCAATATTAACATTATAGATTTTGGCGGCAGTAGCAGCATGAATATCCTGATCATCTTGAAAAGCTGCTACAAGTTGTGTATCACCAGATAAATGAGCAACCACGCGCAAATCAATTTGTGAATAATCCAAAGCAAGGAGGCTATAACCTTTTTCCGGTACAAAGGCTCTGCGAATACTATTACCAAGTTTGGTCCGGATAGGAATATTCTGTAAATTCGGATCCGAAGAAGAAAGCCTGCCTGTTGCCGTAACGGTCTGATTAAAACTTGTATGTACCCTATGAGTTTGAGGATTCACTAAGCGAGGCAATGTCTCTACATAAGTGGATCTTAATTTATAGAGCTCCCGATATTTAGAGATTAAATCAATAATCGGATGTTTGGCACGCAATTTTCCCAACTCTTCTGCGGCTGTAGAATAACCGGTTTTGGTCCGTTTAATCCCTAAAGTAGACAAGCCTAATTTATGAAATAAAATCTGCTCTAGTTCACGCGTAGAATTAATGTTAAATTCCTGCCCTGCTTGATTATAGATCCGCTTCTGCAAGACGCGAATCTTGACATTTATTTCCCAATCCAAATCTTTAAGATAATGCTGGTTTATTCTAATCCCATTCATTTCCATCTCTGCCAAAATTTCTACTAAAGGCATTTCCACATCTAAGAACAGTCTTTCTAATTTTTCCAGCCGCACTTCCTTTTCCAGAATTGGCTTCAATCTAAAAGCCATATCTGCATCTTCGCAAGCATATTCTGTGATTTTAGATAGATTTACTAAATTCATCGTAATTTGCCCTTTACCCTTGCCAATTAAAGCCTCGGTCTTAATCTTTTCATAACCTAAAAGATTAAAGGAAAGGGCATCTAAAGAATGCGCTCGTGAACCAGGGGATAAAAGGTAAGAAGCGAGCATTGTATCAAAAGAAATACCCTGCATCTTAACGCCACAACGCGCCAAAACAATATAATCATATTTCAAATTGTGGCCAATTTTAGCCAAATTCTTATCTATTAAAACCGGTTTTAAAATTTCCAGGGCACTTTTGCCATTGTAAAGTATTTCTTGATCCTGATAACGCACAGGAATATAAAAAGCTTGTCCTACTTTAAAACAAATACTAATACCCACCAATTCTGCTAACATTGGCCTCTCACTTGTGGTTTCAGTATCAATGCAAAAACCCTCTTTTACTTTTTGTAGCTGAACAACTAAATTGTTCAGCTCATCATAACCCTTAACAATTCTATAATCCCGATCCCTCCTTTTTAAATTTTCCCCAGAACCTGCCACAACATTCATCGCTGATTCTTTGCTCTGGGGCACCTTGGCAATTAAACTCTGAAATTCTAAATCGCGGAAAAGATTCAAAACTTTTTGCCGATCAAAATCAACAAGAATACACTTTTGCAAATCTAATTTTAAAGATACATCTTGAACAATCATACCCAGTTTTTTGCTTAAAAAAGCATCTTTTTTGTATTTTCTCAAATTCTCTAAGAGTTTTCCTTTTAATTCTAAATTCTTGTATTTTAATCTCTCTTCTTTGGGATGTTCATCTAAAAAAGCATACAGATTTTCTATAGAGTAAAAGGCTTTTAAGATCTGGATTGCACTTTTTTCTCCAACCTTGTAAACCCCTGGAATATTATCTGAAGCATCTCCTGCTAAACCTTTAAAATCAGGCAATTGTTCTGGAGCAAGGCCATCATAACGTTCCTGCACCATTTTCTTATTATAAAGCATAGTATCTTTAACCCCTTTACGAAGTGTGTAAACATGCGTGTGATCATCCACAAGCTGCAACGTATCTAAATCTCCTGTCACAATAATGCTTTGAATGTCTTTATTTTTCTGTTCAATCTGCCGCGCTAAGGTGCCAATTAAATCATCAGCTTCAAATCCTTTTTTCTCGAAAATAGGGATGTTAAAAGCGTGTAAAAGTTCCTTCACCCGCGGAATTTGGGCATAAAGTTCGTCTGCACCTTTTACTCTGTGCGCCTTATATAAATCCGAGGCCTTGTGCCTGAAAGTTGGCGCAGCCAAATCAAAACAAGCAGCAATGTAATCAGGTTTTAACTTCGCTAAAACGTTCAAAAACACGAGCGCAAAACCATAAACCGCATTCACCACCTCTCCTGCCTTCGTCGTCATTGTTGGCGGCAGGGCATGAAACCCGCGGTGGATTAAGGCATTGCTATCAATTAAAACAAATTTTTTCTTTTGATTGGACATATCTTTGAACTCATACTGAGTAAATCGCTATAACACCTAAAATAAAGCATAAATATCAAAAATTTTATGTCATTCCCGACCTGATCGGGAATCCAGGTTTTAAGCACTAATCCTAGATTCCCGCTTTCCCGCCCGCTAACGCCTGAAGTGTAAGCGATGGCGGGCACGGCGCGGGAATGACAAAGGGGTTATACTCGCACCAGTTCTTTCTTATATTATCATAGCATTCCATTAATTTTTTGAAAATAAAAAAGAGCTTTTTTAAGCTCTCTGTTTCTCAAATTTCTCATTTTCTATAAACGAAACAAATGATTTAATAACATACGCTGTTTCGTATGGTGCAGATCCTGAATAACTTGGCGCCTGAAATTTTGCCTTATTGCAAACCTCTGGAGGCACATTATAATCAGAATTCTTAAAATAAGAAATGGTTAAATAAAAAATGCTCTGCATTTATATCTACTCTTGCCTTAACTAATGGGTGGTTACGCTTACATAATGACTATTTTTCTTCTGCTCTGATCTATAAATTCAAATCTGATATTAATTCTTTCTTTTGGTAGATATTTTTTGATC
>CAYWOB010000004.1:0-19438 GCA_964459815.1 uncultured Candidatus Saccharibacteria bacterium
CTGCGGCAGTATTTATTATTTAATTTTTAATATGGATCAGAAAACTAATCAACCTTTCCGCAAAACCACTCTTGCTTATTTAGTGAAAAACAATCAAATGCTTCTCGCAATGAAAAAGAGAGGGTTGGGTCAAGGTAAATTAAATGGTTTTGGAGGCAAAGTCAAGGAAAAACAAGGTGAAACTGTTGAGGAGGCTTTGATTCGCGAAACAATGGAAGAAATTGGCGTCAAACCAATAAGTTACACACAAAAAGCGACTTTGGAATTTTTCGCATCCGCCCACCAAGATTGGAACCAAGAAGTGTATGTTTATTTAATTGACAAATGGGAAGGAGAGCCGAAAGAATCAGATGAAATGAAGCCACAATGGATACCAATAAATAAAATTCCTTACCAAAGGATGTGGGCTGATGATCCCTATTGGCTTCCTTATGTTTTAAAAGGTAGAAATGTAAAAGGAAAATTTAGTTTTGACGCCAAAGGCGCAGTGATTGACTACAAAGTTAAAATTCTTTAAAATGGTAGAAAAAATCCTTGACTAAATATTAAAAATTTTAGATAATTAAATTATTCAAAAGAAAACCTCGCCTCGCCAAAGCGAGAAATAAATAATTTCAAAATTAACACAAAAAGATGAAAAACCTCTCATCATCAGTATTGCCGTTGCTGTCATCCTTTTAGTCGGAGGAGGAATCACGGCTTATGCCTGGCACCAAGGAGTGAAAACCCGAACTTACGCGACGCAGGTCAAGTCCATGATAGAAGAAAGCAATAGTCAATGGACCGGACAAACATTAAACATCAAAACAGAAAACAAAACCCCGGATCAAATAAAAGCTGAAGTGATGATTGTCAAAACTGATTCCGAAGCTCAATTAAACAAACTGGTTGCTATGAAAGCGCCTCGGAAGGCAAAGGCTCTGGAAATAAAAACGAAAGATTATTTCACAACCGCTCGTGATGCCACAGACAAAATTATTAGTTGGGCAGAATATGGGAAGATAGGTCAAGATATGATAACCTCTTTCCAAGCTTTAGGTAGCACTAAAGCGACAACTCCACAACAAATGATCTCTCTGTTTGAACAAATGCACAATCTAATGAGTGACACTTTAAAGAAATTGGAAAATGCAAATCCCCCTGACATTTACAAAGAAGCTAATACTAAGATGATCCAAACATTAGAAAAAATGGATCAAATTATCGTACAAATGACTGATGCTCTTCGCAACCAGGATGTTGCAAAATTAACCAAATTAGCTTCCGATCTTCAAACTGCCAGTAAAGAACTAAGTGGAATTAAAACGCCTGATAGTTCAAAAATACTTGGTTCCATCGTTACAGAAGAAGTGAAAGATAAACTAAAAAATTATCCCGCTGAAATTAAAGCGGAAGCAGACACTCTAACGAAAACTGGTTTTAGCCTCTAAAAAGATTTGACGCGCAGAAAACAGGATTTTATCTCCAAAATTGCACAAAACAACCCCAATCCGCCAAAGAGAATTGCCTTAATTTTAGGAATTTTTCTTTGGCTTTTGGGGGTTTTGGGTTATTTCTGGTTACCAATTCCACAAGTAATAGTCATTTGGTCACTGGTTATTTCCACCATTATTCTCTTATTAGGCTCAACTTTTAAACAAATATAAACAAAAAAATGATCCGCCGTAATAAAAGTGGGAAGGGAAAATGGATTAATCCCCCACGACTAATTACGATGATCGCGGTTTTAGGATTGCTTATTACAGGCATTTCAGGAACAATTTTACCTCTTCCTCGCTATGGGGTAGATTTTGAAGTAGGAATGTGGGCTCTAATGGGAGCACCATTATTATTGATTTTAGGGGTATTATTTAGGGGAATCTGAATTCAATTCAAGGTTCAAAGTTCAAAATTCAAAGTTATAGAAAGTTCAAAGTTTAATGATTTTTAATTTTGAGCTCAACTTTGAACTTTTAACTATCACTTTATGTTCATAAATTTTCCTTCTTCCTTCTTGTGGGGTGCTGCAACAAGTGCTCACCAAGTAGAGGGTAACAACTTTGATAATGACTGGTGGGAATGGGAGCAAAAGAGGGGATTAGAATCTTCCGGCCTTGCTTGTAATCATTATAATTTATTTGCAGAAGACTTTAGTCTTGCAAAAAGCCTTCAACACAATGCTCACCGTCTCTCTATTGAATGGAGCCGCCTTGAACCTAAAGAAGGTGAATTTAACGAAGAAGAAATCAATCACTATTTACAAGTATTTAAAACCTTAAAAGAAAATGGCCTCAAGATAATGCTCACCCTCCATCATTTTACTTTACCCCTGTGGCTTGCAAAAAAAGGAGGGTTCTTAAATAACAAAATTACTTTTTATTTTATCCGCTTCATAGAGTTAGTAGTTAAAAAATTCTCTGACTATATTGATTTCTGGATTACCATCAATGAACCAAATGTTTTTGCAAGTCACGGCTACCTCGTCGGCGATTGGCCACCAGGCAAAAAAAGCTTCTGGCAGTATAAAAAGGTTATAAGAAGACTTGCTCACTGCCACCAACAAGCTTATAAAAAAATTCACACTCTTCTTTCTGAAGCCCAAGTAGGAATCGCCCAAAATTACATTTATTTTGATGCCGATAAATCACCCTTTAATAAAATTGCTTGTAGAATGGCAAAAAAATTTTGGAATGGTGATTTTTACCAGAGAACCAGAGGTTACCACGATTTCTTAGGTATCAATTATTACTTTTATTATAAAATTCAAGCACAAATTAAACCCCCTTTTTACAAAATACAAAAAGACATCTCTGCTCCTCAAAATAAAATGATTTCAGATTTAGGATGGGAAATAAATCCTGAAGGTTTATATAAAATCCTCTTGGAATTAAAAAAATTTAATCTACCTATCTATATCACTGAAAACGGTTTAGCAGATCAAAAGGATAGATACCGTGCCCGCTCCATTACTCAACATATTGAGATGATTAAAAGGGCAATAGCTCAAGATATTGATATTTACGGTTATTTCCATTGGTCTTTAATAGATAATTTCGAATGGCTACATGGTTTTAAGCCAAGATTTGGACTTATTGCCATAGATTATCCAACCCAAGAACGTGTCATTCGTTCCTCGGCAAGAGTCTATGCCAACATAATAACAAATCTAAAATGCAAAAATCAAAAATTAAAATGACAGTGTAAAAATTCAAAATTTTTTACATTTTAACATTTTGATCTGTCATTTTGCATTTTGATTTTTAAATTTTACATTATTCTATGTGGCTTCTCCTTGTTATTGCTGCTCACCTTCTATCTGCTATTGTTTTTGTTGCTGATAAATATATTTTATCTCGCGAGGTAAAATCTCCCTTAGCCTATGCTTTTTACAATGGTCTTCTGGGAGGACTAGCTATTGTTTTATTACCCCTCGCCTGGCAAATACCACAAGGCAAGATTATAATTGCAGCTCTTATTGCTGGTGCCTTCTTTGTTATCGCTCTCATCTTTTTTTTCTCAGCTATTGAAAAAAACCCCACCTCCCGTATTATCCCTTTCATTGGTACAATGGTGCCAATCTTTACTTTTGTTTTAAGCTCAATCTTTCTCCAAGAAAGGCTAAATCGTAACCAATTTATCGCTTTTTATCTTTTAATCCTAGGTGGCATTTTAATTACTGCTGAACGCCGTCGCCGCAATCTTTTCTCCCGCCAAGGTGTGATTTATGGTTTAATAGCTGCATTTTGTTTTGCCGCTTCTTTTATTATCACTAAATATGTCTATAATTTAACACCATTCTGGGTAGGATTTATCTGGATCAGAATAGGGGGTTTAATCCTGGCTTTATCTCTTTTTCTAATTCCTCCTTGGTGCAAAAAAATCAAAAAAGCGCCTCGACGTGTAGGAACAAAGGTGGGTTTAGGATATATTGGCATTCGCGCAATCTCTGCTCTTTCTGCTGTAATGTTACACTATGCTATCTTTCTCTCTTCAGTTATTATAGTAAATGCCCTGCAAGGAATTCAGTATGTTTTTCTTATCATTATTGCTCTGATTTTAGCAGGAAGAATCCCGACTCTCTTTGCTGAAGAATTTGAAAATCAAAAAGTACAAAGAATCATTGCCGTAGTTTTAATCACCTTTGGATTAGCAATTTTAGCATTCAGATAAAACCAGGTTCTAAAGCTTACAATTATGAAAACTCTCACCATAATTCTAATAATATTTTCAGGGCTACTAGCAATGATACTCGGATACTTTCTACTCGGTATCCCTAAACCAGCTGACAAAGTAGAATATGGAGTAAACTTTTCTGCTAAAAACATACGGGAATATAATCTTGATCCTAAAGTCGCCCTAAATGCAATTCTGGATGATTTAGGAGTACGTAGATTTCGCCTTATGGCTTATTGGGATGATTTGGAAAAGAAAGAAGGGGAGTATGATTTTTCGGACTTAGATTGGCAAATTGCAGAAATTGATCAAAGAAATGGAGAAATTATTCTCGCCTTCGGCGAAAAAGTCCCTCGCTGGCCAGAGTGTCATATACCCATTTGGGCATTATCCCTTCCTGCAGAAGAAAGACAAAAACATCTATTGTCGTTTATTGAACAAATCATTAACCGCTATAAAAATGATGAGCATATTAAAATCTGGCAAGTAGAAAATGAACCCTTTTTCTTTCATAGTTTCGGTGATTGTCCCCCGAGGGATAAGAAACTTTTAGAAGAAGAGGTTGCTTTTGTGCATTCCAAAGATCCCCGTCCTGTGATGCTTACCTCTTCAGGGGAATTCTCCCTCTGGGTTGGTGAATACCGTCGTGCTGATATTTTTGGCACCTCTCTTTATAAATATGTATATAACCGCCTCGTTGGTTATATGAAATACCGCATCCCCGCCATTTTCTATCATCGCAAAATAGCCTTAATGAAACTCCTGTTTGGCAATAAACCGATTATTGTTTCGGAGCAACAAGGTGAACCTTGGATTCATGGTAGTGATATTAAAAACGCCACTCCCGAAATAATCGCTAAAACAATGAGTCCTGAAAAATTTCAAGAGATCTTAGCCTACAGCCGACAATGCGGTTTCAATAAAGTTTATCTCTGGGGCGTGGAATGGTGGTACTGGCTAAAATTGCAAGGAAATGATAGATATTGGGAAATGGCAAAAAAGCTGTTTTAAATACTTTTCCCGAACGACTACTAATTACAACGTACCAGTTACTATATAACTTCTGTATTTTATGCTATAATAACTCTGCACTAGCACTTAAACTAAAAAAGATTAAATGATTAGAAATTTTAAATTATGAAAATTAAAATCTATTCTACCCCTGCTTGCCCTCATTGCATCAGTGTAAAAGAATATTTAAAACAACATAACATCGATTTTGAGGAAATTAATATTGCTACAGATCGAAAAGCAGCCGAAGAAATGATCCAGAAAACAAACCAAATGGGCGTACCAGTAATCTTAGTAGAACAGGGGGGGAAAGAAGAAATAATTTTAGGATTTGATAAAGAAAAAATAGACAAAATAGTCTTAAATAAACCCTAAATCTAAATAACAAATGTCAAATTCCCATTTAACATTAGCCTTCCCGCAACGCGTACGTTCAGCACAGGCGGGCGGGAATTTTGGCATTTGGATTTAAACGATTATGTCCTGTGGTTCCTGCGGTTCTCCTAAAGAGGACCAAACAAAAGAAAAAAAAGAAATGTGTCCTTGTGGTTGCGGTAAAACAGTAGATAAATGCAGCTGTCCTCCGGATTGCACTTGCCACAAAGACACCTGTAAATGAAAAATAAGGGAGGATATTATTAAGTTCTTTTTGTTTTACAAAAAAGACTATTTTAGAATTTAAATGACTTCTAAAAATTTTAATCGTAAATTAACTTACAATTATAATTATCATTCTATTAAATAAAATCAACTAAAATGGCACAAATTAGTATTGATACGGAAAAATGTATTGGCTGCGGCACTTGCGCTGCAATGTGTCCTGAAGTCTTTCAAATGGACAACGAAAGTTCTAAAGCTAAAATAATCAAAAATAACGGCTGCACTACTTGTGATGTAGCGGAAATTGCCAAATCTTGCCCTGTAGAAGCGATCACTATAAATGAATAGTAAGGGAGTAATGTGTAAAAAGTAGTGAGCCTGTCGAACTAATGTGTAATAATTATGTATCACATACCACACATTATATTATGCAATACAATTTAATCCCTGACGGAAAAAATCGTTTCCGAATCAAAAAACAAGGAAATATGCTTGTGGATGCAGTGGTTTATATTAAGGAAGAGTTAAAAAATGAAATATTTTCTGATCGTTCATTAGAACAATTAACAGCGGCGGCGACTCTCCCTGGTGTTATTGAACCAGTAATTGGTATGCCAGATATCCATGAAGGATTTGGACTACCAATTGGAGGAATAATGGCAATGGATTGTCAAAAAGGTCTCATCTCCGCTGGAGCAGTAGGTTATGATATTAACTGCGGCGTTCGTTTGGTCAAAACTAATATTCCCCTTAATTACTTTTATCTTGCCGATAAAAAAGAAATTGACAAACCCAAACTAAGAAGTTTAATGCAAGATATTGAAAAATATGTACCTATGGGAACAGGAAGGTCAAATTGGCAAGGAATGCTTCCAAATATTAACTTAAAAGAATTAGTCGAGGAGGGAATAAAAAATTTAGTTAGAAAAGGTTATGGTTGGCCAGAAGATATTTCTAGCACTGAAGAAGAAGGATGCCTCGCTGGAGCTAGTTTAGAATTTGTCTCCGATCGAGCGCAAAAAAGAGGCCACAATCAACTAGGAACTTTAGGAGGAGGTAATCATTTTATTGATCTTCAAGTGATTGATAAAATATTTGATCAGAAATTAGCTGATCGGTTTAGTCTTAAAGAAAATAATATTTGTATTATAATCCACTGCGGTTCGCGCGGTTTCGGCCACCAAATCGGTGATGATTATATGCGATTAATGTCTGAAAAGGCACAAAAAGAAGGCATCCCTATCCCATCTCAAGGACTTGCTGCTGTACCCATTACATCGAAAATAGGAAAACAATATTGGAGTGCTATGGCCGCCGCCGTCAATTTCGCCTTTGGAAATCGCCATCTAATTATGCATTATGTCCGAGAAACTTTTGCCCGGCATTTTAAAAAATCAGCAAAAAAATTAGGGATGGATCTTTTATATGATGTTGCCCATAATATTGCTAAATTTGAAACCGCCCCTTCTGGTAAACAATATTTAATTCACCGCAAAGGAGCAACGCGAGCATTACCCCCAGGACACTCTCAAAATCCAAAAATTTATCAGGACACTGGCCATCCGGTTTTAGTTCCCGGCTCAATGGCCACCCCTTCTTATATATTAGTAGGCACTTCCGCAGCAGCAGAAACTTTTTATTCAGTAAATCATGGTGCTGGACGCAGAATGAGTCGAAACCGTGCGAAGAAAACTATAACCCCCCAAGAATTTGAGCAAAAGTTAGGTCCCATTCTTACTAATTTTCGTGATGTCCGCGAGGTTCTAGATGAAGCGCCAATGGCCTATAAAGATATTAATTTAGTCATAGATACTCTTGTGGAGCGGGGGATCACTAAAAAAGTAGCACGCCTAATGCCCATTGCAGTGATGATTGGGAAAGAATAGTTAATAAATCAAAATGTAAATATCAAAAATCAAAATGACAAATTAAAATGTTAGAATGATAAGAATTTTAAAATTTTGCATTGTCATTTTACACTTTGATTTTTACATTTTGAATTAATTTTATGCCCGAACTTCCCGAAGTAGAAACTATTGTCCGCCAATTAAATCGTAAAATCAAAGGCAAAATAATTACTGGCTTTTTTTGCAATGCGCCTAAAATACTGGCAACGCACAAACCTGCTGATCTTCAAAAACAAATTAAGGGGAGAAAAATTTTAGATGTTAAAAGAAGAGGAAAAATTATCTTGCTAGAACTCTCTGACAAATTAGTTTTAGCAATCCACTTACGTCTTACTGGTCAACTTTTTGTCCGCAAGGCCAGTGATCCTCCTGATCGCTTTAATCATGCCATATTCTATTTAGACAAAAATTTAGAATTACGATTTAATGATTTACGTCTCTTTGGTCAAATATGGCTTTATCCAAAGGTGCAGATAGAAAAAAATTTCGACAAAATTCAGAAGTTAGGACTAGAACCCTTTGATCCAAATTTTACTCTAGAAAATTTCAAAAAAATTATCCAGAACAAAAAGACTAAAGTAAAAGCATTTCTTCTCGATCAATCTAAAATTAGCGGCTTAGGAAATATTTATTCAGATGAAGTTTTATTTTATGCCGGAATTCATCCTAACACCCCGGTTGGTAAAATCCCAGAAAACAAACTGAAAAGGCTTTACACTGGCATTAAAAAAGTTCTCCGAGATGCCATTGAAGCGCAAGGCACTAGTGTAGATACATACCGTAATATTTATGGTAAAAAAGGACAGTACGCACTTAGATTAAAAGTTTATCAACATACTGGGAAGCCTTGTACCAAATGTGGTACCAAGGTCACCCGTATCAAAATCGGTGGAAGAAGTGCGCATTTTTGCCCTAGATGCCAAAGATGAATCATGAATCGGGAAGTAGGAATCAAGAATTTTTATTTTATTCACAATTCATTATTCCTAATTCCTGATTCAAAATATATGTATGACACAATCATTATCGGTGGAGGTCCCGCGGGCGTTTCCGCAGCTATCTACTGTGCCCGCAAGAAATTAAATACCTTACTCATCACCGAAGATATTGGTGGCCAAATTTTAGGTACTTCGGAAATTGAAAACTATCCTGGGTTCCCCCTAATAACCAGTGTTGTTCTAACACAAAAATTTACTGAACATCTCCAAAAATTCGCCGTTCCTATAAGAAATGAAGTTGTTACCAATATCTCCAAAAAAACATCCCCCCATTTTGCAGTAAAAACTGCAAAAGAAGAATATGAAGCTCAAACATTAATCCTTGCTATGGGTAAAAAACCACGGCCTCTGAATGTGCCAGGCGAAAAAGAATTTATAAACAAGGGCGTCACCTATTGCGCCACTTGTGATGGACCACTCTTCGCAAATAAAACAGTCGCTATTATCGGTAGCGGCAACAGTGGCTTAGAGGCAACAATCCAAATGGGAAAAATTGCGAATCAAGTTTACCTAATTGAAAAATACCTACGGTGTACTGGCGACTCCCTACTCTTGGATAGGATAAAAAATAATAAAAAAATACAAATTTTTAATAATACTGAAATTACAGAAATCTATGGTGACAATTTTGTGCACGGTATCAAAATAAAAAATATCAAAACTAATGAAATCAAAAAATTAAAAACCGACGGTGTTTTTGTTGAAATTGGCAGTATTCCTAACACAGCATTGGTTAAAAATTTATTGGCATTAGATAAAGAAAGTAAAATAAAAATAGATCGCTTCTGCCAAACCAATGCAAAAGGTATCTTTGCCTGCGGCGACATCACTGATGTGCCGTATGAACAAATCGTAATTGCCGCGGGCGAAGGAGCAAAAGCGGCGATTTCGGCATTCAATTATCTAATAAAAAATAAAAATTGATTTCCAATTTTCAACTCCGGTAAAGTTTGAAAATTGTAAATTGAAAATTCTTTATAATGGATTCTATCACCTATAATAAATTTATTGACTGGCTTCTCTTGCGTTTTGATATTTATGGCCCTAAACAAATTGAGGGAATAGTTCGGTTTGGAAAAATCAAATTTAGACAAGATATTGAATATGATTCTAAACCATTTTATCCCTTGCGAAAACTTTTTTTACCAAATAAAGAAGAATTGTATTCCTATCGCGATAAAAAATATCAATGTCCGAACCAAAAAAAAAGGAAGAGAATTATTTTAGGCATCCCTCTTTTCGATTTAGAGGCTCTAACCTACTACTCCCTAATTTTCAGCCATGATTCTTACTTCCAGGCTAAACTAAGAAATAGTATTATTTGTGGTATTTCTCCTATCCCTGATGAAAATTCATTTTACCAAGAATTTGAGGATAAAATTCTACATCATTTGAAATTTGATCTTTATTTTGACCAAAATAAAGATGGTTCTTACCGCCTCTTTAGTGGCTCCGAGGAAGGACAAAAAATTTTAGAAGGTTTTGGCGAAAAAAATTATATACATATTGAATTTGAAGGTCCTCCCCAAAAAGCTGACTATACTACCTATTTACAAAAAATAGCAAAGAAAATTCAAGCCTCCTATGGCTCCTTATTCTGGAAAAAGTTAGGGGATAAATGTCTTGCTTGTGGTAAATGTACCCTTGTCTGCCCAATGTGCTACTGTTACGATTTGCAAACCAAAGGGAGCAGTCAATTATTTCGTGAATGGGGCAATTGTTTCTATTCGGAATTCTCTGAAGTAACAGGAAATCATAAATTTTTAAAAAACAGAGCAGAAAGAATATATAATTGGTATGATCACAAATTTGTTCGTATGCCAAGAGAATATGGTTTTGTAGGTTGTGTTCAATGTGGCCGTTGTATTGAGGTATGCCCCGTGGGAATCAATATAAAAAAGAATCTGGACAAGATTAAAAAATTTAAATCTTGAATTTGAAATTTTTATGCTCAACCCCCTTCTCCCTCAAAGGGCAAAAATTACTGATGTGCGCCTTGAGGCCCCTCAAGTGAAAGTTCTTACCCTAAAACCAAGAAAGGAAATGATTTTTGAAGCAGGCCAATTTCTGGAACTCTCCCTTCCGGGCGTGGGCGAAGCGCCCTTTGCCTTTTGCTCAAGCCAATATAACAGTAATGAATTTCAAATTGCAGTTCAAGAAAAAGGTGTAGTTACCTCTGCCCTTTTTCATAAAAATCAAGATAGCTATGTAGGCGTGAGAGGACCATACGGACGTGGTTTTCCTTTGGAAAAATTAATTCATAAAAATTTAGTTATTATTGCTGGCGGTATTGGCCTTGCTCCTCTTCGTTCGGTAATTTTAAGTATTCTCCATCATCGTTCTATATATAAAAAGGTGCAACTTCTTTACGGCACAAAATGTGAGGAGCATCGCATTTTTGAAAAAGAATTTCCTTCCTGGCAAAAGCAAGGTATTGATGTTAAAGTGACTCTAGATCAATGCCAACCCCAATGGAAAGGAAATATTGGAATTATTACCACCTTATTAGATAAATACAAAACCGTAAAACATACCCTCGCCTTTGTTGTCGGACCACCAATAATGTATAAATTTGTACTAAAAAAGCTAAAAAAATTGAAATTCAAAGATGATGAAATTTATCTTTCCCTGGAACGACGTATGCACTGCGGTATTGGCATCTGTCAACACTGCAGCCTTACTAATGGAAAATATGTATGTAAAGAAGGACCGATATTTTCGTGGTCAGAAATAAAAAATTTACCGAATGTTATCTAATATTGATCCAAGGTTTAAAATTTTAATTATAGTTAAAAGTCTCAGAGATAATATAACTTTTAACTTGTCACTTTCAACTTTTAGCTTTTGATATGTGTTTCTCCATTCCCCACCAAATAACTAAACTGAAGGAAAAGAAAGCCATCACTAAAGATCATCGTGTTCTTGATTCTTCTTTAGTCTCCGTAAAAACAGGGGATTGGATTTTAGAACAAAATGGCATAATTATTAAAAAAATATCAAAGAAACAAGCAAGAAATGTTCTAAAGTTGATATTCAACAATTTTTAGATTTTGAATTATAATTTTTCATTTTTTAATTTTAAATTTTGAATTTTTATGAAGTACACTAAGGGCATCCTCCTTGTCTTGACCACAAGCATCATTTCTGGTTTCTCCGTCTTCCTAAATAAATGGGGTGCTTCTGGTATTGAACCTTACTTCTTCACTTTCGCCAAAAATCTCTTAGTAGCTGTATTATTAACAACTACACTTTTTCTTGTCTATAAATTCAAGGAATTTAAAGATCTAAAATATAAAGATTGGTGGAATTTAATTTTAATTGGTTTTGTGGGCGGTTCTGTACCTTTCCTTCTTTTTTTCAAAGGTTTAACCCTCACTTCGGCCGCCCAAGCAAGTTTCTTTCACAAAACAATGTTTATTTGGCTAGTACCGATTTCTTGGTTATTTTTAAAAAAAAGGATTAACAAATATGAATTGATCGCTGCCTCTGTTATGCTTTTAGGAAGCATCTTTTATTTTCAATATAAACCTGAAACCTTAAATTATGGCGATCTCCTTATTCTTATCGCTGCTATAATGTGGGCTTTTGAAATCGCCCTCGCTAAAAAAATTCTTAGCCATCTTTCAGGCTTTATGGTGGCTTGGGGCAGAATGTTCTTTGGCGCCATTTTGATTTTTTTCTTTCTTCTCTTTAAAAATAATGGCTTTCATTTCACCCTTGATTATTCTGTATGGCAATACATCTGGATAGCGATTAGTGCCGTTATTTTATTTGCTTATGTTGCTACTTTCTATAATGGTCTAAAATATATCCCTGCTTTTACTGCTGCCGCGATTATGGCTCTTGGCGCGCCCCTTACTTCTCTTCTCTCTTTAGTATTTATCAATGAAAAAGTGATTCCTCTTAAAATAACAGGAATTATACTTTTAATTCTAGGGCTTTATCTTGTAGTTTTTCAAAAGAAATTATGGCCCCAAAAAATGATCTTATCCAAAAATTAAATATAATAAGAGCAAAGACCCTGCCCCAATTTAAAAAAATAAGATTGACGCGTGGAGCAGTAGATAAAGTGGTAAACCTCTTTTTGCATCCTTTCTGTATTAGTACCGTTGACTTAAAAAAATTTATTCAGAATAAACCAGTAAAACTCACAACACTTTCTCGCCATATTCTCACCGCCTTTCCTAATACTATTAGTTACTATGCAGAGAAACATCATAAAACCTTAATTGATACAGATGATATTTTAGAATGCTTTGCCTTGGATCATATCGAGGGCGTGGCAGAAAACAAAATTGAAGATATTTATTCTCCCTCTTATGCGCTAGCCCACATTCTAACCCTCTGCAAAGTCATCAATCTACGCAAGAATCAAGGGCATCTTATTACGGACTTGGAGTATAGATACCATACTCAAAAAATAAAGTTCAAAAATGTTTTTATCCCTCAAGATATAAAAATTAATCAAGATCAAAACGTGTTTCACCACTTTGGTGTTGTTGTAGATTGCGCTAAAAATAGCCATCTAATTTCCCTTTCTAAAAAGCTTCAGGCCCAACAGAATAAATTAGAATACATTGCTAAAATTAATAGGGCGACTTCTGCAATCATTGATTTCGGTAAACATGGTCTGTATCAATTTGATTTAACACATTATATTATTAGAAAAAGTCAATATTCAAAATTTGAGCCAGAAATAAAAATTAAGCTTGATTCTAAAAAACGTATCCCTTTTTCCAAATGAATAAAAAAAAGAAAACTTTAATCATTACTTCACTTACTTCCTGCAATGGTTGTCTTTTTTCTATCTTGGATTTAGGTGAAACTTTCTTTAAGGCTTTGAAAAATTTTGAAATGACAGATTTCCACCTCATTGAAGATAAAAAAAATAATAGCGAAATAAAAGCCCCGCAAATAAAAATTGATGTCGCATTCATCGAAGGAACAGTTACAACCGAAGAAGAGAAAATAAAATTAGAAAGGCTACGCCAAAAAACCAAAATCCTAATTGCTCTTGGCGCCTGTGCACATTTAGGTAATATCCAAAAAATTAAAGATTATGGCGATAAAGACAAAATCTTAAAATATGTTTACCCATCTAGTGAGGGAAAAATTAGCAATCAAAAAATTCAACCCCTCTCCGCTTATGTTCCTGTAGATTTTGTCATCCCCGGTTGTCCACCTAATAATCAAGAAATTTTAGAGGTTTTAAAACAAATAGCTCTTGGCACTAAACCACATCTCCCAAAATACCCAGTCTGCTATGAATGCCAAATTAAAAATTATCCTTGTCTACTTTTAGAAGGCAAACCTTGCCTAGGGCCAATGATTCGTGGCGGATGTGAAGCAATCTGTTTAAAAGGTAATCTACCCTGTACTGGTTGCCGTGGTCGCGTAGATGAACCAAATGAAGAAAAGATGCAAGAACTTTTGGGCAATAAAGAATATGAAAGGGTTTTGGAAATATTTGGGAATAAATGAACTAATTTTTAATTTTTGTTTCTTAATATTTTTCATTTAGGTTATTGAACTATTGTCTTATTTGTAACAACAATAAAAATTAAGCAAATAAAAATTAGTTAAAAATCAAAAATTAAAAATCAAAAATTTTCCATAACTAAAATAGACAAAATGTCTACTAATAAAAAGATTACCATCTCCATTCCCGAAATCAACAAAATAGAAGGTCATGCTGGCTTTATGGCCGAATTAGAAAATGGTCTTATCCACGAAAGCCGTTTAGAGGTTAAGGAAGGAGCAAGATTAATTGAAGGAATATTGATTGGGCGAAAATATACTGAAGCTCCTTGGATTACAGCACGCATCTGTGGTATCTGTCCTACAGTTCATAATTTAACCGCTATTAAAGCAATAGAGAAAGCTCTAGATGTTAAGGTAAGCCCCCAAACTATAAGCTTGCGCAAATTAATGCTCCTTGGCCAGTTTATTCAAAGCCATATGACGCATATCTATTTTTTGGCTCTCTCTGATTTCTTTAATTTAAAAAGTGATTTAACTTTGATTAGGATTAATCCGAATATTACCAGGAAGGCAATTCAAATCCGTGATTTTGGCAATTTGATCTTAAATACAATTGGCGGCCGTAACATTCATCCAACCACTACTGCTATTGGCGGTTTTCGTAAATTACCTTCTCCTAAAATACTTAATGAAATTTTAAGTAGTGCAAAAAAAAATCTAAAAACTGCTAATGATCTTTTTGACTTTGTAAATAATCTTACCTTTCCCGTTTTTCAGCGGCTGACTGTTTTTGCTGCTCTCGCTAATCCCCAGGAATATGCACTTTACAGTGGTCAAATTAAACTCCCTAAAAATAAAATTTATTCTCCCCAAGTATTTCTTAAAAAGGCTCGCGAGGTGCAAGAACTGGAAGGGGATTTAATTAAAAAAGTAAAAATCGCTGGTGAAAGTTATCTTGTAGGTGCATTGAGCCGCATTAATCTAAATTATAAAAAATTGAATCCCATGAGCCGCAGAGCCCTCGCTCGTAGCGACTTTAATCTTCCTTGCTATAATATCTTTTATAATCTTCTCGCCCAAATGATTGAAATAATCCACAGCCTTGAAGAAACAATTAAAATTATTTCCAAACTAAAAATCAAACCCGAAAAAATTTCAAAATATAAAATAAAAGCAGGTAGGGGATTAGGAGTTACTGAAGCGCCCCGCGGACTCTTATTCCATTACTATGAAGTTGACGCGAAAGGTCTTATTAAAAATTGTAATATTATTACTCCCACTGCTCAATTTTTAGCAAATCTGGAAAATGACTTAGAAAAATTTTTGGAAAAAGAAGGGGATATAAAAAAACCCGAGGAGAACATTAAAATGCTTATCCGTGCCTATGATCCCTGTATCACCTGCGCAGTACATTAAAGAAATTCAAAATGCAAAAATCAAAATGTAAAATTGCAATGTAAAATTTTAAAATTCTTTTCATTTTAACATTTTTATCTGTCATTTTGATCTTTGATTTTTACATTTTAAATTGGCTCTATGCACGACCTTCATGCCGCAAATAAAATTTTCAACCAAGCCTTAAGATACGCCAGAAAAAATCACTTAAAAAAAATTACCAAAATAGTGGTTGCCTTGGGAGAGATTGAAGAACATAATGCTATTATTACACCGGAAAATTTGAGATTTAACCTTAATCTCTTCAGAGAAAAAACTATTGCCAAAGATGCAAAAATTGAAATTGAAAAAATAAAAGGGGAATATTTCCAACTAAAAGAAATTCAAGGAATAAAATAACTCCAAAAAAAATAAAAGCCTCGCAAAGAGACTCCCATAAAATAACTAAAAATGGCTTATTTCAGCCATTTTTTTAATCTCAAATTGATATAAAACTTATTACTCTCCAAGCCATTGTTTTTCTCTGGAAATTTATTGATACCACTTACTCTCCAATTCCAACATAGTCTCATTTTTTTGTTTATCTTGAAATCTCTCTAGAGCTAATTGAATTAATTTATCTAAAAGCCGCGGGTAAGAAAGACCAGAGGCTTGCCAAAGTTTAGGATACATAGAAATAGAGGTAAACCCGGGAATAGTGTTAATTTCATTCAGATATACTTTGTGGGTTTTTCCATCTACTAAAAAATCCACGCGTGCCATTCCTGAACAATCAATTGCAAGATAAGCTTCTCGGCTAACTTTTCTGATCTCATCGCTTACTTTTCTAGAAATCTTTGCCGGAATAATTGCTTTACTTTTTCCATCTACGTACTTTGCCTCATAATCATAAAATTCATTAGAAGGAATGATTTCGCCACAAACTGAAACCTCCGGATTGTCATTACCTAGCACGGCCACCTCAATCTCACGGCTATTCTCCACTGCTTTTTCCACAATAATTTTGCAATCAAAATGTGCCGTTCTTTTAATCATATATCTCAATTCCTGTCGTGTATGGACCTTAAAAACCCCAATTGAAGATCCAAGATTTGCGGGTTTAGTAAAACAAGGATAATCGATTTTCTCTTCAATTTCTTTTATAACTTGTTGATCTAATCTTCCCAAAATCTGCTTGCGCTGAAAAACTATAAAGTTTACTATTGGTAAACCTTTGGATTTAAATACCTCTTTCTGGATAATCTTATCCATCCCAATTGCAGAAGCCACTACTCCTGCGCCAATGTAGGGGATATTAGCCAATTCTAAAAATCCCTGTACCGTACCATCCTCTCCGTAAGTTCCATGCAAAACAGGAAAGATAACATCCACTACTTTATCTGCAGAGATAGAACGCGCCCTGTCCCTATGATATATTGCGGGCAATGCCTTTCTGCGTCTCGTGTCTTTTCTGCCATTCTTTAAATATTTTAAAGGCTCGCCTGTAGTAATCCACTTTCCTTCATGGTCAATGCCGCAAGCAACGATTTCATATTTATTTTTATTTAAGTGTTGCATCACTGATTCAGCGGAAACCAAAGAAACCTCATGTTCCGCACTTCTACCACCAAAAAGCACACCAACTTTTATTTTAGACATAACATTTCTCTAAATAGAATAATATAGATTTTGAGGGCCATGGGCATCTTGCCCATGGCTTAACTTCGGGCAAGATGCCCGAAGTCCTCAGAAAAAAGTGAATTTCCTAATTCAAGGCTAAATATATACCCTCTTAATTAATGGATTTATCCTCGTCACAATTTCATAATTAATAGTATCCGCAAGATGCGCCAAATCATCTGCGCTCATTTCTTGCTCATCACTTTTACCCAACAGTACCACTTCATCACCAACTTTTACTTTGGGAACATTACTAATATTAATTACCATCATATCCATAGAAATCCGGCCCAAAATTTTACATCTCTTTCCTCGCACCAAAACATAACCAATGGCTGATAAACTGCGCGGATAACCATGCCAATAACCTATAGGAAGAATGGCGACTTTAGACTTTTGATCCACCCTCTCGGTAAAATCATATCCTATTTGCGCACCCTTGGAAAGTGTTTTGATTTCGCCTATTATTGTTTTCCACTGCATTGCTGGCTTCAGATTTAATCTCTCCTCTGCAAAAGCTTTTACTTCTTTAGACGGCCATAAACCATAGAGGCCAATACCGACCCGCACCATATCCAAATGTGTTTCCGGGTAAAGAATACTCCCGGCCGTTGCTGCAGCGTGACCAATCGGTTTACAACCTTTTTTACTTAATTCTTTAATCCATTTCTGGAAAATAACAAATTGTTCTTTTGTTTCTTTAGGGAAAGCTGGATTCTTTGCTGCTGCAAAATGGGTATAAGTACCTTCTAAAACTATATTTTTGTTCCTATTTAAAAAATTTAATATTTTCTGTATATCCCATTCGTAAAACCCTTGTCTATGCATTCCCGTATCTAACTTTAAATGAATCTTGATTTTCTTACGCCCTGCTAATTTTGGCAAAGTGTATAATGTGTCAAAACAAGATATGGTCAAACTCAAACTATTATTAGCCGCTCTTTTAATTAACAAAGGAAGAGTATAACCTAAAACTAAAACTGGAATTTGGATACCTTCTTTTCTTAAACGTAAACCTTCTACAACAGAATCCACTGCTAAAAAATCAACATCCAAACGTTCCAATTCTCTGGCAAAGTCTACTAAATTATGACCATAAGCATTAGATTTCACCACGCCACAAAGCTTGCAATCGCGAGGAATGAAATTGCGAAAGATTTGATAATTATTTTGGATCGCTCTGGTATCAATCTCCAACCAAGTACGATATTGATGTTTTATATTATTAGATTTCATTACAGTAACATATAGGTTTTTTGATTTTACCATAAAACCTAAATAACCTCCCTCTTTCTCCTTGTAATTCCAGCGTTTTTAGGATAAAATAAATATGCTAAAAAGGCAAATTTTTACAATGGACAAAAAATACAACCCCAAAACAATTGAAAAAAAATGGTACCAATATTGGCTAAAAAAGGGCTATTTTCAGGCTGATAATAAATCAAAAAAGAAACCCTTTGTAATGATTATGCCGCCGGTCAATCTCACTGGTGAACTACATTTAGGCCATGTTTTACAACATACTATTACTGATGTTTTAATCCGTACAAAAAGAATGCAAGGTTTTGATACTCTTTGGCTCCCCGGAGTAGATCATGCAGGCATTCAAATGCAAGGGACAATGGAAAAAAAATTACAAAAAGAAGAGGGTAAAACGCGGGAAGAGTTAGGCCGCGAAAAGTTTCTAAAATACATTTGGCAATGGGCAAGGATTTATGAGAAAAAAATTTTGGAACAGTCACAAAGATTGGGAGAATCTGCGGACTGGTCGCGCAAAACCTTTACCCTAGACCCCGGTCCAGTCAAAGCAGTGGAAGAAGAATTCATTCGTTTATACAATAAGGGCTTGATTTACAAAGGTCCCTATATTGTACATTGGTGTCCACGGTGCGCCACCGCAATTACAGAGTTAGAATTGGAATACAAAGAGCAGGAAGGAAAACTATATTATATTGAATATCCTCTTTTAGAATCAAGAAGCAAGAGTCAAGAATCTAGGATAATTGTCGCTACGACGAGACCGGAAACAATGCTGGGTGACACTGCAGTGGCTGTAAACCCGAAGGACAAAAGATATGAGAAATTGACAGATAAAAAGGTCATTTTGCCGCTAATAAACCACGAAATTCCAATTATTGCTGATGAAACTGTGGATCCCTATTTTGGCACAGGTGCAGTCAAAGTTACGCCGGCTCATGATATAAATGATTATCAAATCGGCGAACGACATAAATT
>CAYWOB010000004.1:19538-26404 GCA_964459815.1 uncultured Candidatus Saccharibacteria bacterium
AAAGAACAAGCCTTAAACTGGCTAGAAAATATTCACGACTGGTGCATCTCGCGCCAACTTGTCTGGGGGCATAAAATGCCAGTTTATTACTGTGGTAAGAACTGTCCCCCCATCATTTCCCGGAAAAAACCGAAAAAATGCCCCAAATGTGGAAATACTAAAATTATTCAAGAAACCGATGTCTTGGATACTTGGTTTTCCTCTGGGCTTTGGCCATTCTCCACCCTTGGCTGGCCCCAAAAAACTGCGGATTTAAAAAAATATTACCCTTCAGACATAATGGTAACTGCCCCGGAAATTATCTACTTATGGATTTGCCGCATGATTATTTTAGGAGTAAAATTTATAGGCGATGTTCCTTTCAAAATTGCCTTTATTCATGGCACGCTCCGCGATGAAAAAGGCCAAAAAATGAGTAAATCTTTAGGCAATGGCATTGACCCTTTAGAAATGGTTGATAAATACTCTGCGGATGCTCTGCGCTGGGCTCTTGCGGGAAGCGCCTATCCTGGCCGTGATATTAGTATGAGTAAAATGGCAATGGAAGATAAAATTCGCGCCGCCCGTAATTTCACTACAAAAATCTATAACGCCGTCAAACTCATTATTGAAAACACACAAGTGGCAGAAGAACAGCAAAAAAAACCCACCCATCTTGCCGACTGTTGGATTTATCACCGTCTATATTATACAGTAAAAAAAGTAACTCGCTATTTAGAAGAAAAACAAATTGCCTATGCCGCCCATCGTCTATACAAATTCTTTTGGAATGAACTCTGTGATTGGTACCTTGAAATCGCCAAAGAAAGAATTTATAGCGAAGACAAAAAAAGACAAAAAGAGATAAGTTTTATTCTACGCCGAGTTATCTGCGAAACTCTAAAACTCTTGCACCCCTTTATGCCGTTTATTACAGAGGAGTTATATCATGCCTTAGGACTAAAAGACGATTTAATTGTCACCCCTTGGCCAATCTTACAAAAAGAATATACTAACCACAAAGCACAAAAGGAATTTAAACTGGTACGAGAAAAAGTTATCCAAATTAGAACTCAAAAAAAATCAGCGATCAAATTATCAAAAGAAGGAGAAAAAATCGTTAAATATCTAACGAGAAATATTAAATAATTTTCAATTTTCAAATTCCAACCCGCCTGCCATCGCCTGTCGGCGAAGCCATTGGCGGGCAGGTGAAGTTCCAAATTCCAATTTTCAAATTACATAAGAAGCGTTCTGTTTGGAATTTGGTGCTTGGAATTTCATTGTCTCGCTATGCGAGATCTCGCGAAGCGAGAAAAATTGGTGCTTGAAAATTGAAAATTAAGAATCTTTCCATGTCTTCTTGGCCCTCTAAAATCGCCATCGTCGTCCCTTCTCTTATTATGATGACCGGTCTTGAATTTGTTATTCACTATCCCGGAACTTTTTGGAAAATTTTTGGTGGCATTGTTGGCTTTGTATTTTGTGCTTCTTTTTATTTGAGTGGCTTTTTTAATCAAAAAAAATTAAAGCAACTAATTTATCTAATCTTACCGCTTTTTTATGTCTCAAGTATTACTGCTCTTTTTGTCCTTACCCAAAAAAGCTATACGCAACATTTATTCATTGTCGGCGTAAGTATTATTCTAGGAATCGTCCTTAATAACATTGCCACATTAAGTAAATATCATCTTTATTCTCATCAAGAGGTAGTTTTGAAATCTGAAGACGATAAACGGAAAAGGGTCAGCTACACAACAAATGAAGCCTTAGTCCTCCTTACTATCTTTTTTACGACGGCAAATCTTTTTGGCTTAATCTATCTTCTTTCTTTTTCACTTTGGCAGGCTCTTCTCATTATTGTTCTTGTTGTTTTTATTTTGACTTATCAATTTTTAAATGAAATATTTACACCTTCCCTCGCCACTCTTTATTCCCTCATCACAGGCTTAACTGCTAGTCAAATATTTTGGTCTCTCACTTTTTGGCCGACAAATTATATTGCCAATGCTGTAATTGTAGTAGTCAGTATCTATATTATTTTCAGCATTTTAGAACAATATTCCCGCCAAATGCTTACCCGCCGTTTAATCAAAATTTATTTTCTCCTAGGGATAATTACTATTTCAAGTATTTTATTAACCAATCAATGGATACCAAGATAAATAAATTACAATTTATCAGTTCCTAGTTACTAGTTCCTAGTCACTACTCTTTAGTCACTAATTACCAGTCACTAGTTACTTAATTTATGAATGATTTCAAAAATATCCAAATCAAATCTATTCAAACTAACGCATCACCACATTCTGAATCGCCTCAAAAAATGGCTGATAATCAAGGTACAAAAATTATCCGAAAAGATCGCTCTTTTAAATGGTTTTTGATTATACTTATGATTATTATCTTAGCATTCTTATCTGGCGGAATAGGAAGTATAGTCACGGATAAATTTATCTTGCCTTATCTCTCCACGATTCCTTTTTTTAGTCGCTATAACTTCTTAAAGAGCAATGAACCTGTAATTGTTCAAAAAAATGAAAGAGTTACGGTAACTGAAGATTCGGGAGTAATTACAGCGGTTAAGAAAATCTCTCCTGCTGTTGTCAGTATTATCAGCACGCGAGATGCCCAGGGCTTTTTCGGAAATGTGTTTCAGCAAAAAGGAGGAGGAACGGGCTTTATTCTCACAAACGATGGTTTAATCGCTACTAATAAACATGTGGTTGCTGATACTGGCGCAAAATATACTGTATTAACTAGTGATGGAAAAAATTATGATGCCGAAGTTCTCGCTCGTGACCCTTCTAATGATTTTGCGGTTATCAAAATTCAGGCGGAAAACCTATCTGTAGTAGAACTCGGTAATTCTGGTGATCTCCAAGTGGGTCAAAAAGTAATTGCCATCGGCAACACACTCGGTGAGTACCAAAATACCGTCACCACGGGCGTTGTTTCCGCAATCGGACGTTCTGTTCAAGCAGGTAATGGAATGTTCCAATCAGAGAACCTAGAAGATGTAATCCAAACTGATGCAGCAATCAATCCCGGCAATTCTGGCGGACCGCTTATTAATATTCAAGGACAAGTCATTGGCATTAACACAGCTATTGATAGTCAAGGGCAATTAGTCGGCTTTGCCATTCCTATTGATAACTTAAAAACAGTAATTGATAGCGTGATCCGTGAAGGTAAAATCATCCGTCCTTACATCGGAGTGCGTTTTATTCCTATTAACCCTGAAATTGCCAACCTTAATAAATTACCAGTAGATAAAGGAGCTCTAATTTATAGCGGCGATCCTAATCTTCTACCTGTTCTCCCTGGGAGCCCTGCAGAAAAAGCAGGTTTAAAAGAAATGGATATTATCACCCAAATTAATGGGCAAGAAATAGACGAAAATCACTCCCTCGTTACTTTACTTCAAAAATATAAACCAAGTGATGAAGTTACCCTTACTGTCCTAAGAGAAGGAAAAAGTTTAGAAATTAAAGTTGTCTTGGGTAAAATGGATGAAAATAAAACCCCATAAAATCAGAAGATTTTATGGGGGACCCCAAAAATCTGCCAAGTAAAACCTTGACAGATTTTTTAATTTAGGTTAGAGTTTAACTTCAAAAATCTTATGTCTTATCAACAATATTTACAACGGATTCGCCAAAATTGGCGTACCATCACCATTATTGTTCTAGGTACACTTGTGATAAGCTTAGTTGCTACTTCATTCCAAAAACCGCTATATAAAGCAAGCGGCCGAATTTTGATTACTCAAAAAACAAATGCTGACCTAGATATGTATAAAGCAAGTCAGTCTGCCGAAAGATTAGCAATGCTGTTTGCTAAAATTATTAAAAGTAGTTCTTTTATGAAGGATGTGCTAAATTCGGGATTTCCAATTGATTCTACTTACTTCCCGAGTAAGGAAAAAGACCTCCGGGAAAAATGGGCGGAAATGGTGAGCTCCCGCGTTTCTACTGATACAAGTATTATTGAAATTAATGTTTATCACCCCGAAGCTTCGGAAGCGAAAAATATAATGAATGCGATTATTTATAATTTTTCTCAAAAAGGTAAAGCTTATTACAATTTAGGGGATGAAGTCGGGATTGTGGTTTTAGATACTCCTCTAGTCTCGGAACGCCCGGTAAAACCGAACATTTTACTAAATATCATCTTGAGTTTATTTATTGGTCTAGTTATCAGCGCCATCGTAATTCTCTGGAGAACCCAAAATTCGCCCCAGAAGCCAACCCCTATTGTGCCTGAAGAACCTAAAATAGAAGAACAACCTAAAGAAGATGAGAAAGCAGAATCAACCGAAGAAAAGAAAACAGGGCTTTACATTGGTGGCTTAAAGATTGCTGAATAATGATTTTTTAGCTATAATTTTAAGAATGCTCTTTGAAAAATATTCCCTCCTGTGACATGCGGAGGGTTAGGGTGGGTTATTTGAATAAAAATGGTATAACCCCTCTCTAATCTCCCCTTATCAGGGGAGAAGTTAGTTAACTTTGTATAAGGAGGTGAAAGAATGAAAAGGTTAACGTTAATGTTGATATTGGTTTTCATAGCGGCAGTAGGCACGGTCTTCGCAGACACAACAGCGAAATATCTGTATACTGAAGCTCATATGAAAGTATATGAGCCAGTGTATTTTGATATCATACATAGCCGTAACTTCAGTAATGAAGAGAATACGACTATGTATGTCGTAATGCAGAAGCCATTTAACCTGCCTTGGTGTCTATCTTTAGACGCTGGCCCAATGGTTCACATCCAAGGCTATCAGAAATGGAATTCCCAATTTGCAAGATTAGAAAAGGACGAGGAACAAATCTTTGGTGCTTTCGTGGTCCCGGAAGTTAATCTGAATTGGGGATTGGGCAGTATTTGGTTTAATGTCCGCACCAGAGATGAACTAAAGTTAAGATGGGATGGTGAGTTTGATACTAATCTATTCCTCGCTCAAGCCCGCGCCTGGCATCGGATTTTCCAGTTTGATGCCGCCTATACCACTTTTGATCTAGGGAAACTAGGTGGCATCCGCTATCCCGGCACAGACAGTGAGTTACGTCTGCGGTTTGGCACTATCTTTCACCAAACTGTGGAAGTAGGCCTCCAAACAACGTGGGCTTATTATCAAAGCGAGGTTTGGGAGAGCCAATTTGAGCCCAACGGCGGAATTTATGCCAGAATTAATCTTCTCCCATTCTGGCTGGAATTTTCTTGGGAGAATATGTTTGTTAAGGAGAAAGACCGACGCAGTAATAAGGTAAATCCCGAATTCTTTCAGAATCGGGTTCTGATTGCGATCGGTTTTTCACAAGATCCGAATGTAAGGAGGATATCTAAATGAAAAAGTTTTGGCCTATCGCAGTAGTAGTTTTTTTAGGGTTAGTAATTGCTTTAGCAGGTTGTGCGGTATACCCATCAAATGGCGGATGTAAAAATGACGAGATACTGGCTACCAAGGCTATGGCTGCAAAAGCACTGATGTTACAAATGGAAGCACGAGAGCCAATAAATTGGCATTGCGTGCCAGGATCAGGATACATGGTTTCTACTGTTTACCCAGCACCCATGGCACCTATACCATCTGCAGCAAGCGCCGCATCTGCAGCATCAGCAGCATCAGTAACATCAACATCTGCAGCCACCGTCTCCGCAGCGGCAGCCGCCACAGCAGCAGTTTCAACAACAGGTATAAGTGCAGCGAGGGCGATATCAGGTGATATCTACGTAAAAAGTGATGATAATAGACTAATAGTTGGAATTGCAAAATCACTATTTTACCGAGATCCGTCAGCAGGGGAAAGGGTATATTTGGTCGGCGATGAAACCCGCTGGCAGATTGGATACGAGGCAAGACTAACTACAGATGGATACTACGAAGCCTCTATCCCCGCTACTCTTGGTAACCACCAAGTTAATATGGTAATCAAAAGACCGGGTGAAAGTATCCAACAGGGTGATCCTGACGCAAACTGGGCTGCTGTTGAAAAGGATAAAAGCTGGATGTCGAGCCAATCCTACAAGAGTGCGATTCGTATCAATGTAGGTCAGGACGGCTCAGTCTCACCATGGTAAAAACTGCACATGCTAAATCGTTGGTTCCATAGTGGCGAAGCCCTGTGGAACCAAAATGCAAGACAAAGGTCAAAAGATAATTTGCACTATGGCTTCACAGCCCTCGCTTACGCTCGGGACTATGGAGCCAACACATTCTGAATTGGAGGTATTTCAATGATAAGAAAGATAACAACCAGCCTGATGGTTTTACTGATTGTATTTCTCTTCTTGGGCTGCGATCAGGCACGCAATCCGTTTAGTGCAGTAACTGACGAAATAGGTAAGGAAGTTGCCACGGTAATCGCAAAACTATCGTTACCAGCATACCCAGAGGGCACGCTTCTACCCGGCAAGACTCAAGAAACTAAGATGGCTCCAGCCGGCGCAAGCGGTATTGAAGTAGAAAGTAATCTTTTTGCAGAGGGAAATGAATACCCAAATGCTAAAAAGATTTCTTTTAACAGCATTGATGCTTTTAATTCGTCCAGGATTAAAGTCTGGACAGCTCTTCCAGGCTATATAACAGCAAGATTTGTGGGCGGTGGTATTGTGTATGACTTATGGGTCAACGATACTAAACTCACTACTATTAATGGTGGTGGCTCGTTTGAACTGATGTTTGACACAAATGGGGATGTCCTGCAACTCGCTGGTGGTGCTGGTCTTATTAACGTCAAATTTAATTTGACCACTAATGAAAACACAGGGACCACGATCTATATTTCTTCAGATGTAACTGGCTGGGCAAGTGTCCCTATGTCTTTTAAGGGTGGACAAACTTGGGAATGGAGTGGATCATATGTGCCTGACAAAGAATT
>CAYWOB010000004.1:26504-30182 GCA_964459815.1 uncultured Candidatus Saccharibacteria bacterium
ATATTTGACAAAAAGAATTTTTTAATGTATAGTAAAGTCTAAAATTATGATTAAAAAAATTCTCCTTATTTCCATTCTTATCATTTTGACCGGTATTCTTATACCCTTTCTTTCTAATTGGGGAATGGAAGAATGGTGGCGATTGCTCTTAATTCTTGGTATTATTATTGGTTTAGTGATTTTAATTTTTCTTTATTTTAAAAATCCTGTTTTTGCCCTTATTTTAATCCCTCCCTCCATTGTTTTTGGCCAAATCGCCACTATCCGCATTCAAGATTGGTATTACCAAATCAGTCTTGCTGAAATTTTAATTCTTATTTTAACTCTATTTTTCGTTTTACATCTCATTGCCAAAAAACAAGTTTTACAAATCAAATTTCCCTTGCTTTTAGGATGCTTTCTTTTATATATCTTTTTCTCCTTATTATCTTTAGGCTGGGCCAACAATCTTTCCCGCGCTATTATTGCCCTGCGCAATCTTAGCTTCCAATTTTTAACGCTGTTTTTAGTCGTGAATCTTATCCAGAATAAAAGGGATTTCAAAATCGCCCTTTTCTCTATTCCTGCAACAGGATTCTTAGTTGCTAGTGAATTAATCTTTAAAGTCATTTCTCTGGGCGGCTTTAGCGGAGGCTATACTCTAGCGCGAGAATTAATCATTACACCCGTAGGAAAGTGGGTATATATTGCTGCAATTATTATTATGACTCTGCCTCTTACCTATATTCTACTATTAACCAACCGTAACCGCTGGCTAAAAACTTTTCTTTTTATTGAAACCATCCTTGGCGGAATAGCCACTTTTTTGACACTTGGTAAAGGCGAAATTTTTTCTCTGGCAGGCGGTTTTATTTATATCTTTAAAAAACAAAGAATTAAAAAAATCTTCGCTATTCTTTTGACCTGCACCCTTCTTGTTATTATTTTTATCCCACTTGCGGCTTATTCGGATCAATTCTTGAGCCGTCTTACGGGAATTTTTACAGATCCTAATACTCGTTTCCGGATCGTGGAATTCCAGTCTGCCTATCAAATTTTTATTCAACATCCCATTTTGGGTGTGGGCACAGGTAATTTGAAATTGGAATACAAGAATCTTTTACCTTGGTCTGTGGAAACAGAAAGTAACAATTTTTTCCTTCAAGTTCTCCTAGAACTTGGCATCATCGGCTTTGCTGTCTTTTTACTACTTGCCCGCGCCATTTATCTAGAGATTAGAAAGGCAAAGATGGCCTCTATCAACCCAGAAGAAAAAATGCTTTATGTAGGATTTGTATCCACTCTGATTATCGTGCTTTTAAACTCAATGGTAGAAGCAACCTTGATTGGCTTATATTACGGCATTGTATTTTGGTACATCGTCGGATTGCTTGTAATCTATAATCAAGTAAACTCCAAAAAGCTTCGCTTTTTTCTGAAACCCCGCAAATTAAATTAACCAAAAAGATGCAAAAGCAAATTAAACTCTCTATAATTATTCCTTCCTATAATACCTGCGATCTCACTTTGAAATGCCTATCCAAGGTATTTGCGGCTTTTTCTAAAATACCTATTGAAGTAATCGTTATAGATAACTATTCTCAAGACAATTCGGTAATAGAAATTACTAAAAAATTCCCCGCAGTCACGTTGATCGCTAACCAAGATAATCTTGGCTTCGCGCGAGCTGTCAACCAAGGCATTAAGGCCGCGCGAGGTAAATATATTCTACTCTTGAATACGGATGCTTTTGTCCATAAAAATTTAAACAAGGCGATTGCCTTTTTGGATTGCCACCCCAAAGTCGGCATCCTGTCGCCTCGCTTGGTTCTACCTAATGGGAAAATCAATGCTAATTTTGGAAACTACCCTTCCCTTATAACAGAATTTTTAGACCTCACTTTACTTTATAAAATTCTTCCCTGGGGTAGAGTAATGATGGATAATATTTTCACGCGCAAACAATTTTACCAAATTCAGAAAGTAAAATGGCTCTCTGGCACTTGTCTTTTTATTCGTCATTCTGTCTTAGAAAAAATCGGACTTTTTGATGAAAATTATTTTATGTATTTAGAAGATATCGATTTCTGCAAAAGAGCACGAGAAGCTAATTTTTCTGTTATCTTTTGGGGGAAAGACGAGGTTCTTCATTATCATCACGGCTCTTCCAAAGGTTCCCTAAAACCTTGGGAATATTTACGCAATAGTCTTTTATATTTTTGGAAAAAACACTACTCACGCCGTCTAGTCAGTTATCAGATTATTAAAATAATCAGCGGTTTTAAATTATGGATCAAAACAGCTATACAAACTAAAAACGTAAAGCGTAGAGTGCAAAACAACAATACAAAAATTAAACTTTAAATTATTGCTTTTCACTTTACACTTTTAGCTTTTCGCTACTATGCGTATTCTCAATATTAACAAATTTTATTATATCCAAGGCGGAGCAGATCGTCATTATTTTGATTTAATAGAATTACTAGAAAAACATGGCCATACAGTAATTCCCTTTGCCATGCAAAGTAAAAAAAACCGCCCTTCGCCCTACAGCGATCATTTTGTTAGTAAAGTAGATCTATCGCAAGTGAAATTTTCTTTTCAAGCATTAAAAAATATTGGCCGCATTTTTTATTCTTGGCAAGCGAAACGAAAGATTAAAGATTTAATCCAAAAAGAAAAACCAGATATCGCCCATATTCATAATATTTATCATCAAATCTCGCCATCTATTCTGGGGGTATTAAAAAAACATAAAATTCCAATTGTAATGACTGTAAATGATTACAAACTCATTTGTCCGAATTATACACTCTTTCAACATGGCAAGATATGTGAAAAATGTAAATCTCATAAATATTATCAATGTTTTTTTCATAAATGCGTAAAAAATTCCTATCTCGCTTCTCTAGTTAATACTCTAGAAATGTATTTTCATAGGATCTTCCATTTTTATGAACGTTATGTTGATATTTTTATCTGTCCAAGCGAATTTTTGGCGCGTAAACTGACCGAATGGGGTTTACCGCGAAAGAAAATAGTTACCCTACCCTATTTTATAGAAGAACAAAATCCCTCTATAATAAAAGAAGGAAACTACGTCTTATTTTTCGGCCGTCTTTCTCCAGAAAAAGGCTTAGATCTTTTAATCTCAACAACGCAAAAACTACCAGAAATTAAATTAAAAATAGTAGGGGAGGGTCCCGAAAGAAAAAGACTAGAAGATTATGTTCAAAAAAATCATATCTCCAATGTTCGCTTGGTAGGTTATAAACAAGGGGAAGCGCTGAAAAAGATTATCCAAAAATCTCGCTTTATAATTGTTCCCAGTATTTGGCAAGAAGTCTTTGGCCTCGTTGTCTTAGAATCTTTTAATTCAGGCAAAACCGTGCTCGCCAGTAAAAAAGGCGGCCTCGCTGAAATCATCCAAGAAGGGAACACAGGGTTCTTTTTTCAAAACTCTGCCGAACTTGCAAAAAAAATCCAATCCCTTTACCAAAACCGTGAAATTACGCAAAAAATTGGTCAAAGAGCAAAGCAAGAGATTAAAAAATACAATCCTGAAATTTATTATCAAAAGCTAATGAAAATTTACCAATTTGTATGTCAAAAATACAAATCCATAGGCTAATATTAGCCCAATTTGCTAAATATTGACTTTCTTTCACTTTAAAGTTACAATATATTTTCTTTAAATAG
>CAYWOB010000005.1:0-2536 GCA_964459815.1 uncultured Candidatus Saccharibacteria bacterium
GGCCCGTCAGAGGGATTACCGTAAAGAGGAGGTAGAGGGGGTTGAGGTTTTATTTAAAAAAATATGTACCAGCCAGCTTACCAAAAACTTTTAAGTTATAAATATTGCGATTATATTTTTCTTTTAACCAAAGAATTTACAGTTAGATTTTTAGCTGGTAGAGAAAATCTACGTCAAAGAGAGCAGATGGATCATGCGGCGCGTTCCGCCAAACAATGTTTGGCTGAAGGGGCGAGCCAGAAGACGAGTTTAAAAGGTTATATTAAAATGTTGGGAGTTTCACGAGGGAGTCTGGAAGAACTATTAGAGGACTTTAAAGATTTAGCTAGATTAAGAAAGATAACGATTTGGGATCAGGAGGGGTTAAGGAGGATGAGGGGGTTGAGGATTTTTGTTAATCAAGATCAAAATCCTTTATCTCCTCCACCTCCTTTACCTCAAGATATTGATTTAGCAGTTAATGTAATGATTGATTTGATTATGCGAACAAATTACATTTTAGATCAACAAAGAAAGTCTTTAGAAGAGAAGCATATGAAAGAAGGCGGATATACCGAACAGCTTTACCAAAGAAGGGTAGAATATAGAAGGTTGAGGGAAGGAGGTTGAGGAGGTTGAGGGGGTTGAGGAGATGAAGGGGGAGAGGGAAAGAGAAGTAGCCTTGTAAGAGGCTATTTTTTTTGTTAGAATGTAAGCAAGTTCAGCAAAATAATGAAACAATTGAACAATAGAACAATGTTTTTTAAAAAAGTTTCTTCCCGTCCGGATTTTCCAAAAATGGAAAGAGAAAAATTGGATTATTGGGAGAAAAATAAAATTTTTGAAAAGAGTTTAAGAAGGCCCGCACCTCGCGGCAATTTTGTATTTTACGAAGGACCGCCGACAGCGAATGGTAAGCCAGGTGTCCATCACTTGGAAGCGCGAGCATTTAAGGATCTTTTTCCTCGTTATAAAACTATGCGAGGGTATAAAGTTCTGCGCAAAGCAGGCTGGGATACCCATGGTTTGCCCGTAGAGCTAGAGGTGGAAAAGAATTTAGGTTTTTCTGGAAAAAAAGATATTGAGGCTTATGGTATAGAGAAATTTAATAAAAAATGTGCAGAATCTGTTTGGCGCTATAAGAGTGAATGGGAAGAATTAACCCGCCGCGTTGGTTTTTGGCTAGATTTAAAGCATCCTTATATTACTTGTGACAATCAATATATGGAATCAGTCTGGTGGATTATCAAGCAAATTTGGAAAGGGGGTTTGTTATACCAAGGTCATAAAGTAGTACCTTATTGTCCGCGCTGCGGAACAGCTCTATCTTCTCATGAGGTAGCGCAGGGGTATAGGAAGATTAGTGAAGAAAGTGTGTTTGTTAAATTTAAAATCAGAACCCCTCTTCATCTCCCCTTGGAAAGGGGAGAACAACTCCTCCTGCCCGGAAGGGGGAGGCGGGAGGGGGTGGGAGTGCATTTCCTCGCTTGGACGACAACGCCATGGACATTGCCAGGGAATGTGGCTTTGGCCCTGGGGGCGGATATTGATTATGTTTTGGTAGGAAAGGTTTCACAGAAGGATAATAAAACCCCTCTTAAATCCCCCCTTATCAGGGGGGAGGGTGAATACTTTATCTTAGCTAAGAAGCGCTTAGAGGTTTTAGACGGAGATTATAAAATAATCAAAAGGTTTAAAGGGAAAGATTTGGTAGGTATAGAATATGAGCCTCTTTATCCTATTTTTAATCCAGGGGAAAATTCCAAAGTTTATCACACTGTTTTAGCGGATTTTGTAACTACAGAGGAGGGAACCGGCATTGTGCATACAGCAGTGATGTATGGAGAAGATGACTATGAATTGGGGAAAAAGTTAGATTTGCCGCAGAAACACACGGTTGACGAGCAAGGGAAATTTGATTTTAATTTCCTGGAAAACGAAAGGGAAGACTCCTCCCCTGATAAGGGGAGGAAGGCCACGCCCGCCATGCAAGCTTTGCTTGCAAGGCGTTGCGGGCGGGGAAGGGTTGAGTGTAAGTTCAAAGTTCAAAGTTCAAAGTTGAAAGTTGAAAACCCCCTAACCCCCCTTATCAAGGGGGAGCAAGGTATTCAAGGTCGGTTTGTTAAAGATGCAGAGAAAGACATTATTGAAGATTTAAGAAGACGAGGTTTGCTTTATAAATCTGAACTTTATACCCATGATTATCCTTTTTGTTGGCGATGTAAGACACCTTTGCTTTATTACGCGAAAAAAAGCTGGTTTATTGCAATGAGTAAATTAAGGGAAAAATTGGTTGCTAATAATCAGAAGATCAATTGGATTCCAAAATATTTAAAAACCGGGCGTTTTGGTAAGTGGATTGCAGAGGCGCGTGATTGGGCAGTATCAAGAGAACGTTATTGGGGAACGCCGATGCCGATTTGGCAGTGCCAAACAGGAAAAGGTCAAAAGTCAAATCGCAAAAGTCAAAAGTTTAGAGGGTGCGGAGAAATGAGAGTTATTGGGTCTATGGAAGAATTGAGGGAAGCGAACTCCTCCCCTGATAAGGGGAGGAAGG
>CAYWOB010000005.1:2636-7208 GCA_964459815.1 uncultured Candidatus Saccharibacteria bacterium
GGGAAGGGTTGAGTGTAAGTTCAAAGTTCAAAGTTCAAAGTTGAAAGTTGAAACCCCCCTTAACCCCCCTTGTCAGGGGGGAGCAGAGTTGGATTTACATCGTCCTTATATTGATGAGATTACCTTTAAATGTCAAAAGTGCGGTGGAGAGATGAGACGGGTGCCAGAGGTTTTGGATTGTTGGTTTGATTCAGGGGCAATGCCATTCGCTCAAAATCATTGGCCATTTGACTCCTCCCCTGATAAGGGGAGGCGGGGAGGGGTTTTAGATAGAGATGTAAAAACCCCCCTCATATCCCCCCTTATCAGGGGGGAGAAAAATCCCCCAGAGCAGTTTCCTGCTGATTTTATTTGTGAGGCAGTGGATCAAACGCGTGGTTGGTTTTATACTCTTTTAGCAATTTCTACGCTTTTAGATTTTGGTGCACCTTACAAAAATGTGATTTCCCTAGGTCATGTTTTAGATGAAAAGGGCCAAAAGATGAGCAAATCTAGAGGTAATATTGTGGAACCATTTAGGGCATTAGATAATTTCGGAGCTGACGCTTTGCGTTGGTTTTTTTATACTGTGAATCGGCCGCAGGCATCTAAAAATTTTGACCCAGAAGCTTTGCGTGAAATTATCTCACGGTTAATATTAACCTTATGGAACAGCTATTCTTTCTTTCTGACTTATGCCAGTATTGACCAACCAAAGGTAGGTGTTGACCCGTGTGTTGAGCCGAGAGGCGGGCAGGGGAATATTCTTGATCAGTGGATTCTTTCTCGTTTGGCAGAACTGAACAAAAATATTGTTCACTATCTTAATCATTATAATGTTTTGAATGCAGGATATGCCATTGAAAAGTTTGTTGATGATTTGTCTAATTGGTATATACGGCGCTCACGGCGAAGATTTTGGAAGAGCGAAAGTGATGCAGATAAAAATAATGCTTATCAAACATTGTACTTTGTATTATTGAGTTTAAGCAAAATATTGGCTCCTTTTATGCCCTTTCTTTCTGAGGAAATATACCGTGGCTTGACCAGTAAAGAATCAGTACATTTAGAAGATTTTCCGCGTCTTAAAGAGGATTTCATTGATTTAGCATTAAATGAAGGAATGGAGGAGTGTCGCAGAATCGTAAATTTGGGTCTAGGTTTAAGGGCTCAAGGAAAGCTTCGGGTGAGACAACCGTTGAGTAAATTTAAAATGCAAAAATCAAAATGCAAAATGACAATGCAAAATGCAAAATTGTTGGATATAATAAAAGAAGAGCTTAATGTTAAGGAGATAGAATTTAAAGCAAAAATTGAGGAGGGTAAGGATTGGCTTATTGGTGAAGAAAAAGGGTTAAAAGTGGCTTTAAATATTGAAATTACTCCGGAATTAAAACGTGAAGGTTTCGCGAGAGATTTAGTGCGGGTGATTCAAGAAATGCGTAAAAAAGCAGGTTTAGAGGTTTCGGATCGCATTGAATTATCTTTAGAGAGTGAGGATAAAGATATCCAAAAAGCAATTGCCGAATGGCAGGATTATATTAAAAAAGAAACTTTAGCCGAAAGATTAGAAGACATTCAGGGCAAGGCAGATGGGGGGGAAAAAGTGAGAATAGAGGGGAAAGAGGTAGAGGTGAAGGTGAAGAAAATCAAAAAATAATTTAACCTAATTAACCTAATTTAGGACTTTCGCGTTTGCCAGTAATTTAATCAAATATGCTTATTGTCATTCCCGCGAAAGCGGGAATCCAGAATCAGTGCTATTTATCTGGATTCCCGATCAGGTCGGGAATGACATCAAACGCGAAAGTCCTACTAATTGTTCTAATTATTCTAAAAAACGACCAAATTCTAAACCCCAATTTTCATTTTTGGGTATTGGGCATTGGGATTTATTTAGAATAATTAGGTTAATTAGGACAATTAGAATAATTTTCTTGTTTTATTCTCATAAAACCCGAGGAATTATCATTAAACGTCGCAAATACGGTGAAGCAGACCACATTTTAACGATTTTCACCGAAGATTTAGGCAAGATTCAAGTGCGAGCACAAGGGGTAAGAAAGGGAAAGAGTAGGCTTGCGGGTATCTTAGAACTTTTTAATCTAGTGCAGCTAGAAATTATCCGCGGCAAGATATTTGACATTGTGATTGGTGCACGCATTTTAAATAGTTTTTTGCGTTTAAAAAGTGATTACAAAAAGGTATCCTTTGCTCATTTTTTAGCTGAATTCATTGATAAATTCACAGAGGAAAGAGAGAAAGATAAAAGACTTTACATTCTTTTTCGCAGTTTTTTTTTAAATCTGGATAAATTTTCAGATAAAGATGAATATTTATGGACTCTAGCCACAGGTGAATGGCAGATGTTGGAATATTTAGGGGTGATGCCGCAGTTGGATTATTGCGTTGGATGCGGATGCAGTCTCCAAAACACAAAGTCTTTATTTTTGGGTGAAGGAGGATTATATTGTGGCAATTGTGTACCAAAAAAAAGATTTTCTGATTTTGTGGATAGGGAAGTTTTAAAGATTTTATCTTATTGTAGGGGCGGATACGTGTATCCGCCTGCAAGATTCGGTCAGCCACACAGTTCCGGAGTTAAGAAGACACATCGGTTTACTCCTACAGCAGCAAATCTAGAGAAAATGGTTTTAATGTTGGCACATTTTTTAAGTGCAAGTCTGGCTCCACAAATAAAATCCTTACATTTTTTGAAAAACATCGATGATTAATCTTGCTTATATCTATCCATTTGAAAAACCGAAAAACGGGCGGTCCGCAACTAGTCAGACACATCGGTCTGCCCCTCCCACCAAAAAGAAATTTTGGTTGTTTTTGAGTATTTTCTTGTTAATTTTAGGGGCAAGTTGTGCAGCAGTTTACTTTTTTCTTTTAAAGCATAAAACTAGCTTTACAGGTCAGGCCGTGAAGTTGAATATTGTTGCACCGCAGGAGGTAATTTCCGGCTCTGCCTATGATTATTTGGTAGAGTATGCCAATGAAGAAGGAGAGGATTTAAAGAATGGAAAACTCACAATTTATTTTCCTATGGGTTTTAATTTTTTAGATGCCCTGCCTTCGCCAGAAGAGCGCATAGAATCACAAGAAGCAAATGTGGTCCAAAATGTGCAAGGTGAATCGCGAGCATTGACTTGGAATTTAGGGTCAATCACGAAAGGAACGAGGGCAGCGGTGAAACTAAAGGGTGCAATCCTGGGCGAAGTAGGAACCAAGCGAATTTTGAAGGCAATAATTTCTTATCAACCCGAAAATTTTAATTCTAATTTTTCTAAGGAGAAGGAGGTAGAAGTCAAAGTTAAGCAATCTTTAGTAGATTTTTCGCTAGAAGCACCTTCTTATGTAGGTAGGGATAGAGAGATTAATGTATCAGTGAAATATCGCAATGCAACAGCTGAAAACTTAGAGAACTTAAGGATTATTGTTGATTATCCTTCTGGTTTTAGTTTTACTTCTGGTCAGCCGCGGCCAGATCATGAGAATAATATTTGGGATCTGCATGCTTTAGAGCCTGGGGAACGCGGTCGGATTGATATCCAGGGCAAGATTCCCGAGGCTTCTTCGGAAGGTTTGATTTTTCGGGCGAATTTGGGGGTTTTAGACCAGTATCAACAATTTTTTAGCCAAACTTCAGAAGAACATCAGGTTATGGTTTTAGATCCCCATTTAGAAATTACTGCCACTGTAAATAACAAGGAAAAAGCGAATTTGAGTTTGGGGGAAGATTTGAATTTCATTATTACTTATCACAATGTGGGTGAAGTCAGTCTTGAAGGAGCAAGCATTACTTACAAAATGAACACGGACCTACTGGATCCGGATTCTATTGTTGTAGAGAATGGTCGTTTTGAGGGAGGAAATTTTATTTGGGACGCTCAAAGTGAACAAAGTTTGAAGAAAATCGCGCCTGATCAGAAAGGCAAGGTACGTTTCACAGCACGTCTTTTATCGGTTTTTCCTTATAGCAGCTTAGATAAGCGTGACTTGGAAATTACGGGTAAGGCGTCTTTTACTAGTAATAAAGTAGGTGATTTAGAAGGCTTTAATTTTAATGTTGACAGTAATGATTTGGAGGCAAAAGTCAATACGGATTTATCTTTAGCAGAGGAAGCACGTTATTATACTTTAGAATATGAGAAAGCAGGATCTGGTCCTCTGCCACCTAAAGTTGGCGAATCCACCACTTACCGTGTCTATTGGACGGTTTCCAACACTAGTAGTGACGCGGAGAATGTTCGCTTACAAACAATTTTACCTGAAGGAGTTAATTTTGGCGAGGATTCTTTTACCTCTTTGGGCAATAACATTAAATATAATTCCGAAACCCGTGAGGTCTTATGGGACTTAGGGAGAGTTCAAGCCTATACGGGTAGTGTTTTGCCAGGAGCACAAGCTTGGTTTGATGTAATTTTGAATCCGTCTGCCTCTCAAGTAGGTCAGATTTTGCCTTTAACTGGCGAAACTAAAATTTCAGGCCGGGATTTATTTACCGAGGAAGAGATCTCTCGCTCTTATCCACCTCTAGACACAGATTTAAAAAATGACTTGGGAGCGATAGGAAAGGGAAGGGTG
>CAYWOB010000005.1:7308-17490 GCA_964459815.1 uncultured Candidatus Saccharibacteria bacterium
AAGCGCCGGGGGTTTATTTTTCAGTCCTCGGAAATTTATGGTGGCCTTTCTGGAATCTATGATTATGGCCCTTTAGGCGTGGAATTAAAGAATAACATTAAAAGGTTGTGGTGGCAGAATATTGTGATGGGAAGAGAGGATGTGGTTGGGCAAGATGCAGCGATTATTATGCCCCCCAAGGTATGGGAAGCATCAGGACATCTTGAACATTTTGCAGATCCTTTAAAGGAATGCGCAAATTGTCATAAACGTTTTAAGGCAGATGATCTTAAAAATCAGGAAGAGTGCCCAGGATGCGGAGGACATTTAGGAGTGGAAAGAATGTTTAATATTCTGGTGGCTACTCATTTGGGGCCAGTGAAGGATCAGGCGAATTTGGCTTATTTACGCGGTGAAACTGCCCAAGGCATCTTTGTAAATTTTGAGAATATTTTGAACACGATGCGTCTCAAAATTCCTTTTGGGATTGCCCAGATTGGTAAGGCTTTTCGCAATGAGATTACACCGGGCAATTTCATCTTTCGTTTACGAGAATTTGAACAGATGGAATTAGAATATTTTATTGAACCCGGCACACAAAGTAAATGGTTTTCATATTGGAAAGATGAGCGGATGAATTGGTATTTGTCATTGGGTCTTAAAAAGGCTAATCTACGGTTTTATCGTCATCCTAAAAAGGAACTTGCCCATTACGCAGATATGTGTGAAGATATTGAATATAAATTCCCTTGGGGTTGGGGTGAGCAAGAAGGGATTGCTAGTCGCAAGGATTATGATTTAAGACAACATTCCAAGTTTTCAGGCAAGGATTTGTCCTATTTTAATACTGCTACAGGAAAAAAATATGTGCCTTATGTAATTGAACCTTCAGCTGGTGTGGATCGTTTAGTCCTTTCCTTGCTTTTAGATGCTTATCATGAAGAGGAAGTAAAAGGCGAAAAACGGGTAGTTTTGCGTTTTAAACCTCTTCTTGCGCCGATTAAGGTAGCAATTTTGCCATTAGTTCGTAATAGAAAGCCATTAGTTAATAAGGCAAGGGAGATTTTTAAAATTTTATCAGCTGAAATTGCAACCTTTTACGATGAAGGAGGATCTATTGGCCGGCGTTATCGCCGTCAGGATGAAATTGGTACGCCTTTTTGCGTGACCATTGATTTTGATACTCTAAAGGATGATACAGTAACAATGAGAGATAGGGATACGATGAGACAAGAGAGGGTAAAAATTCAAGATTTAGTTGATCTTGTTAATGATAAAATGACCAACTAAAGGATTATATTTCTGCAAAAATTATTCTAATTGTTCTAATTATTCTAAAAAATGACTAATGTCTAATTTCCCAATAACTAATTAAAGTATTATTATTTTTACATTAGGAATTAGAAATTGGGATTTATTTAGGTCAATTAGTATAATTAGAATAATTAGAAATTGATAATTATGACTCTTTCTCAAATCTACAATTTGGCGATTAGAATGGGTATCAATGCGGATCCGCGGTCCAAAGCCCGCATTAATAAAATTTTGGGGCGAGCAAAGAAGAGGTTTAAAGGGTTAAAAGGGATTAGGGCGGAAATTTTTGATAAAGAAAGACTTAAAAATCCTTATGCAGATACGAGGATTCTTTTTCAAGCGAAGAATGGAATAGTCAGGAAAGTAATGGTAGGGATCGACATCGGTTCGGGGGAAATTTTACTGGCGCGAGATTTAGGAGTGGATTTAGTTATTAGCCACCATCCTTTAGGCATTGCTCTGGCAGGTTTAGATAATGTAATGGAGTTACAAGCTGATTTACTGGCTTCTTATGGTATTCCCATCAATATTGCTGAAAGTTTAATTGAGATCAGAATGAGCGAAGTGGCACGCGGTATAGCACCATCCAACCATCAGCGGATAGTAGATTTAGCAAGAATTGCGGGTATTTCTTTAATATGCGTCCATACTCCATGCGATAATTTGGTTTATCAAGCAGTCAATAGAAAAATTAAGCAAAGGGAGAAGGATTTAGATACAGTAGCGGAAGTAATGGATTTGCTTTACACCTTCCCAGAATATAAAGAGGCAGCACGTCTTGGGGCAGGACCAGTTTTATTTGCCGGCAAGAGAGAGCGGCGAGTAGGAAAGATCGCTCTAACCGAATTAACCGGCGGAACAGAAGGAAATAAAGAGATATTTAGATATATGGCGGGCGCTGGTATCGGGACTGTGATTGGAATGCATATGTCTGAACCTAGCCGTAGGGAAGCGGAAAAATATCATATTAATGTGATTATTGCCGGCCACATTGCCTCGGATTCTATTGGGATGAACGTATTCCTAAATGCGTTAGAGAAAAAAGGGATTAAAATAATACCATGTTCAGGATTGATCAGAAAATAAATTAAAAATGAAAAGTAAAAAAGGTAAAACGACAAAGAAAAATTAAAAAAGAATAAAAGTAAGATAAAGATACTTTTTAATTAAATTAATGTTTCAAAAATATACTCTGGAAAATGGCTTAAGAATAGTCACTGTGCCGATGCAAAATACGAAGACAGTTACGGTTTTAGTAGTGATAGAAACCGGCTCTAAATATGAGACGAGAAAGAATAATGGGATTTCTCATGTTTTAGAGCATATGTTTTTTAAAGGCACTAAAAGGCGACCGAATACTCAAATCCTTGCCTCTGAAATTGACCAGATTGGCGGGGAACATAATGCTTTTACTTCTAAGGAATTCACGGGTTATTATGCTAAAGCGGCTTCAGGTTATGCTAATTTACTTTTTGATCTAATTTCCGATATGTATTTGAATTCCAAAATGGCAGAACAAGAATTAGCTCGGGAAAAGAATGTGATCTGCGAGGAGATCAAAATGTATCAAGATATACCAATGCATTATGTGGGTTATTTATGGGAGCAGTTGCTTTATGGTGATCAACCTGCGGGTTGGCTTACGATTGGCACTCGCGAGAATGTACAGGGTTTTTCTAGAAGTGACTTAGTAGATTATTTAAAAAAAAGCTATGTGGCGGCAAATACTATTATTATTGTTGCAGGTGAGATTGATTCTAAGGAGGCCCTAACACAGGCGAAAAAATATTTTAGCTCTTTACGCGTTACCTCCAAGCCACAAAAAAAGAAAGTTCAAGAAAAACAAGGAGATCCTCAAATTTTACTCCAGACCAAAAAAACTGACCAAAGTCACTTTTGCTTGGGTGTGCGAGGTTATTCTGTTCACCACCCTGATTATTATCCCTTAGAGGTTTTAACTGCGATTTTGGGTGGAGGAATGAGTTCGCGTTTATTTATTGCCGTGCGAGAGAAGCGAGGCCTTGCTTATTATGTTCATACCACTTCGGAAAGTTATACTGATCATGGTTATCTGGTGGCGCAGGCAGGCGTAGATCACAATAATTTAGAGAAGACAGTGGAAGTAATTCTCGCAGAATTTAAAAAACTTAAAGAACAGAAAGTTGCGGAGAAAGAATTGAATAAAGTTAAAGAATATTTGAAGGGTAAATTGACTTTGGATTTAGAAACCTCTGATGAATATGCTTTTTGGCTAGCTGGACAAGAGGTAATTAAAGGAGAGATGCTCTCTGAAGAACAAATTTTCCAGAGGATTAATGCTGTAAGCAGTGAAGATATCCAGCGCGTAGCAAACGATATCTTTATTGATAGTAAATTAGATTTGGCAGTGATTGGACCGCAGGAAAAGCAGGGAAAGATAGAAAAAATATTGAAGCTTTAGGAATTTAATTTCTATTTTATTAAATTTTTTAAGCCTATGTCTGTTAAAAAACAAGTAACTTTAAATACTTCTTCAATCGTAATTATTAAAATTGTTTTAGTTCTTTTGGGACTAGTTTTTTTGTATTTTGTGCGGGATGTAGTGCTTATTTTGTTAACAGCAATAGTGATTGCCGCGGCGCTTAATCCAACTGTAAGTTGGTTAAGGAAAAAGCATATTCCTCGCTCTTTGAGTGTGCTTTTAATTTATGCTATTCTTCTGGACATTATTGTTCTTTCTATCTATCTTTTAATTCCGCCGATTGCTGCGCAGGTTAAGGATTTAGCAAATCAATTTCCTAATCTTTATGAGCAGTTAGTTCAAAAAGGATTGAAGTTGAAAGTTTTTTCAGCTCGCGAAGATCTTTTGAATAATATTCAGAAGATGATTGTTTCATTTGGGGAGAATATTGTGGGAGCAACGCGTAGTATTTTTGGTACTTTAGGTGTTATTTTTGGTAGTTTTATTTCTGCTTTTATAGTTTTAGTTTTATCTTTTTATTTAACCGTACAGGAAAATGCATTGAAAAATTTCATCCGGACAGTTACACCGGTGCGCCGACAAAAATACATAATTGGGCTTGTGGACCGCATCCAACATAAGATTGGTAGATGGCTTTCTGGTCAGGTGATTCTGTGTATTGTAGTGGGGTTATTAATTTTTTTAGGATTGACATTCTTGGGTGTAAAATACAGTTTAGTTTTAGGGCTTTTTGCAGGATTGACTGAAATTATACCTTATGTGGGTCCGGTTTTGGGTGCAGTGCCAGCTGTTTTTTTAGCCTTTACCCAATCGCCGATTTTAGCTTTGTTCATAATTATTCTTTTTTTTGTGGTGCAACAGTTAGAGAACCATCTTTTAGTACCTAAGGTAATGCAGAAAACAATCGGTTTAAATCCAATCGTGGTTATTTTGGCGCTCCTTGCTGGCGGCAAGCTTGCTGGAATTCTAGGGATGATGTTGGCTGTTCCTGTTGCAATTGTAGTAACAGTTTTCGTTGAAGGTTATATTGAAATAAAAAACAAGAAGCCGAAAACCTTAAACTCTAAAGCCTCTAAAACCAATGATTAGTTTTCTCGTTTTATATTGAAACTTAAAAAACCCTCTTTAAAAAGACAGGGAAGAGGGTTTTTTAGGGCAAACTTCTCTTGCTGTACTTTTCTTATTCTAATTCAAGCGGGGGTTGTTCTTTGGCCTTGTCGGAAAGACTTTTTAAGGCTTTCTCTTCTAGGATTTTGATGATTTTCTGGGTCACTTGCGCCTTTTCTGGATTGGCCGCGAATTGAGTTGCGGCGTGAGTGATTTGAGCAATTACAGTCCTCTGATCGTCCAGTTCTGAAACAATTTCTAAGGCTTTAGCAATTAGAGCAGTCTCCGAGGTATTTAAGACCTCAAAAAACAAGTCCCAAAATGCCTTTTTTTGATCCATAATTTTTAAAATATTTAATTCTTGATTTTTAATTTTTAACTAATTTTTATTTGCTTAATTTTTATTGATTGGAAATAATTCAATAATTCAATAAAAATTAGCTAAAAATCAAGAAATAAAAATTAAAAATTAAGATATATTATTCTATCACCCTCTCAAAACAGATGTCAACTCATAAATTTTATATTACCACCCCTATATATTATGTAAACGATAAGCCGCATATTGGCCATGCCTATACAACTTGCGCGGCGGATATTTTGGCGCGTTTTTCCAAACTTAATGGCCAGGATGTATTTTTTTTAACAGGCACGGATGAACATGGTGCAAAGATTGCAGAAGCAGCAGCAAAAGCGGGGCTAGAGCCACAGATATTTTGTGATCAAATGGCCGCTGTGTTTCAAAATACTTGGATGAAATTAAATGTTCAACCTTCTTATTTTATTCGGACTACTGATTTAGAACATCAAGATTTGGTCGTTAAATTTTTAACACATTTACATAAGCAAGATGTTTTATATAAAAAAGACTATTCTGGTCTTTATTGCGTGGGTTGCGAAAAATTCATAACAGAGAAGGAACTAATTGACGGCAAATGTCCGGATCATAAATGTGTACCAGAACGTGTCACTGAAAAAAACTGGTTTTTTAAGCTAAAAAGTTTTCTGCCGCAGATTGAAAAACTGATTAAAAATAATGAATTGGTAATTCAGCCTGAAAAGGCTAAATCCGAGGTTTTAGGTCTTTTAAGGCAAGGATTGGATGATTTTTCCATTTCACGGCAGAAGGTAAAATGGGGCATCCCTGTGCCTTGGGATAATACCCAAATAATTTATGTATGGGTAGACGCTCTTTTGAATTATTGGACCGCGATCCAAGATAAAAAATTAGAGGGATTCTGGCCGCCGGATGTGCATTTAATGAGTCATGATATTCTTAAGTTTCACGCCATCTATTGGCCAGCGATGCTTCTTGCTTATGGTTTTAAAGTCGAGGAACTGCCGAACAAAATTTTTGTTCACGGTTATTTTACGATTAATGGTCAAAAGATGAGTAAATCATTGGGTAATGTAATTGATCCCAATGATTTGGTAAAGAAATTTGGTGTGGATGCCACACGCTATCTTTTAATGAGTCAGTTTCCTTTTGGGAATGATGGGGATATTTCGTTGTCTAAATTAACAGAAACCTATAACGCAGCACTGGCTAATGGTTTGGGGAATTTGGTAGCAAGGGTGGCAAAGTTTGGTATTGAGAAGCAAGAGTCAAGAATTAAGAGTCAAGAATTAGAGGAATATAATTGTTTAATGAGTAGTCTAAAGTTTTATGAGGTTATAAGACTAGTTTTAGATAAAGTTCAAAGTTGCAATAATTCCATTGAACAGCGAAAACCATGGGCAATCAAAGAAGAAAAAGCAAGACAAAAATTTTTAGAAGATATAGTGCAAGATATTTTTGAGATTGCCAAAATGCTCCTGCCATTTATGCCAGAGACAAGCGAGAAGATTGCCCGTGTATTCAAAACAGGCAAAAGTGAGATTTTATTTCCTCGCCTTTAATGATCTGCTTTTTGTTTTGTAACTTTTAACTTTTCACTTTGAACTTTTAACTATGTTCGATACCCATGCCCATCTTAATTTTAAAGATTTTGCAAAAGATTATTCAAAGATAATCCAGGATTCTCAAGATAACGATATTGAGGCGATAATTAATGTCGGTTCAGACTTGCAAACAAGTGAAAAAGCGCTTAAAATAGCCGCAGAAAGTGATGTTTGTTTTGCCAGTGTGGGCATCCATCCTATTCACACAGATAGGGTGAAGGGGATGATGAGTAAGGAAATTCAGAAAAAATTAGAGATTTTAGGCCAAGCCAAGAAGGTTGTAGCCGTTGGCGAAACAGGATTAGACTATTATCATTTACCTTCTGTAAAAGTAGAACAAGAAAGAATCAAAGAAGAGCAGAAAAAGCTATTTGAAATTCATTTAACGCTTTCACAAAAGCTGGATTTGCCGCTCATTTTACATTGCCGCGATGCTTACGACGATTTGCTAGAGATCATCCAAAAAACAATGGAACAATGGAGCAATAGAACAATGGTCAGGGGCGTGATCCATTGTTTCTGCGGTAGTCTGGAAACAGCAAAAAGATTTTTAGATTTGGGTTTTAATATTGGTTTTACAGGAATGATTACTTATCCGGGCAATGAAAATTTATCCGAAGTGATTAAAGTAATACCACTTGATAAAATATTAGTAGAAACAGATTGTCCATATTTAGCGCCACAAATAAAACGCGGAGAACGTAATCTTCCCTATTATGTCCGCTATGTTATTCTACATATCGCAAAGGCCAAAGGATTAAGATTTGAGGAGGTAGAAAAGGCAACAACCCGAAACGCGGTGAAATTGTTTCAATGTTTCTAGAATTTTATGGAAAAATATAATCATCAAGAAATTGAAAAAAAATGGCAGCAAAAATGGGAGGAATGGGGCTTATCTAAGGCCCGAGATTTTGATAAGAGACCAAAATTTTATTGCCTAGATATGTTTCCCTATCCTTCGGGTGCAGGGCTTCATGTAGGGCATCCCGAGGGTTATACAGCAACGGATATTATTTCTCGTTATAGACGGATGAATGGTTACAATGTTTTGCATCCGATGGGTTGGGATGCTTTTGGTTTACCGGCTGAAAACTATGCAATTAAAACTCGGGTGCATCCGGATCAAAGCACACACCAAAATATCAATCGTTTTCGGGAGCAGATTCAATCTCTGGGCTTATCTTATGATTGGGAAAGGGAAGTAGATACCTCAAGCCCTGAATATTACAAATGGACACAGTGGTTTTTTCTATTTTTATACAAAAATGGCTGGGCTTATCGCGACAAGGCACCAGTGAATTGGTGTCCTTCGTGTCAGACGGTTTTAGCTAATGAACAGGTAGTAAATGGCGTATGTGACCGCTGCAGGAGTGAGGTGACCCAAAAGGAGCTTCGGCAATGGTTTTTTAAAATTACGGATTTTGCCGAGGAACTTTTAGCAGACTTAAATAAGATTGACTGGCCTCTCTCCACAAAGACTATGCAGAGGAATTGGATTGGAAAGAGTGAAGGAGCGGAAATTGATTTTTCAGTCATTCTGAACGAAGTGAAGAATCCCGGGGAATTAAAAATTGAGACGGGATCCTTCGCTAACGCTCAGGATGACATAAGGGTAAAAGTTTTTACAACTAGACCAGATACAATTTTTGGGGCGACTTATTTGGTTTTAGCGCCTGAACACCCGATAATTCAAAATTTAAAATCAAAAATTAAAAATTATAAAGAGGTTGAGAAATATATTGTGATAACTAAGAAAAAGACTGAACGGGAAAGATTGGCACAAGAGAAAGAAAAAACGGGAGTGGAGCTTAAAGGTGTGAAGGCAATTAATCCTGCGAATAATGAGAAGATTCCAATTTTTATTGCAGATTATGTTCTAAAAGGCTATGGCACGGGCGCGATTATGGCAGTACCAAAGCATGATGCGAGGGATTTTAGCTTTGCCAAGAAGTATGATTTACCTATTAAAAATGTAATTGAAGCGAAAAGTGAAAAGCAAAAAGCGAAAAACAACAGCTTAAAACTGAAAGGTGATGGAGAAAAACAACTGGTTTATGAGGATTATGGTGTATTGATTAATTCAGGAAAATTTAATGGCTTGGAATCAGAAGTTGCAAAAGATAAAATCATTAGTTGGTTGAGTGAAGAGGGATTAGCCCAAAAGAAGATTAATTACAAACTGCGCGATTGGTTGATTTCTCGTCAGCGCTATTGGGGCGCACCGATTCCGATTATTTATTGCGAAAAGTGTAAAAATAGAAAATATAATTATATTTTTTTACATGGTTTTACGGGGAGTTCAAAAAGAAACTTTTTCCCTTGGTTAAAGGAGCAACTGATGCAACAAGGACATCATGTTCTAGCTCCTGATTTACCAAATGCCAATGAGCCAAAGATTGACGAACAGGTTGCCTATGTTCTAAAGAGGGCGAAAATAGATCAAGACACGATTATTGTGGGACATAGTTTGGGGGGTATAGTAGCGATGAGAATAGTAGAAAAGATACATCAGAAGATTGCCAAATTGGTACTTGTGGATTCTTTTATTGAACCTAAATTTAATGATCATCCTCGGCCTAAAGTAGAAGAAAGCTTTGATTGGGTTTTTGATTTTGAAAAGATTAAGAAGAATGCCGGTGAAATAGTTATTTTAGCGGATCAGAATTTTCCGATTATTCCCGAGAAGCAATCCTTTTCTATGGCAAAAATATTGGAAGCCTCCTTGCGATTTGTGGATCCAGCAGGCGAACATTTTGATGCCTTAGTAGAACCAGAGATAAAAAAGCTATTAGATGAGCAAGGGATTTTTCCTGTGCCGGAGAGGGATTTGCCGGTCAAACTGCCGACGGATGTAGATTTTATGCCACATGGGGAATCGCCCCTGGCACGCTCTAAAGATTTTCACAAGGTGAGGTGTCCGCGCTGCGGGGGAAGGGGCCGGCGGGAATCGGACACGATGGATACTTTTGTTTGCTCTTCTTGGTATTTTTTTCGGTATTGCGATCCCCAAAATACTAAAGAATTTGCCGCGAAAAAATTATTAAAATACTGGATGCCTGTAGATTTATATGTGGGTGGGGCAGAACACACGGTTCTCCATTTATTATATTCCCGTTTTTTTACTAAAGCTCTGCATCGCGCTGGTATTATTGCTTTTAATGAACCTTTCTTAAGATTAAGACATCAAGGCTTGATTTTAGCTGAAGACGGTCGTAAGATGAGTAAATCCTTGGGCAATGTAATTAACCCTGATGAAATTGTAGAAAAATACGGGGCAGACACAATGCGAATGTATGAAATGTTTATGGGGCCATTTGAGGACAGTATTGCTTGGAGTATGCGCGGGGTCATTGGGGTGAGGAGATTTTTAGAGAGGGTTT
>CAYWOB010000005.1:17590-27903 GCA_964459815.1 uncultured Candidatus Saccharibacteria bacterium
ATTGCTTGGAGTATGCGCGGGGTCATTGGGGTGAGGAGATTTTTAGAGAGGGTTTACAGGGTAAAGTTCAAAGTTCTTCAACCCGCCCGCAACGCCTTGCAGGCTTGCATGGCGGGCGGGAGTTCAAAGTTCAAAATTACAGTTCAAGGTTCAAAGTTGAATATTTTATTAAATAAAACAATCAAGAAGGTTAGTGAAGATATTGAAAATTTTAAGTTTAATACAGCGATTTCTACTTTAATGATTTTAGTTAATGTTTTTGAGAAAGAAGAAGCTGTTCCCTTGATTCTTTATTCTAAATTCTTAATTCTTTTATCTCCTTTTGCACCGCATTTAGCTGAAGAATTGTGGAATAATTTAGGCCACAAAGAAAGCATTTTCCGTGAAAAATGGCCAGAATATAATCCTAAATTAGTGCAAGAAGAGGAAATAGAATTGGTAATCCAGGTGAATGGTAGGGTGCGGGCGCGTGTTAAGGTGACTGCTGACATTTCGGAAAAAGAGGCTAGAAAAATTGCTCTTGCCCAAGATAAGATTAAAAAATGGATAGGGGACAAGCAAGTTAAAAAAATTATTTTTATTCCAGGTAAACTTTTAAATATCGTAATTTAAAAAGTGATTTAGTCAGGAAGATTTAAAACAAAGGAGGGTTTCTTTTTAAGTTCATTGTTAGTTAAATAAAAATGGTTGTTAAAGATTGTACAGAATTGTACAGGAAGGAGAAGATAAAATGAATTGGATTAAAGAATTTATTGCAGAGCAGAAAGAGGGGATTAAAAAAGCTGCTGGTGATAGTAAAGTCGCTGTCGGTCTTTCGGGTGGCGTGGATAGCTCTGTAGTAGCAATGTTAGCCCACCGAGTATTGCCGCCAGATCAGGTTTTATATCTCACTATTGATGATGGTTTTCGACGTAAAGATGAACCGCAATGGGTATGGGAAACATTTAAAAGGCTTGATATTCCGGTGGAAGTGGTGAGTATTACTGAAAAGTTGAGAGGTAGACAGGGTCAGATGGATCCTTGGCGTGGGCCTTATTACAGTTTAAGGCAGGCAAAAAATGCGGAGAAAAAGAGAATCTGGTTCCGCCGGTTCTTCTATGAAGTTTTGGCTTTTGAAGCCAAAAAACAGGGGGCAATTGTTGTTATTCAGGGCACTAACAAGGCAGATGTGAGCGAAACTGTTAATGGCATTAAAATACAACATAATGTATTGGGCCAAATTGGTATTGATCCTTTTGAGACATATGGAATTAAGATTTATGAACCTATAGCTGAACTTTACAAGGATCAAATTCGAGAAGTAGCTCGCGCTCTCGATTTGCCGGAAAAAATTTGCGGTCGGATACCATTTCCAGGTCCAGGATTATCCATCAGGGTCTATGAGGAGCCAAGTGAATCTAAGATAGCGCTGATTAGGGAAGTGACGGCAATACTAGAAAGATTACTCTTACCATTCAATCCTTTCCAAGTGCTAGCGTATTTGGGGCCAAAAGCTACTGGTGTAAGCACTAAGGGTGAGAGAGTATATGGCTATACTATTTATATAAGAGTGGTCAATTCTACTGACGCCATTACTGCTACACCACTCCGGATAAGTAGTGACATTGAGGACAAGGTGGTCACACATATTACAAATACATTTCCCGATGAAGTTAGTCATGTGCTTTTTGATCGGACACCAAAACCGCCAGGCACAATTGAGTTTGAATAGTTAGATAATACCTGTGGATAAGTTTTCACAGGTTTTTTATTTAAGGAGATTGCTTTTAGTTGACTTTTAAACTTGAAAAAGATATTTTAAATTTGAATAATGCCTCTTGCGAAAGGCATCATTAAAAAAGAAGGAGGGGTTGCTCCTTTTTAAAATAGGATATGGCAACTTGGTTTGTAAGAGAATAAGGAAAGGAGAGTAAAATGGCAAAGAGAGTTTTGATTGTCGGTGGTGGAGGAAGGGAGGATGCTTTGGCCTATATAGTTAGCCAGAGTTCTAAGGTTTCTAAAATCTTTTGTGCACCAGGAAATGCTGGGATTGCCCAGCGAGGAGCAGACTGTATAGAAATAAAGCCTACAGAAATTCAGGCTCTTTCTTGCTTTGCAGAAAAGAATCAGATTGATTTAACCATAATTGGTCCGGAAGCACCCCTCGTTGCAGGAATTGTTGATGAGTTTGTGGCTAAAGGTTTGAAGATTATGGGACCCACAAAGGCCGCGGCTCGAATTGAAGGAAGTAAAGTTTGGGCTAAAAGGATGATGAGGAAATATGGAGTGCCAACAGCTCCATTTGAGGATTTTGATGATCCAGAGAAAGCCCGTGATTATCTTGAAAATCCAGAGAGGATTCCTTGCGTTGTTAAGGCGGATGGCTTAGCCGCGGGCAAAGGTTCCCTCCTTTGTTTCACTAAAGAACAAGGCCGAGAAGCAATTGAAAGGATAATGGTTAAGAAAGAGTCTGGAGAAGCCGGAAACCAAATTGTCATTGAGGAACTTTTGGAAGGGGAAGAAGCAACCTTTATGGTTTTTACTGGTGGTAATCGCATAATTCCAATGCCCTCTACCCAGGACCATAAGCCAGTTTTTGATAGGGATCAGGGTCTAAACACAGGAGGAATGGGAGCTTATGCTCCGGTGCCTTTAATCACGCCATCCCTTGAAGAGGAGATTGTGGAGAAGATTATCTATCCCATTCTTTCCGGAATGCAGAAAGAGGGGATCTTCTATCAAGGCATTCTCTATGCGGGGTTGATGATTACTTTAGAGGGCCCCAAGCTCTTAGAGTGTAATTGCCGTTTTGGAGATCCCGAGCTACAGCCTATTGCTCTTTTGGCAAAGAGTGATCTCATTCCGCTTTTAGAAGAAGTTGCTGAAGGGCAAATAAAAGTGACCACAAATGTGGAATGGGAGTCAGGGTCCGCTGTTTGCGTGGTGATGACTTCGACTGGTTATCCAGAGAAATACGAGACGGGAAAAGAAATCAAAGATTTGGCCGAGGTAGAGGATATGGAAGATGTGGTTGTTTTTCATGCAGGTACGCGAGGGGTGGATGGCAAGATTGTTACTGCTGGCGGCAGAGTCCTTGGGGTCACGGCACGCGCCTCCGGGATCCAAGGAGCCATAGATCTTGCTTATGAAGCGGTTTCTAAGATTTCATGGGAAGGAGAATATCATCGGACTGACATCGGTCAAAAAGCCCTCCGGCGCATTTGAACAAGGAGGAGAAATAGTTTCATATACCTGTGGATAAGTTTTCACAGGTTTTTTATTTTGCAGGAAATTTTTTGACAAAACATAATTTTTAATTTTTTAATTTTTGGCTGAAATATAAGAAAATGTAATGGGATTAATATTTTTTACTAAAAATAGTAGAAATAAATTTGACAAAAATGAGCATAAAGAATAAAATAAAAAAGTATTTTTACCCTGTTAAATGCCACTTCGGATGTTGAGCGTTCTTCGCGGCAATTCGCTTGAGAGCGAATTATTTAACGGGGTAAAAATATGATTACTAATATTTTAGAGCAATTGGGTTTGGAAGAGAAAGAAATCAAGGTGTATTTGACTTCTTTGCGCTTGGGACCTTCTCCGGTGCGCAAAATCGCCTTGGAGGCAGGGGTGAATCGGGGTACTTGTTATGATTTTTTAAAAATTCTTTTAGCTAAGGGTCTTGTTAGTTACTATCATCAGGATAAACATAAATATTTTGTAGCAGAAGATCCAGAGAATTTGAAAGAAATAGTTTTAACTGAAGAAGAAAGAATTTCAAAAGTCAAAAAAGAGTTAAAGGAAGTTATTCCAGAACTGAAATCTATTTATGATAATGCGGGTGACAAACCAGTAGTAAAATATTATGAAGGTTTTTTAGGAATTAAGATTATTTTGAAAGATGTCTTAAATACCTTTGTAGATGCGGGCAAAAAGGAATATTTTGTTTACTCGGCGGCGGATATACGGGATTATTTGTACAAAGCCTATCCCCATTTTACACGCGAGCGGATTCAAGATAAGATTTATGTAAAAGTTATTGCGATGGGTTCCGGAGGTAGACTTTGCGGTTTAGATGAAAGGCTTTGGTTATCGCGTCAGAAAGGTTCGCCGACATATATTTTGATTTATCAAAGTAAGGTAGCGATGATATCTGTAGATAAGAATCAGGATCCACTCGGCGTAATTATTGAAGATGAGGGAATTTATAAAACCCAGGTCATTTTATTCCAAAAGATGTGGGAACTTCTGAAATTATCGAAAAAAGAGCAGCACACATTATGCAAGTAAAAAAATAAAATCAGTTTAATTTAATTCTAAATTTTTTCTAATTCCATGGACCAAAACATAAAACCAAAAATAGTATGTTTAGGCGCTGGCACTGGTCAAGCTACTGTGTTGAATGGTTTAAAAGAATTTAATTGTGATTTAACTGGTATTGTCAATGTCACGGATAATGGTGGCTCTTCAGGAGTGTTGAGACGGGAGATGGGTATCCCCCAGCCTGGGGATACTCGTAATTGCTTGCAAAGTGTGGCCGATTCTCAAGATTTGATGACCAAGATTTTTTCTTACCGTTTTGAGGAGGGTTTCTTGAAGGGAGCGAGCCTAGGCAATTTAATTCTAGCAGCCCTCACGCGCATCACAGGCGATTTTGGGGAAGCAGTGGAAAAAGCGAATGTATTACTTAAAACCGAGGTGAGGGTTTATCCCGTTACCAGTAAAAGCGTGGATGTAGCTTGCGAATTGGAAAATGGTAAGATTGTGAGAGGGGAATGGGATATTATTTTGCGTGAGGACCGTTCACCGATTAAGCGAATATTTTTAACAAAAAATGTTTATGCTCACCCGCCTTGCTTGGAAGTAATAAGGAGAGCTGATTTGATTGTTATTGGTCCAGGATCTCTATTTACAGGGATTATCCCCCATTTCTTAACGCGTGGGATTAAGCAGGCAATTTTGAAATCGCATGCTAAAACTGTGTACATTTGCAATATGATGACCCAGCCCGGTCAAACTGATGGTTTTAAGGTTTCCGATCATATTGCACAAGTTAGCCGCTATTTAGGTAAAATACCAGATTATGTGATCGCAAATCAAAATCAGATTAGTTCTCGGATATTGAGGCATTATAAGGAGTTTGGTTCTGTGCCCGTGGAGCTGGATGATATGGAAGGTACAAAGATGATTATTAGGTCACTGGCTCAAAATGAATTAGGTGAGGCAGTACATTTAGATAAACGTTCAGGAAAAAAATTTCGGGAATGGAGCGAATGGACGCATCTTTTAAGGCATGATTCAAAAAAGTTAGCGCGAATTCTTATTGATTTAGTCAATTCTAAATTTATTAGGGAGAAAGTTAAAAGTCAAAAGGTAAAAGTTAAAACTACAAGGAAAAAGTAAAATCTTTTTTGATCTTACAGTTTAACTTTTGAGATTTGAAATTTGACTTTATTTTTATGAAGATTAAAGCCGTAATTTTAGCCGCTGGCGAAGGTAGCCGGCTCTACCCATTTTCAACACGCGAGAGCCCTAAGATTTTATTACATTTTTTAGGCAAGCCTTTACTCTTGTATCACATTGCCGAGTTTTTAGAGCATAAGATAGAAGATTTTATCATAGTTTGCAATCCCTGGAATAAAATAATGGTTCAGAAAGTCCTGGCTACCGCATATCCTGACTTAAAGGTTGTTTTCGTGGTACAGAAGGAGCTTTTAGGGCCAGGGCAAGCAATTTATGCGGCAAAAAAAGAGCTACAAAATACGGATTTTTTTGTATTAAAATATGCTGATAGCTTTAGTCCTATTTCTCCCTTACCTTTACTTTTAAAATGTTTAGAAAAAGATCCTAAAGATGGTGTGGTTTTATTATCGCGGGTGAAAGATTTCAAACGTTTTGGCATAGCGCGCTTTAGAGATGAAAAACTTGTGCAGATTATAGAAAAACCAAGAAAAAATCCTCCTTCGGATTTGGCTTGGCGGGGAATGTCTATTTTGAGCGTAAATAAGTTCTTACAGGGTTTTCAAAAGAAAGTGACATGTAAAGATGTAGCCGAGGTGCCATCACCAGAGTATGTTTTACGTGTGAATGGAGTATTAAATTACAAAGTCGTACAACAGAAGATATTTGATTTAGGTTATCCTTGGGATATTTTAACCTATAATCATCTGTTATTGGACAAATTTGGTAGTCGGATTTTAAGTAAAAAAATAGGTAAAGATGTTCAGATTTCTCCAAAAAGTTATATTGGTCCTAAAACAGTTCTTGAAGATGGCGTGAAAATAGGGGAATATGTTTCCTTGGAAGAAGCTTATGTAGCCTCTGGCACAGAGATTCGCGACAGTTATGTAATGCCAGAAGTGCATATTGGCGCAGATTGTGAGGTACGAAAAAGCGTCATCGGCGAGAAGGCAAATGTTGGATCTTATTTCAAAAATAAGATCAAATCAACAGGAAAGATAAGAGTTTTTATCAAAGGAGATTATAAAGAAACGCCCGACAATACTCTAGGCTGCTTTTTAGGGCCTCGAGTTAAAGTCAGGAGTAAAATTTCCTGCGAGCCTGGGCGAATAGTTTATCCTGGTAAAGAAGTGAACAAAAATATTGTTCAGGATATTTTGCCAATTAAAGCGATATTATTTGATGCGGATAATACTTTATATAGAAGTAAAGAGGCAGCAAAATCTGCAGATTTACAGACAATGCAGTATCTTGCTTTGGGTACGATTTATAAACCGCAAGAGTTGTATCAATATTGGCATAACAAAATTGTTGCCTCCTTAAAGAAAAGTAAAATGCCAGCAAAGCGTCACCGCCAATATTCTTATCAAAAATTGATTACAAAATTTAGATTAAAAAAGAATGCCAGCAAAGCCTATGCAATTTTTTTAAATGAAATGGGGAAAAAATTAGAGACAATGCCTTATTTAGTAAGGGTTTTGAGACAATTGAAAGATTATAAAAAGGCTATTATTAGTGAAGATAATCAGGATTTAATTGATTTCAAGCTTAAAAAACTAGGGTTAGAAAAATTCTTTGATTTAATAGTGGCCGCGGAAACAATAGGTAAGATGAAACCTGAAAGAGAATATTATAGTTTTGCCTTGGGAAAATTGAAAGTTTTCCCAGGAGAGGCGGTAATGGTCGGAGATAGTTGGGAAAGGGATTTAAAATTGGCTTATGAATTAGGAATAAGGGCGATTAAATGGGGCGAGAAGGATGAGAGGGCACACAGGAATATCAGGGATTTTAGAGAATTACCGAAGACATTAAATATAATGTAAAATGTAAAAATCAAAAATCAAAATGACCCGCCCGCCTTGACTTCGCTCCTAGTTAGAAATGTTCAATCTTAACAAAATAGCTAGACTTTTAACAAGGGGTTACCCTGAATGTCAGTCAAGGCGAAGTCGGGCGCGGCAAATCAAAATGTTAAAAATAAAAGAAATTTTAAAATTTTACATTGTCATTTTACATTTTGATATTTGATTTTTAAATTATCTTTTGTGAGGATTCTTAAAATTAATGTCAATAATCCAGACCCTGAAATTATCCGCGAAGCAGTTCAAATAATTACAAAGGGTGGTGCGGTGGTGTTACCTACAGATACTGCTTATGGCATTGCAGTGAATGCTCTAGATAATGAGGCTTTGGCGCATTTGGACAAGATCAAAGCGAGGCAGAATCAAAAACCTTACCCCCTAGCGGTTTTAGGTTTTCAGGAAGCAGAAAAATATGCTATATTTAACGAACAGGCAAAAATTTTAGCCCAATCCTTTTGGCCTGGAGCGCTAACTTTAGTTTTAAGGCGTAAAAAAGGCACTCAAATTTTGTCAGAAACAATTGGCGTGCGCGTTCCGGATTCAAGGCTATGTCACGATTTTTCGAAAGCCTTAGGTTTTCCCTATACTATTACGAGTGCGAACATTTCTGGAATGCCATCAGCCTATACTGCGGAAGAGGTTGTAAGACAATTTGAGAGGGCAGAATATCAACCCGATTTGATTTTAGATGGTGGGGAATTGCCTAGAGGTAGAATTTCTACGGTTGTAGATTTGTCTTGCGGGGAGATAAAAATTTTGAGGGAAGGGGAAATCTTGTTTGAAGAAATTTTAAACATTTTAAAAAATAAGAAATTCAAAATGTAAAAATCAAAATTTAAAATGACCCACCTCCGCCAAGGCTTTGGCGGGCAGGCAATGTGAAATGGACCAAGGTCGTCCCGAATAATAGTAGAGGGATCCCAAGGCATTTTTCTTCTAACCACGGGATCCTTCGGTCGCTTTGCTCCCTCAGGATGACACAAAGTGCCATTTTTACATTTTAATCTGTCTCGCTATGCGAGATCTCGTCGTGGCTTCGCCAGATCTTGCGAAGCGAGACGAAGCGATGATCATTTTGCATTTTGATATTTGATTTTTGAATTAAAGAAAATGTTAAACATATTAAAAGAGAAAGATCCGGAGATTTGCAAAACCATTTTTAATGAACAAAAGCGCCAAAAAGAAGGTTTGGAACTTATTGCTTCGGAGAATTATGTTTCAGCTGCAGTACTCGAAGCAATGGGTTCAGTTTTAACCAATAAATATTCAGAGGGGTATCCGGGTAGACGTTATTATGGAGGAAACAAATTTATTGACGAGGCAGAGAATCTGGCGATTAAACGGGCGAAAAAACTTTTTGGCGCAGAACACGTGAATGTTCAGCCTTATTCTGGCTCCCCTGCTAATATTGAAGTTTATTTTGCTTTTGTGCCTTTTGGTGGCAAGATTATGGGAATGAGCTTAGCTCATGGCGGGCATTTGACCCATGGTCATAAGGTGAATTTTTCAGGTAAGGCTTATCAAGTGGTTTCTTATGGCGTAGAGAGAAATGGCCGCATCTCTTATGCCAAGGTAAGGGCTTTGGCAAAAAAAGAAAAACCTAATTTGATTATTTCCGGCTACACGGCTTATCCGCGTAGGATTGATTTTAAAAAGTTTAAGGAAATTGCGGATGAGGTAGGTGCAATTTCTATGGCCGACATTTCTCATATTGCTGGTTTAATCACTGCTGGCCTGCATGAAAATCCCGTGCCTTACTTTGATGTGGTAACCACGACCACACATAAGACTTTGCGCGGTCCACGAGGCGCCATGATTATGTGTAAAAGGAAATGGGCAGAGATTGTGGATCGAGCTGTTTTTCCGGGGATGCAGGGTGGTCCGCATAACCATATTAATGCCGCTAAAGCTGTGGCTTTTGGTGAAGCCCTAAAACCTGAATTTAAAATTTATTGCCGTCAAATTATTAAAAATGCTAAGGCCTTGGCTAGTGCCTTAATGAACTTGAGATTTACAGTTGTTTCTGGCGGTACGGATAATCATTTAATGCTTGTGGATTTGACCAATAAAAAAGTGACAGGCAAAGAGGCAGAGCATATTTTAGAGGAAGCGGGGATTACTTTAAATAAGAATATGGTGCCTTATGATCCCCGTTCGCCTTTTGATCCATCAGGAGTGCGGATTGGCACGCCGGCAATTACGAGCCGCGGAATGAAAGAAGAGGAGATGAAAAAAATCGCCAAGTGGATTGACCGGGCAATTAAGATGAAAAATAAACCTGCAGAAATCAAGAAGATTAAAAATGAAATCAAAGAGTTCTGTGAGGATTTCCCTGTGCCAGGAATAGATGAACGATTTTAGATGAGGATGCCGGGCATCTTGCCCGGCAGTCAGATTATATATGTCTAGATTTAAGTCAATATACGATTTTGGATGTTTATATTTTGTCTCTACTACACTGATAGATAAAAGGTGGGGGTTTCTAAATACAAAACCGTATGTAGATATTGTTCTTAATAGTTTAGAATTTTTGAGAGAAAATAAGCAAATAAAATTATTTGCTTTTGTAATAATGCCTAATCATTTACATCTAATTTTGAAACCTTTAAATGTAAATATTTCGCAAGTGATGCATTCATTAAAGAGCTATACAAGTAAGAAAATCATTGCTGTTAGTCAAAATACTTCGCTAAGTCAAGAACTTATTACTAAAAAAGTTTGGGAGGCAGGATTTTTTGACAAGAATATTGAAAGTGAAAAGTTTCTTCTAGAGAAGATGGATTATGTTCACAATAATCCTGTAAATAAGAATTGGCTATTAACAGATGAGAGGTCTAACTATAGATATTCCAGTGCGTGTTTTTATGATTGTGGGATAAAGTCAGTTATAGATATTGACGATGTACAGAAATATTATTTTTGATTCAGCTTCGGGCGAGACGCCCGAAGCCCTCGGCAGACGCCCGAAGCCCTCGGCAGACGCCCGAAGCCCTCGGCAGACGCCCGAAGCCC
>CAYWOB010000005.1:28003-28488 GCA_964459815.1 uncultured Candidatus Saccharibacteria bacterium
TCGTTCAAGTGAGGACCGCGGGCGTCCTCGCCCGCGGTGGTATCCTACGCCTGCGGCTTCGGAATACCTACATTGCCTCCCTAAACTACATCTACTTATTAGCAAAGCCATTCCGTAGCTTTAGCGAAGGATGGCGGTTTATCGCCTTCGGGCAAGATGCCCGAAGGCCTCTTTAATAAAAACAAAAAAATCGCCCAAATTTTTGTGGCGTTTTTTAACTTTAAGGAATAGCGCAGAGGGAAGAAATATTTTTCTATTTACCATTTTATTTCCTCAAAAAGAGGTACGATTAGAGAAATCATCTGTGCCGCGGGTGGGAGTCGCCCGCTAATCCAGCGGGCGCTCGCCGAAATGGCGAGCGAACCCACACGGACTTGCGTCCACACGATTTTGCCGCGCCCGCTTCGCCTTGCAGTATTCTAAAATTAATGTGCCCGGGGAGAGAATCGAACTCTCATGGTGTTGTGCACCACACGATTTTGAGT
>CAYWOB010000006.1:0-8414 GCA_964459815.1 uncultured Candidatus Saccharibacteria bacterium
TAAATAATCTTGAATTTGATTTATGACTTCTAATAAAAAAAATAATCTACGCCCCTCTTCTTTTGTCTTAATTGCACTCATAAGTGGGCTAGCTATTTTTGCATTATTTTTTAATATCGTCTATAAAGACAAAATCTGCCCCCGCGTTCAGGCAGCGAATCTTGATTTAGGAGGCAAGACCAGAAATGAAGCAGAAAGTATTTTACAAGAGCGTATTAATTATTTTAAAAATCAAGGCCTTACCATCTTCTATAAAGAAAGGGAATGGCCTCTCCGCGAAGAAGACATTGGGCTAACCTTTAATATAAATCAAACTTTAGATGAAGCATTACTTTTAGGACATGAAAAAAATATCATTGCTCGTTTAAAAAGCCAGTTCTCTATCCTTAGTAGGGGTGCAAATTTACCAATAAGATATGAATTAGACGAGAATAAATTAAATCAATATTTTCAAGACAACCTATCATTTTTAGAAGTGAAGCCGGAAATGGCTGAAATAGTTTTACAAAATTCTATTTTTGAAATTAAAGAAGGAGCAATAGGTCAGGAAATAGATTTCTCGCAGCTCAAACAAGGAATAAAAAATGGTTTAGATAATCTGCAAGATCAAAGAATTGAAATAGTCATTAAAGAAAGTTCTCCCGAAGTCACTCGTGTTGGTGTACTGGATGCTTATCAGATGGCACAAGAGATGACTCAAAAACCCTTAAAACTCACTTATGATAAAAAATATTGGACTGTTTCCCCTAAAACGCTTATTTCTTGGATAGATTTCCAGTTGAACCAAGATAAAAGAATGGAGGCAAGCCTAAAAAAAGAAGCAATAGACAGCTTCTTAAAAAGCATCGCTCCTAAAATTGAACAAGAATCCAAAAATACCCGTTTTAGGCTTGAAAATAATCGCGTTGTTGTTTTTGAAACAGGACAAGAAGGCAAAAAGATTGACCTGGATGAAACAGTGGAATTTATTAAAAATGCACTGCAAACACCCACTCAAGAAAACGAAAAAAAAGCAGAAATTATTGTACGCATAGTAGCACCTAATGTCAGTAACCCCAATATTGATGAGCTTGGCATCAAAACCCTAATTAGCACAGGCGAATCAGACTTCACTGGTTCTCCTCAAAACCGCAGACATAATATTGAAGTCGGCTCGGAAAAATTGAATGGTGTTTTAATTGAGCCAGGTGAGGAATTCTCTATTATTCAAACCCTAGGTGAAGTGTCAGCAGCCACGGGCTACAAGCCAGAATTGGTGATTAAACCCGAAGGCACGATTCCTGAATTTGGCGGGGGATTATGCCAGGTATCTACTACCCTTTTCCGTGCAGCTATATATGCTGGCCTACCAATCACTGAACGCAAACCTCATAAATATGTGGTCAGCTATTATAAACCTGTAGGGATGGATGCTACGATTTATATTCCCCATCCCGATCTACGTTTTAAAAATGATACACCAGGCCATATTTTGATCCAAAAACGTATTGCTGGCAATAAACTATATTTTGACTTTTATGGCACGGATGATGGCCGAAAAGTGAAAATTGAAGGGCCATATTATACTTCAGACTGGGTTAGCCCAGGTCCACCCGAATATATTGAAACTAATACCCTGAAAAAAGGAGAAAAGAAACAAATAGAAAAGGAACACAAAGGTATTTCTACAGTCTTTCACCGCACTGTAACTCGTGACAATAAAGAAATTTTGAAAGATAGTTTTTATTCTAAATACCAGCCTTGGAATGCTGTGTTTTTGGTAGGCACCGGAGGGGATGTAAAAGGAGACAATAAAACAAATCCTCAATCTGCAGCAGCAATAGAACCAAATAAAAACCAATCCCCAAAGCCAGTGGAAAATAAAAATTAGCAACTATATTCGAGGGCAGAAAATTTCTAAATAAAAAAAGACGAGTAAACCTCGTCATAAATTGCTATCTTAAATGATTAACTAGCAAGACAAAGGGAATCAGAAGAATTATATCTATTATAATCATCCATAAGACTCTCAAATACTTCTTAAAAGCTGCCCATACAAGAATGGCTAAAATTGCATAAAGCCCGCCATTCCAACATAACAGTAATACAAAATCAAACATTGTCCCATCTCTCATTGGTCTCCTCCTTTGTTATTTAAGACAACCCAAAAATCTCTCATTTTAGTGCTCCTGAATCTGTAGACGTGCGCTCCCAAGTCTACTTGAGAGCAAGGCTAGTCCCCGAGGATAAGGCAAGTCTGCCCCCCTCACCCAGAAAGGATTTGTGTGTAATATGCCATATATTTTTCCAGATTGATCAATAAACAAAACTCAAATATATGGGCAGTAAATGAATCCTAAGCTTTGCTCATATCCTTGCTGGGTGAGGGGTAACTCGCACTCTATAAAATATCCATCGCAAAAAGATTAGCCCTTTATCTAAAACCGCCTACAGATTAAGAAGCACTTTTTTGGTAGAGGCGAACCCAATACATTAGCACAGTTAAAATATCCTGTCAAGGGTTTTAGCCTAAACAGGGAAAAATCAAAAAACAAAAAAGCGGTGATTTTTTAAAAATCCCGCTTGTTTTATGCCTATAAAGAACTAACAAGTCTTAAACCGACTATACGTTAGCCGCTTCCTTTGCTAATTCTATACACATCTTCAAAAAGCCCTGAAAAGCTACCCCGAATTCATTTGCAGTTTCTTGTACCGGCCCAAAGCTTGGCCAAGTATTCGGCGCTATACCTCGCCGACCTAAAGCACTTGTATCAATCTCAACCCCAGTTAGAATTTCTGACAACAAAGGCGTGATTTCGTATGCCTTTATAAAATCAAAAAGCCAATTCAAGGTACTCGCCATGGAAACAGGTACATCTTTTTGAATTGAATTCTTAAAAGAGTTGACATCAACAAACAACTCTGCTTGAGAATAAATTTCCACAGCAAGTTGATGATTTGGGAACTCGGTATGGGTCATATTTGGACCCAAAGCAAACAATGTGTCCCCGGGAACACGCTTGGAAGCAGGTAATTCATCCATAGATCTTAACACCCATTCTGCCTCTGTTTGGTTCAAGTCATACTCTATTTGAAGATATTTTATCCAACGCGGCAGATTTTCAGGCGAAAAGAATGTCCACCAGACCCGTCTCGCCACCATTGTTCCCGCCATCTGGATTGCCTGTTCTGCCTGCTGCATCATCTCCGCGCCACCATAACCCACGCGATTAGCGACATCAATCATCACTGGATTTTCCAAGGTTTTTAAAAAGGAGCAGGCTATCTGCGTCTTTGCCTCTAAGTCCACCTTATCCATCTTGCCCCAAAGAGCTTCGTCCGCGCTCAAGGATTTAACAAGTTCATCTAACAACTGAAAGGCTGTTTCCACGCCTCGCTTGCGCCAAAGCTCTCGGAATAATTTCACTGCAAACATCTTACGCAGACGACCTGAAAGTCTGCCACCCATATTCGTCATATAGGTCCTCACAACCGGCAATCCATTCTTTATTGCTTCTGCTTTACCTGCAAGCGCTTCTAAGAATAAGTATACGGATTGAGAAACCGTATAAACCAAAGTATTGTTTGTACCAATGCCCTGCGAATTCAAAGTGCGAGTAATCTCCAAAGCTGCTTTACCAGTAGCCGCCACTTTAAATACGATGTTTGGTCCGAATTCGCCTGCACGATCTCCTAGGCTCAGCAGATAGTCATAATATTTCACAAATCTCTTAGCAAGATCGTAAACCTTCATTGCATCCTCAATACTGGCTTGAGCCGAGTTTGCAATCTCTGGGTTTAATTGCAGGCTTACTTGGTAATCATATAATCCAGTATTTATCGCCATAGGCCTGAATACAGCGATATTAGGTTGAATCGCCAACCAAGTCGCCTCCATCGCTATATCCCTTACATATTTTTCTGGGTCCTTCAACCAATCCCTATGTAGTGCAGCGATTTTTTCCTTCAATAGTTCTCTAAGTTTCTCGTCCTCTTTGTATGCGATCCATGCAAGCACAGGATTTGTGGATACCTGAATCATTCCCACACGTCGCAGCCAAGGTAAACCTCGGCCAAAATCATTCCCGAATTTACCATAACCTTCCAACGCCATCTTCCTGTAGATACATTGTCTGAACAATTCGTTCAACTGCATCACAAAAGAGCATGCTGGAGTATCAGAATCCATGTTTATTTTACTTACCCAATAAGCGACCAAACTGTTACCACCATTTATCGATCTCATTTCGGCAAGTATGTCATTTACTATACTATTTATACATACGCTGTGTTTACTCTCCAAGTCAGACAAAGCCCCAAAAGGAAATTTTAATGCTTCTTAGCCTCTTCGCCTGAACAACCTAATAATAGTGGTTCTACGCCGCCGCAGGTTAAACCAAGCTCAATAATCGCCTGGGTAACTCTCTCCACTGACGCATCAACATTACGAATCAACCCAGTTTGATCCTTTACCCGTTCTACAAACTCCCCTGGCTTAAGTCCAACCAAAACCTGATCCGCTGGTGCCAGAACATGACCACCTGACAATGCTTCTTTAATAATCTCTTTTTTATCTTTCATTACAAACCTCCTTCTAGAGACGCAAAATCTTGCGTCCCTACTGCTAATCATAAAACACTCCCGACAATGCCCCAAAGTAAAAAATTAATCTTGCTTATCACCCCTTCCTATTTTTAAAAATAATAAAGAACCACATACACATACAAGTCTTAAGGTTTCAATTTAACATATCATCTTTTTCTTTGTCAATTACACTAAACCATTATATAATTATATAAACTAATATAAAAAGCAATGCCTACCGGTTCAGTGATCAATAATGCGGAAAAAAGCGAAGACAAAAATCTTGATTTAAAACTCCGGCCGCAAACCCTCAAGGAATATATTGGCCAAGGTAAAATCAAAGAAAGTCTGATAATTTTTTTAGCTGCAGCAAAAAAAAGAAAAGAACCCTTAGAACATATCCTTTTATATGGGCCGCCAGGCTTGGGGAAAACCACGCTCGCTAATATTATTGCCCGGGAAATGGGCGTGGCGATTAAAACTACTTCTGGACCAGCCTTAGAGAGGCCTGGCGATCTAGGTTCAATTTTAACTAATTTAGAGGATGGCGACATCCTTTTTATTGATGAATGTCACCGCATGAATCGCCAGATTGAAGAAATCTTGTACCCAGCAATGGAAGAGCAGGTTTTAGATATTATTATTGGTAAAGGCCCTTCAGCAAAAAATATCCGTCTTCCCTTAAATCATTTTACCTTAATCGGCGCCACCACCAAAATCGGTATGCTCTCTTCTCCTCTGCGCGACCGTTTCGGCTCGGTCTATCGCCTACGCTATTATGAGCAAGAAGAAATTGAACAAATTATTGCCCGTGCAAGCTCCATCCTTAAAGTACAAAAAATGAACAAAGTAGCCCTAAAAAAAATTGCTTGCTGTTCCCGCCGCACTCCCCGCATTGCCAACCGACTCTTAAAAAGGGTGCGTGATTATGCCGAAGTGAAAGCAAATGGCCTCATCAATCTCAAGGTTGTAGAGGCTGCCTTGGAAATGATGGAAATTGATGCCTTGGGCTTAGACCATATTGACCGCGAGCTCTTGAAAGTTATTATTGAGAAATTCGACGGTGGACCAGTCGGCTTAAATGCTCTTGCCGCTTCTTCCTCGGAAGAGCAAGATGCTATTACCGAAGTACATGAGCCCTTTTTACTACAATTAGGATTACTGACCCGCACCCCGCGAGGAAGAATCGCCACCCCCTTTGCTTATGAACATCTAAATATTGCTCCCCGTAAACAGAAGATGCTATAATGGCTTAAATAATCTTCAATTTTCAAATTCCAATGAAGTTCCAAATTCCAATTTTTAAACTGCACAAAAAATATTTTGTTTGGAATTTGGTGCTTGGAGCTTCATTGAAAATTGGTTATTGGAAATTGAAAATTTAAAAATTTATAATATCGTTTACAATTAACAATGACACTAATCTATGCCTTCTCCCATTGATAAAACCAATATGCTGAAAGTCTTAAAAGATTTTCCTCTCCAATTTGGTAAAGCACTTGCTATCACAACTAAAGTAAAGGTTCCCAAGAAAAAATACTCTAATGTTATCATCGCTGGAATGGGTGGCTCTTCTCTGCCTGCAGCGATTATTAAAACCTATTTATCAGACAAAATAAAAGTACCAATCCTCATTTGTCAAAACTATGACCTGCCCAAAGAAGCGAATACTAAAAGCCTTGTTTTCGCCTCATCTTTTTCCGGTAATACCGAGGAAACTTTGAGTGTTTACAAAGAATGTCGGCGCAAGAAAATTCAAATGGTAGGCATCACAACTGGAGGCGAACTCGCTAAATTATGTCAGAAAGATAAAGTCCCTCTAATCTTGCTCCCTAATGAAGGCATCCAACCGCGCTGTGGCACAGGTTATATGTTTACCGGCATTCTGACAGCAATGAGTAAAGCTGGTCTCGCACCAAATAAAAGCAATGAAATCAAAACGGCTGCAGAAGCACTTACCAAAATGAATTTTGAAACTAATGCCGAACAGCTTGCCCCTCGCTTTAAAGGAAAACTAATCGTGGTGTATGCCAGCGAGAGATTTAAAGAGATCGCACGAATTTGGAAAATCAAATTCAATGAAAATTCTAAAGTTCTCGCCTTTCACAATTATTTCCCCGAATTAAATCATAATGAAACTGCCGGCTTTACCAATTTCCAAAAAGAAAATATTCCCACTCTCGTCATTATCCTGCGCAATAAAGCAGATCATCCGCGCATTTTGAAACGTATGGATATCACGGCTGACATTATCCGTGAAAAGGGTGGGGAAGTGATGAATATTGAAATGCCTGCAGGCAGTCCCCTAACCCAAATCTTCGGCGCCCTTTATTTCGGCGACTTTTTAAGCTATTATCTTGCCCTAGAATACGAAACCGACCCCTCTCCTGTGGAAGTGGTGGAATATTTAAAGAAGAGATTGAAAGAATAAAAAATACATCCGATTCGAATCTCCTGATTTAAACCAGTAAAAAATTATTAACATTATATGAAGGTAGACTTTATTTTCGACGAGGGTTCCAGCAAAGAAGATTGCTATCTTGTTCAGAACAATCTATTCGCTGTATTTGATGGTGCAAATAGTCGGACAGGATTTGTAGATCGTAATGGCAAAAGAGGAGGCGGTATTGCGGCCGCACTTGCCAAGGAAGAATTCAATAAAAATAATGCTGACCTCACAACCCTCGCTTACCGCGCTAACCGAAAAATCAGACAAAAGATGATTGCAGAAAAAATTGATTTCACGAAAAAAGAAAATCTTTTTTGGACTGCTCTAGCTGCAGCGCAAATTCAAAAAGAAAAAAACTCTTTTCAGTGGGTACAAATCGGGGACTCTTTAATTTTAGTCATCTACCAAGATCATAACTTTAAACTTCTAGTAAATGATTACGATCATGACCAAGAGGTTTTAAGCATCTGGAAAGAATATGCCGCAAAAAAAGAAAAAAATATTAAAAATTTAATTAAAGAACCACTTCTAAATTTGGTTTGGAATAAGGTTAATCTTACGCATGGTGCACTTACAGGCCAAAAAGAGGCAATGCGCTTTCTGAAATCTGGCAGTGAAAAATTAGAAGGGATCAAGCATATTCTCCTTTTCACTGATGGTTTATTCATTCCCAAAGAAAACCCGGCCACTCCTGATGATTTTCAGACTTTTACTAAACTATTCTTAGAAGGAGGATTAATCAAAATAAAAAATTTTGTGCGTAATCTAGAAAAAGATGATCCTTACTGCTGGCGATATCCACGTTACAAACAATACGACGATATTGCCGCTATCGCGATCACACTTTAAATCTATTCTTTATTTCCACATTAAAACAAACTCTATGTCTACTCCCTCTTTTGAAAAAGCCCCTTGGATAGAACAAGAATCTCAAAAAGACATCAGAATAATTACAGAGCAAGAGAAAGAAAAGGAAAAAACATACTCCGGCTTTCATGAAGCAGAAGCCGCAGGGCTTTTTAAGCCCGGCACAGAAATTGAGATGGAATGCATTAAATGGCCACGCTATCCTTCTGGCAAAATTACTGCGGAAAAGAGCCGTGAAGGTTATCCTAAGATTATAATGCCCTGCCCAGACAACACAGAAAGAGAGATAACTATTTACCCCGGAAACTACTGCAACTTTAAAAAATTAGAGCAGAGGAATTCTGAAAATTAAAATACTAAAAAAATGGACGTTCAATACACAACCAATGGCCCAGAAGGCCAACAATGTGTTGATTGTGCTAACTTCCAAGTAAATGCTGAAGATGCAGGAAAGGGAATGTGTTTCGGCCATGAAGTAGATGCTAATGGCACCTGCAATCTTTTCAAGAAAAAAGAATAAAATCATTGCCTCTTT
>CAYWOB010000006.1:8514-18968 GCA_964459815.1 uncultured Candidatus Saccharibacteria bacterium
CAGGCTGCTATGCCGCGCGATGTTGTCATTAATGAAATCGCGTGGATGGGAAGCACAACCTCACCTAACGACGAATGGATTGAATTGTTTAACAATGGGGATACAGCGGCCGACCTAACAGGTTGGACCCTTAAGTCAACAGATAGCACCCCAACTATAAAACTCGTTAATGCCATTCCAGCACACGAATATTTCCTACTAGAAAGAAAAGATGATAATTCCGTCCCGGATACCGCTGCAGATTTAATCTATGGTAATGATGGTCCTATATGGGCACTTAATGATACTTGTGAAAAACTGGAACTTCAAGATTCAGAAAATAATTTGATTGACTCAATAGATTGTGTTGGGACTAAATGGCTTGCCGGAGACAAAACAACCAAACAGACAAGGACAATGGAAAGAAAAAGTCCTCTAGCTATTGGAGATAGTGTAGATAACTGGCAAACAAGTGAAAATCCAGGTGGTACCCCTAAACGAGAAAACAGTACTGGGTATTCCCCACAAAAACCTGAAGAAAATACAGGCCAAGACACAACACCTATAATAAATTATATTCTACTCAACGAACTTCTCCCTGATCCCATAGGTAATGAGCACGAAGGTGAGTATATTGAATTGTTTAACAATGACGATACGACAGCAGATATCTCCAATTGGGAGCTTCGAGATGAAAATGAAAATGGGCAGAAAAACCCAGCAGGTTTTTTTGTTCCTGGAAACACGACAATACCCGCCCTTTCATACCGCGCTTTTTATACTGGCAAAAAGATTTATTTGAATAACGATGGCGATATTGTCTATCTCTACGATAATAAACAGATTTTAAAAGACAGCATCGCCTATTCTGGGAAAGTGGTGGAAGGTGAGTCCTATAATCGCCAAAATGATAACACTTGGGCTTGGAGCACGACTACGACCCCAGATAAAGAGAATAGAATTACAACAGAAAACAATAGCTCTGCAGATTCTGTTGAGGATAAAGTTTATCCTCGCCACATCTGGATCAATGAATTTTTTCCTAATCCCAAGGGTAAAGATACGGAAAATGAATTTATTGAAATCTATAACCCAGGCCCTGATGAAATAGACTTAAGTAACTGGCAAATTGATGATCAAGAAAATAAAGGTTCACATCCTTACACTTTCCCGGAAAATTTTATTATCAAAAAAGGGGAGTATCTTGATCTCCCCTATTTTCAAACAAAAATTTCATTAAATAACGATAGTGACTGGGTCAGGCTGCTCTGGCCCAATGGCGAAACGATTGATGAGATTGAATACTCCAGTCCTCCTGAAGCTGAATCATACAATAAAACCAATAATGGCTGGCATTGGAGCACCACCCCTACTCCCGGCGAACCGAATATTATTACTTCTACTGAAGATAAAACTGTATATAGTGAAACAGAAAAACAAACTTACTCCCGCGCCATTTGGATTAATGAATTCCTACCCAATCCCAAAGGCAGGGATGAAGAGGGAGAATTTATTGAGTTACAAAATCGCGGTAAAGAAGAAATAGATTTAACTGGTTGGCAAATTGATGATTGTGAAAATACAGGTTCAAAACCGCATACTTTTCGTGAAGATACTAAAATTAAACCCGACACCTATCTCACGCTTTATTATCAAGACACAAAAATCTCCCTAAATAATAATGGTGATTGTGTGCGGCTCATTACACCTTCTGGCCAAGTAATTGATGAAGCGCAATATGGAAAATCCCAAGAGGGCCAATCCTACAGCCGGCAAGATATTAATGATTGGCAATGGACAGAAGCTACCCCAGGCAAAGACAACGAATTTACCCAAATTCTGGCTATTGAAAATAGTAAAACAAAGAATAATTTATCCCCTGTAACCACTCCTAAACACCAAACCTTGCCCAAAACTGGACCAGATTTATCTCTTTATTCACTTCTCTTTTTCCTATTTTTACTGATTTTTTATTGCCAAAATTTTAAAAAAGAGTTATAAATAAATATTGCTCCTTAGAAAATATATTACATTAGGTATAACTAATAAAGCATATAACAAGGAGGATACACAAATGAGAGTCGGATTTGTTGATATTCAAGTAAATGGCTGCGGCGGGATCGATTTTAATAACGGGGCATTATCCTGTGATGATGTCTATGAAGCGACAAAATATCTCTGGTCTAAAGGTGTAACTAAATACCTTCCCACCATCATTACAAATGATCCCAAAGTACAAAAAAGGGCGATCAAAAGTATCATCACCGCACGTAATCAGGACTCAAGGTTAAAATCTTCAATTGTCGGAATTCATCTTGAAGGGCCATATATCTCCCCTATGGAAGGCCCTCGCGGAGCTCATAATCCCGATTATATTCGGGACCCTGATTGGGATGAATTCCAAGAGTTGCAGGATGTTGCAGAAGGACTCATCAAAATAGTAACTTTAGCCCCTGAAAGGGACGGAACAATCCCCTTTATTAAAAAGGCTGTTAGAGAAGGAATAATAATTGGGATCGGACATACTGCTGCATCTAACGAACAAATTGGTGCAGCAATATCAGCCGGGGCGCAACTTTCTACGCATCTCGGTAATGGTGCACATAAGCAATTGGATCGCAACCAGAACTACATCCAGTATCAGCTTAGCCAAGATGCATTGAAAGCAAGCTTCATTGCCGACGGTCATCATATACCATTCCCCACTCTAAAAAATTACTTCAGGGCTAAAGAGATAGCCCGCTCTATTCTTACTAGCGATTCCATTGCCGCTACCGGCCTAGGCCCCGGTAAATACCAACTTGTAGGGATGGATGTGGAGGTACAGGAAAACGGGTTCACCTCTCTAGTCGGCACTCCTTTCCTGGCAGGTTCTACCCTAAATATGCTCCAGGCAGTAGAAAATGTTGCCAAGTTTGTTCGTCCTAGTTTTGACGATGTTATTCAAATGGCAGCAGATAACCCTGCGAATCTTTTGAAAATTCCTAAAGATGAATTAAATTCATCATCTTTCGCAGAGATAGAATGGAAACCTGGTGACGATTTTACTACCCACCTTAAAGTAATTAATACAATTATAAAAGGTGATATAGTCTGGAAAGCAACATAAAATATCACACCACGAGAAAATCGTGGTTTTTTATTTCTAAAGATTGAATTTCTCCCTCCTTTTCGCTACAATGTTTATATCACACTAGTTTTAAAATTTCAGAAGATTTGAGATTTTAAAATTCAGTTTTTCATTTTTCACTTTTAATTTTAAATTTGCAATATGTCTGGCCACTCTAAATGGGCAACAATTAAACATCAAAAGGGTGCTGCGGATCAAAAACGGGGCAAGATTTTTACTAAAATCGGCCATATGATTGCTATTGCAGCAAAAGAAGGTGGTGCTAATCCAGAATCCAACTTTAAACTGCGCCTTGCCATTGAAAAGGCGCGGCAAGTCAATATGCCTCAATCCACGATTGAAAAAGCAATAAAGCGAGGAACTGGCAAGGGAGCAGAAGGTCAAATTGAAGAAGCAATCTATGAAGCAGTAGGGCCAGAAGGGTTGGCAATTATTATTAAAGCTGCTACTGATAATAAAAATCGCACGCTCTCTGAAGTAAAAAATATTCTAGCTAAAAACGGCGGGAAATTAGGAGCCAGTGGTTCCCTATCTTGGCAATTTTCACCCTCTGGTATTATTGATTTAGGACCAACTAAGCTCTCCGAAGAACAGGAACTCGCAATAATTGAAGCAGGGGCTGAAGATATTAAGATTGAAAATGATTCTATTCTAATCTATACTACATCTAAAGATCTCCAAAAAGTAAAGGAAAAATTAGACCATCTCGGAATTAAAATTGCATCTGCAGAACTTGGCTTTGTCCCTAAAAATACTATAAAAATTGATGTTGCAAAAGTGGAAAAATTATTAAATGCTTTGGATGAACACGATGATGTGCAGGAAATATATACTAATCTAGAAGTTACTAGTAACTGGTAACTAGGAATCCTCGCCCTCACAGACAATTAGCCCTAGTTACTAGTTACAGTTTACTAGTTACTTGATTATTTTTATGCTTATCCTCGGCATTGATCCTGGCACAGCAACTACTGGCTATGGCTTAATAAAAAAAGAACAAAATAGGCTTATCTTGATTAAATATGGTATTATCTCTACTCCCGCCAGGCAAAATTTGCCTAGACGACTTACTACGATTTATAAAGAAATCAACAAAATCATTAAAAAATATAAACCTAATCTTTTAGCTTGCGAACAAATATTCTTTTTCAAGAACGTCAAAACCGCAATTACAGTTGGACATGCCAGAGGTGTAATTTTACTTTGTGCAGAACAAAACAAAATTCCTCTTTTTGAAGCCACTCCCCTGCAAGTCAAGCAAGCTGTCGCCTGCTATGGCCGCGCCGGGAAAGAACAAATCCAAAAAATGGTAAAGATGCTTTTGGGGCTTAAAGAAATACCCAAACCCGATGATGCGGCTGACGCCCTTGCCTGTGCCATCTGTGCCGGCAACTCGGTGAGAGTCTGAAAATTATAATCTTGAAAAGTGTAAGTGCTATCATTTAATAGCACTTTTTTAATTTTCTCCCAATGCCCCGCCCGCAACGCCCGCAAAGCTTGGGCTTTTGGTGGCGGGCGGGCTAATTCCTGATTCCCTATTCCTTCCCGATTCCTTGCTTCTCTCCCTTATTTAAGTTAAAATACATTCAGTTAGGAAACAAAAATTAATCTTCGTCAAAAATATGTCCAAAAATCTACTTTTTGTTATATTCTTGACCGCCACAACATTTTCTCTAACCCTAACCTCTGCCTTGGCGCAAGAAACCACACCCTTGCAGAATGAAGGGCAAATTCTGCCCGTCCAAATCTCGCCTCAAATTAAAGCTAATGCTGGTGAAGATCAAAATGTAGCAACTCAAAGAAAAGTGCTCTTTGATGCTTCAGGATCAGTAGTAACCCCAAAAGATTTAGAAGTAAATTATGAGTGGGATTTTGGTGATGGTGAAAAAGGGGAAGGCGTGGATGTAATTCATATTTACAATAAACCAGGTAATTATCGTGTCAAATTAAAAATGACTGCTGGTAATCTTGAATCCGAGGACGAAATTTTTGTTACAGTTTACAATGACCTTCTCGTGATGATTACAGATAAAACTTTAGATGATCCTGAACTTAAATCTTTAACCCAATATGCGGCACAAAGGGGGATTTTAATTATTCCCATTCAATATGAAGGAAATGATACGGAATATATAGGTTTAGAAAAACTCACTCAAAAACTCACTGAATCCTCTGCGGATTTGAAAAAATCTAATATTATCATCACTTGGACCTCTTCGCTAGCTGGCCTAGAGGCACTCGCCAAGCTTGGTCAACAAACCGAACAAATTGAGGACTTAAGTTTTAGTAATAAAACAATTGTGGCAATTATGGATAAGGGGTTTGGTATTGCTTCCCGAGTAGCCCAAAGTACTTTTGATATCTTAAAGCCAGAAGTGGTACTCCTCACTCGCAAAGAGGCGCTACCAAGCATTATTGAAACGCGCAATCCCCAAGACATTATTCCGACCATACGTACGCAGGGAATTGAATTTCAAACTGTAGGTATTCATAGTCAAAGAACATTAAATAAACTCGCTCCTTGGAATTTTGCTTCCTATGCCGTGAATTTTATGATTAACAGAGGTGTACCCACAAATACTATTCTCTTAATTTTGATGCTACCCCTCGTTGCGACCATCATTGCCTTTGCCCGTCAGATTCTAGGCATTAAAGCTTTTGGTATTTACATCCCTTCAGTGGTAGCTCTCTCTTTTGTGGCTACGGGTTTAAAATATGGGCTAGCCGTCTTTCTTTTAATCCTCATTTTTGGTACCCTCGTCCGTCTTGTGCTGCAAAAGATTAAAATGCTGCACCTCCCCCGCATTGCGATTGTTTTAACCCTCGTTAGTATCGCCATCCTTGCGATGCTTGCCGAGGGTGCTTATCACAATCGTACTGGCTTAATTGCTGTCTCTATTTTTCCGATGTTAATTATGATTATGCTCGTAGAGCAATTTGTTAATGTCCAAGTAGATAAGGGTGCACGCACAGCGGTTAAATTAACCCTGGAAACCCTAATCCTCTCCATCATTTGTTATTTTATTGTCACTTGGCAAACCCTACGCACCCTCATTATTGCCTACCCTGAACTAATCTTCATTACCATTATTTTGAATTTTGCCCTAGGTCGTTGGACAGGATTACGGATCTCGGAATATTTCCGCTTTCGAAAAGTCATCAAGGCCATAGCGCAAAAGAAAAAAGAGGAAGGGAAATAAAATGTCTAATTTTCAATTTCTAATTTCTATTAAATTTTTCTTATGTTTCAATATCTTAAATTCGCCCAGCATATCTTAGGGATGAATGCCCGCAATTTTGATTATATCCGGCCAAGTAATAACCGCCGCGCGATTCGGCTCGCAAATAATAAACTAAAAACCAAACGTCTTCTACAAAAGGTTGGGATTCCAGTACCAAAATTATATGGCGTCATCCGTAACCGTACTGATTTGGATAATTTCCCTTGGGAAAATTTGCCTTCCAGTTTTGTACTGAAACCCAATATGGGCCTTGGCGGAGGTGGAATTATGGTAATCTATGGACGCAAAAAAAATGGTCATTGGATTAAATCATCAGGCGGAGAAGCCACGATTACCGACTTTAAAGCCCATATTCAGGATATTCTGGATGGACGCTATTCTATTTCTGGTGATCCTGACATTGCCTTCTTTGAAGAAAGATTAAAAAAAACCAAAAAATTCCGCCGTTTATGCTACCGCGGCACGCCTGATGTCCGAATTATTATTTACAACAAAGTCCCTTTGATGGCGATGCTTCGCCTGCCTACGCGGCGCTCCGAAGGAAAGGCCAACCTTCACCTTGGCGGAATTGGGGTAGGTATTGATATCGCTACGGGTATGACCACTACTGCTATTCAAAATGACCAAGTGCTCAAAAACATTCCCGGCACTAATCGTGCACTCTCGAATATTAAAATTCCCCATTGGAAACAAATCTTAAGACTCGCTGTAGAGGCGCAAATTGCTTCAGGGTTAGGGTATTTAGGGGCAGATATAGTTTTGGATCGCAATCGCGGCCCCGTGCTTCTAGAAGTAAATGCAAGACCTGGTCTTTCTATCCAAATTGCCAACCTCGCCCCATTAAAAGAGAGATTAGATAGAGTGCGAGGCTTAAAAATTAAAACTGCAGAAAAAGGCATTCGGGTTGCCCAAGAACTCTTTGGCGGTGAAGCAGAAGAAATAAAAAGGGACGAAAAAAGTGGTAAATATATCGTAGGTTCTAGTGAATCCATTATTCTCTTTACAAAAAATGGAGAACAATATCAAACCCAAGCCAAGATTGATACAGGAGCAGGCTATAGTTCCATTAGTACCGAGCTTGCTCGTATTTTAGGTTTTGATAATGCCCTGGAGGCGATTGAAAAATATCATTTTAATACTCCCCTCACGCCCGAGGAGGCCAAAAAACTTGTCAACGAAATTGAAGATGAGGTCTTAAACCAATACAGAGATATTGCAGACACCATCATCGTCCACTCTGCCCATGGTACAACCTACCGCGTAATGGTGCCTTTAACCTTTATTCTCTCTGGAATTAAAATTAAAACCCGTGTTTCTATTGTCAAACGCAAGCATTTAAAATACCCAATGATTGTCGGACGTCAAGACTTGAAAAAATTTCTAGTTGACCCTGTCAAATCGTTGCAAAAGTAAATTTGACAGGGTTTGCGTCTCTTGAATACAAATAGAATATGAACAAATTATCCATTTTTAGGAGGGTACTCTAAACTCATCAATATTATTTATGCGTCACATAGATTCTAAGTCTTACCTCACAAAGGTAAAAGAATTCATTAAAGAAAAAAATAGATGTGTCCCGCAAAAAATTACTGGCAAGACCTATGATCGTCGTAAGGACCAAGAATATTCTCGAAGACTAAAATCTCTTACCAGAAATTTTACTAAAACTTACCCCCTCCATACCATTACCAATGAACCACGCGAGCAGAGTAAATTCTTTCATGCCGTCTATCAAAACAAAGTCTACAATCCTGACTTTCATTATCAACGTAAAACCGCGCTCTCATACGAAAAATCCCTTACCCTTCTTAAAAAACTAGACCAATTTGCCAAAATACTTAAACCTGAACAAGGCCTGGACCAAATCTATCTGCGCCGCATCTTTGATGCTCAAAAAGTGATTATTTTAAATACGTTAAGTCAAAAAAAAGGATTCTCCTGGGCGAGCCGTCAATACTACAATTTTCATCCCTCCCCCAAACTTAAGCTTCCTACTACCTTTAGTTTCCCGGTAAATAAAGCAGAAAGCATTGAAGCTTATGAGGTTACTTACTTAGCACAAAAGATCATCTTTCGTTTGGGTTTAAAGCATCGGGCACGTATTTCCCCTTATAACTCCCGCTTTCGTGGCCTAGCCACAACCAAAAATAAAATTGGTATTGGAGTAGGCACACTGCGTTCCCCTGCCCATATTATCAGAAGCCTTGCTCATGAAATCTTAGGCCATGCTCTAGTCTCCCTAAACTCTCACAAATATCCCGCTTTTTTTGCACGACACAATTCTGCTCTCGCCCTACGAAAAGAAGAAGGCCTCGCTGTCAAACTAGGAGAACTGGCTTACCAAAAACTGAAACATCTTCTTCCTGCCCCGATGCGTAGCAAAAAAGAAGATTATATTCCTCTTTTGCGAATAAAAGCGATCCTTGCCGCTCGCACCAGATCCTTTTATGCTACTTTCAAATACTTAACCCATCAATTAAAAATCAATGATTATCTAGGTTGGGAATTCACTGTACGAGCCAAAAGAGGTATTGCCAACACTATCTTACCCGGCGCTAACTACCATGATATTTTGTATTTTTTAGGACTGCAGGAAATTAACCATCTTATTCCAAAAGAGAAAGATGATTTTTCAAAGACAATCGCTTTGTTAGGAATCTTAAATCAAGGCAAATTTGATTTAAATGAATTTCAATTTTTAAAAAATTACTTCCCCTCCTTCCAGTGTTTGAGCTTGGATCATTTTTTTACTTTGTTTCAAAAAGAATTAGGAAAAATCATTAAAAATAAATTCTCTCGCTAATTTAGCAAAGAACCTATAAAAAACCTATGATTCCTACAGTCAAAAATTTTGAGGATTTAAAAACAGTATTTAAAGATGTCAAAAGACCCATTGTGGGTATTGGCGTTACTGCTTTCAACCGGCTTGGACTAGAAGATCTAGCATCTCCCTATCGTATTATTTCTCTACGTTACAGTTTAGATACACCTACCATTGAAAAGGATCTGGAGGTCTACTCTCTAGAAAAAGGGAGACCTAATCGCCACTTAAAATGTCACCGTAATGCCACCGCTATTCTTTATAATCGCCGCACCCAGAAATATCTCAAAAAACTACCGGGGAAACCAGCTCTCCTCTTTTATAAAACTACAAGTAAAATTCAAAATGAATGTCAAAGAAATGGTTGGCTTATGATCGGCAATCCACCTCGTTTTGGTAAAGAGAGTATTGAAAACAAAGTATTTTTTCGGGATATCCTAAAAAAATGTCAAATTGAGACTATTCCTGGCGAAACAAGTAATTTAACACAATTAAACTTTGACACTCTAAACAAAAAATATGGTCCCCGCTTTGTCATTCAGCTCCCTGACCGTGGCGGTGGTAAGGGAACCTTTTTTATTAATAACAAAGAGGATTATGATGCTTTTGTGCAGCATAATCGCCTCAAAGAATACAAAACACCACCCGATGTGGTTGTAGCGAAATTTATTGTCGGTCCCTCGCCAAGCTTGACTGCTTGCGTTACGCGTGAAGGCATTTTGTCCACTAATCTTCAATATCAACTTTTAGATATTCCAGAACTTTGGAATCTTAAAAAAGGTTCTGGACTCTTTTCTGGTCACGATTGGACCCAAGCTGTTTTTAGTACCAAGGTTCAAAAACAAGCAAATGACTTTGCCGAACGTATTGGCAAATATTTAGAAGGCTTGGGCTATAAAGGAATCTTCGGTTTAGATATGCTCCTTGATGTAAAAAGTGAAAAATTATACATTGTGGAATGCAACCCCCGTCTCCTAGGATCTTTCCCCTGTCTCCCAATGGTCCAAATCACTAATCACGAACCACCACTTTTAGGTTTTCATACTTTAGAATTTCTGAAGGCTAACTATCGTATTGATATTAACCAAGTGAATAATGCAATCCGCCATCAGAAAACAGGAAGCCAAATGATTCTTCATAATCTCCTTTATAAGTGGGCGGTCAATAAAAAAGAGGCAAGAGCAGGTATTTATCGTTACAAAAATGGCAATTTTTCTTTTGAGCGGGAAGGTTATCATTATAAACATCTCCAAAATAAAGATGAATTCTTAATTGCCGATGG
>CAYWOB010000006.1:19068-26519 GCA_964459815.1 uncultured Candidatus Saccharibacteria bacterium
AAGGTTATCATTATAAACATCTCCAAAATAAAGATGAATTCTTAATTGCCGATGGCGTGCCAGTTTTAAATTCCAAGTTGACCCCCAATCAAAGATTATTTAGAATTCTCTCTTTGCGTGGTGTTTTAGATCTTAAAACCAATAAATTAAATTCTTGGGGGCACAACGTAGCCACTTGGATCTATCGCTCTCTCCGCGTTACCCCCTTAAAAGAACAACCGACTATCATTGATGATTAATATGCCGTCATTGCGAGGAGCAACCCCGAGCTTGCCGAGGGGCAACCCCGAGCTTGCCGAGGGGCAACCCCGAGCTTGCCGAGGGGGAGCGACGAAGCAATGACAAATAGATTTCAAAAACAATGAATATCAAAAGGGAAGGAATTATTTTAGAGCCTTCTACGCAAAAACATGAAAACGTGGCTGTCCTAAATCCAGCTATGGTCCAAACAGGAAATAATCTAAAGATGTTTTACCGAGCAATTCAGAAAAACAATTATTCTACCATCGGTCATTGCCTCCTGGAAGGTCCATTAAAAATGGTAAAAAGGACAACAAAACCTATCTTGTACCCAGAATATAATTATGAAAAGCAAGGTATGGAAGATCCACGTATTGTTCATATTGAAGGCACTTATTATTTAACTTACACGGCCTTTGACGGAAAAAATGCCAGGATCGCTTATGCAACAAGTCAGGACCTAAAAAATTGGCAAAAAAAAGGCATTATTTCTCCCCAATTAACCTATGATGTAGCCGAGGATCTTTTCCGCCAATCTGGTCACAATCTAAAAGAAAAATATTTTTTCTTTGAATCTTATTACAAAGATAAAGTAGGTCCTGATGTTATCCTTTGGGAAAAAGATGCCCTTCTCTTCCCCAAAAAAATCAACGGAAAGTTTGCCTTAATCCACCGTATTTTGCCAGGTATGCAAATTGTTCTCTTTGATCATTTTGAACAATTAACGGATCAAAAATATTGGAAAGAATATTTAGAAGACTTAGGCGAATATGTAATTTTGGAGCCAAAATACACCTTTGAGTCTCGCAATATTGGCGGCGGTGCGCCACCAAGGGAAACAGATGCAGGCTGGCTTCTGATTTACCATGCAGTGGAGGATTCCAGCTACGGCAAAATTTATCATGCCGCGGCAGCATTATTAGATAAACAAAACCCTGCAAAATTAATCGGAAGGCTAGATTATCCTCTGCTCTCACCAGAAGCAGAGTATGAAAAATTTGGCAATGTCAACAATATTATTTTTCCGACTGATACTGCTATCTTTGATGACCGATTATATATTTATTATGGCGCCGCTGACCGGGTGATCGCCGTTGCCTCTTTGAATTTAAACGAACTTCTGGTGGAATTATTACACAATACTTAATCCTTCTTTGAAAAAAAATTAAGGGGGTTAAAATATTACCTTAGGACTTTTACATCCCACAGTGGTATTTAATATCATTTCTATCCGCAATGAGGCGGAGAAATGGTAAAAGTGAAAGTCCTCTATCTATGTTTACTAAAAAAGAACCATCTTGGATTTTATATGTTGGCACATTTCCGCCGCGCGAGTGCGGCATTGCAACTTTTACGCATGATTTAGCCAATGCCATTGCCCAAAAAATGCCCACCCTAAAAGCTAAAGTATTAGCATTAAATAGAGGGGCAATCAACATATATAATTATTCCAAGGAGGTTATCTTTGAAATCAATGAATCCAATATTCAGGAATACATAGACGTTGCTAAAAAAATTAATGCCCTGTCAGCAGTTAAATTAGTATGTATTCAACATGAATTTGGTATTTTTGGTGGTGAATGGGGAAGCTATCTTATTCCCTTTTTAGAAACTCTGCAAAAACCCATTATCATTACTCTCCACTCTCTTCTACCCCATCCTGATGATCGTCTAAAAAACATTGTCCAATCCATCGCGCGCTATGCTAGTTGTCTTGTTGTAATGACTCCCCGCGCCATAGAAATATTAAAAAAGGATTATCAAATCCAATCTGCTATTGAAATCATCCCTCATGGTATCCCTAATGTGCCTTTCATATCCAGCCTGAAACCCAAAATCAAACTCGGTTACAAGGATAAAATTATTCTCTCTTCCTTTGGCTTGGTTAGTGAAGATAAAGGATACGAATATGTAATCGCTGCCCTTCCTCCTGTAGTGAAAAAATTTCCTAATCTTCTCTATTTAATTATTGGTGAAACCCATCCGATAGTCAGAAGTTTAAAAGGAGAGAAATATAGAAATTTCCTAGAGAAAAAGGTGCAAAAGCTTAAACTGCAACGTAACGTTAAATTCTACAATAAATATTTAACTCTGCAGGAAATTCTGCAATATCTCCAAGCAACCGACATCTATATTGCCTCCAACCTTAATCCCCATCAAATCACAAGTGGCACTTTGGCTTATGCCCTAGGCTGCGGTCGTGCTACCATTTCCACTTCTTTTCTTCATGCCTGTGATACCATTCAAAATGAAAAACAAGGCATCCTTGTGGATTTTAAGAAACCACAATCCTTTACAGAAGCTATTCTAAAGATATTGGATTATCCTGATCTAAAAATCCAAATGGATAAAGAGGCTTATGCCGCGAGCCGCCCGATGACCTGGCCCAACATTGCTCTCTCTTATATCAAAATCTTTCAGAAATATTCCAGCCTAGAGCAACAATCTTTAAAAAAACTGCCCAAAATCCGTTTAAAACATCTCAAAGGGTTAAGCGATAATTTTGGTATCATCCAATTTGCCCAACATACCACTGCAGATTTCTCTTCGGGATATACCACTGACGATGTAGCGCGTGGTCTCATCAGCCTTTGTTTTTACTACCAGCTCTTCAAGAAAAAAAATATTTTGCCCCTTATCAAAATATACTTAAATTTCATTAAATGCACCCAAAGAGAGGATGGTAGATTTTACAATTTTATTAACCATAATAAAAAGATTGACTTTAAACACTGGTCTGAAGACGCCCATGGCCGCGCCATCTGGGCTTTAGGGGTAATGATCACAACCAAATCCTTACCCCAAAAAATTAGAAATGAAGCTACATTTTTATTTCAAAAGGCAATCATTACCACCCAGAAATTAAAATATTCCCGTGCCATTGCCTATGCCTTAATTGGCATTTGCAAGTTTAATAAAATCACTCCTTCAGAGCAAAATATCAAAGATATACAACATAAGGCTAATTTTTTAATTACGCTTTATCATAAAAATTCTACCCCAACATGGCAATGGTTTGAGCGCAAAATTTCATATTCTAACGCTAGGCTACCTGCTGCCTTATTTTATGCCTATTTAGCAACCAAAAAGAAAATTTATTTACGGATTGCAAAAAAGACTCTGGATTTTTTATGCTCCATCACTTTCGAGAGTGAAATCTTCTCTCCTATCGGACAAAAAGGTTGGTACACAGTTAATGACAAAAGAACATATTTTGACCAACAACCCGAAGAGGTTGCTGAAATGGTTCAAGCCCTTTGTCTCTGCTTTAGGGTCACTAAACAAAAACAGTATCTGAAGCAAGCAATGACTGCATTTTATTGGTTTTTAGGTAAAAATCTTTTAAATCAAATTATATATGACGAAACGACAGGCGGCTGTCATGATGGTCTAGGCGCATCTTCAGTCAATATGAACGAAGGAGCAGAGTCTACAATCTCATACCTTCTAGCACGGCTCACCTTGGAGAAATATCTAAAAAAATAAATTCTAAACTATGTTAGCTATAGGCATTGATCTTGGCGGTACTAAAACTAATTTCGGCCTAGTTGAAATTAGAAAAGAAAGCTTTAGGATCTTAAAACAAATCACTATCTCTTCACCGCGCGAAGGGGAAGAATTAATTCAAGCTATTCAAGAAAATATTAAAAAAATTCTTGTGGCAAAAGTGAAAAAAATTGGCCTAGCAGAAGCAGGTATTATTGATGTTACCCAGAAAATTAATCTTTTATCGCCAAATTTAAAAGCTTTAGAACATATCAATTTCAGCCATCTTTTGCAAAAAGAATTTAGGGTGCCGATCTTTTTAGATAATGATACTAATGCCTTTATTTTGGCCGAGGCTACTTATGGTGCTTGCCGCGGGATGAAAAAAGCAGTTGGATTAACCATAGGTACAGGTATTGGCGGAGGTCTTATTATTGATGGTGAACTCTATCGCGGTACGTGCACCTCTGCAGCTGAACTAGGCCATATAATCATTGATTATAATGGCCGTGAATGTTCTTGTGGCAAAAAGGGGTGCCTTGAGGCCTACGCTTCTGCTACTGCTATCATCCAGGAATACAAAAATCGTACTGGATTTAGGCGAGATGCCTATGCCATAGAAGAGGAAGCAAAAAACGGATTGGAGCCAGCTAAATCTATATTTGCCGAAGCTAGTAATTATTTAGCCGTAGGTCTTGCCAATATTATAAATATTCTTGAGCCTGAAACGATTGTCCTTGGTGGTGGTTTATCAGAAGTCGCAAACTTTATTAATCTTGCCATTAACAATACAAAAAAATTCACCCTCAAGGGCTTGGGTGAATGTGTCAAAATTGTTAAAGCCAAACTCGGCCGATCCGCCGGAATGATCGGTGCCGCACTATTGAAATAAATAGACTATTGCACCCTAATTTTATCTACCAACATTTCTAGCAAATCTTTCAGATTATTTTGTGCCTCCGCTTCAGTCTTACTAGCAGTAAATTTCTGCCACTGCTCCAAAATTTGCTGATCCTCTAAATCACGAACAGAATTCTCCAGACTCAAGCGAGTCTCAAAATCTATTTCTCCTTGTGCTTCAAGCACTTTCTTGATAAATAACTTGGTAAAAATCAAAACCTTGTCATTGATTTGTTGTGCTTTAATGCCTGCCCTTACATTTTGCAATTCCTTCTGAACCATATAGTATCTGGACGCAAAAAAGATATTGCTTGCCAAGAGGATTAGAATGATCGCGATTGCGATTATTTTTGTTTTGTTCATATTCTTGTAACTTATAACTTGAAACTTACCCAAGAAATATCTAAGGGTTGATTTCAAGTTTCTTATTTAGGACTTTCGCGTTTGCCAATAATTCAATTAAATATGTTTATTGTCATTCCCGCGAAAGCGGGAATCCAGGATTAGTGCTATCAATCTGGATTCCCGATCAGGTCGGGAATGACATCAAACGCGAAAATCCTGTTATTTTATTGATTAAAAGTTTTATGCTTTTCTCTAATTTTATCCCGATAAAAATTATAGGATAACAAAAGAATCACAATAATTAACAGGATGATTTTCCAATCAAAAACCTTAAGCCAGCTGTATTTACTTTTTATCTCAATATTAGAATGCACTCCACTGCCTTCCTGCACATCAAATGGCTTGCCTTCATAAACCTTGTACCCCGCTGCTTCCACTTTGAGATAATATGACCCCTGCGGCACCAAAAAGGAATATTTACCTGTATTGTCAGTAGTTTGGGGATTCTCCTGCTGGAAATCTTTAGCTGGCCAAAGCTCGTAGTTTTCTGTTTCCGGGTTCTGCCAATAGAGGGAAACAACGGCTTCCGGAATTCTGATCTCCTTATTTCCCGCTTTTTCATAGACATAGCCTTCAGGGTCCACAACACAGATAAGCTTAATCTCCTTACTAGCCAATTCAGGGTCTTGATAATCCATCACCGTAATAATCTCATACCCGCCGTCTACTTTAGGAGAAGTGATTTCCGCTGTATAAATCCCGTCATTGTCTGGATCCGTGTATTCAAACTCCTGCAAAACCAGTCTTGTTTCTTGGGGATTAACGCTTTCAGCGGGAAATGTAGAGCCCAAAATTTGAGGCGCCGAAGCTACAGTCTTAAATTCAGCCAAATCTCTTGTTTGAAATCCTTCCAAGGCAATATATTGAGAAGGCTGTTCCACCTTTTGCGCCAAGGCAGGTGCAGCGGATATTGTTGAAGACAATAGGTCTTTAAGTTTCATACTCTGATCCGTTTTTGGTTCTGAACTGGACATCCCAATATTCCGCGATTTAAACACCACATATCCTCTCACCATTTTCACAGGCTTATCCGGTTTGACCGCTAAATTCAATGGTTTACCTGCAATGGTGGTAATCTTTTCTTCCACCTGATTTTTAGCATTCAGCGAAAGAATTGTATTTAAATCAATAAGCTCTCCGCCTCCCCTCGCAAAGACAATCTCCGTGGGCAGTTCCTTTTTGGCTTCTAAAGGTAATTGCGCCACTGGAATATTGGGAACAAATTCCCTACCTGCCCCTGCTTCCTGACCTAGGCCGGGAAGGGTAATTTTTACCTCTTTTAACTTATCTAAATCGGTTAATTTTGTGATGCCAAGATTATGAAAAGTCTCTTGCAGTTCTGGAAATTTTTGCACTAAATTGCCAATCTCTTGGGGTAGAGGTGCGAAAACAAATTCATGGATGGGTTCAACAGGCAAAAGCTGCCATTTGCCCTGCATTGAGAGTGGAGCTTCGCGAGGCACTAATTCTTCTAAAGGTACTACTTCTGGTTTAGATGGTTCTTCGGGCTTAAGAATTTCAGGGATAAAGGGCTTTAAAACCTCGGGGATTCTTTCTAAAAATGGTTTCTTTGGTTTTTCGCCACCAGAAGGCTTCTCTGGCTGAGGCGTTTCCTCTCTGGGTTGGGGTTGGGGTTTGGAAATGAAAGGGATTTTTGGTTTCAAAGGTTCGGGGATCTTTTCAATAATTAAATCCAAGGGCCGCGCCCCAAGGCTCGGCGCATCAGAAGGATGGGCGTCAGCACTGGAAACGTCTAAAGATGGTGCAGAAGCTGATGGTCGAGCACTTTTCGGCAGATAATCGGTTTTCACTTTGTAATCCACCGTAGCGCAAGAGTTTGTATTTGCGCAATTAAAAACAATCCACCCAACATTTTCACCCCAGGCATAGCCTGAAAATTCACCTGTAGCACCAATAGAAACTCCGCCGTGATCAGGATTAAAATTGACCCAACCCACATTTTCTCCCCATGCGTATCCCGACAGATTGCCATTTTCATCATTTGCTACCTTGTAATCTACCGTAGCGCAAGAACTATCATTAGAACAATTCAAAGAAATCCAGCCGATGTTTTCGCCCCAAGCATAACCCGTCAAACCTGAATCCGTAATCCGCACATTGCCCTCGCTTGTGCCGAAATTGATCCAGCCCGCATTCTCGCTCCAAGCATATTTGTCCGTTGCATCCACCGTACCCTCGTTAATTGATGCCAAAACCGGCCAAGCAAAAATCAGGCTTATCATCAAGCTTAAGGTAAGGAAGGTATTTTTTATTTTGGTTTCCATTAAGATAAACGTGTTATGCTGAATTCATTTCAGCATCTCTAGGACTTTCGCGTTTGCCAATAATTTAATCAAATATACTTATTGTCATTCCCGCGAAAGCGGGAATCCAGGATTAGTGCTTTTGATCTAGATTCC
>CAYWOB010000007.1:0-5083 GCA_964459815.1 uncultured Candidatus Saccharibacteria bacterium
AACAGGAAGGATATGTAGGTAGAGACGCAAAATCTTGCGTCTCTACTTTTTATTTGGTGAAATTTATAATTTTTGATATAATATAGTTAAAATAAAACCCCATCAAATCTCTGATTTGATGGGGGACCCCGGAAAAAGCCCCACAAAATCAAAAGATTTTGTGGGGGACCCCGGAAATAAACAAAATAATTTTTTATGCTTCAAGATTTGATTCGTATTCGCAGGGAAAAATTAAATAAATTTTTGAAGGCTAAAATTAACCCTTATCCTGACTCTTCTGGTCAGACGCACACCATTAAAAAAGTTTTAGATGATTTTGGAGCCATAGAGAAAGAAAAAGGTGAGGTGATAATCGTAGGACGTATCCGCAGTATTCGTGAACATGGCGGCTCTACTTTTATCCATATTGAGGATGAAAGCGGTTCCCTTCAGGCTTATTTCAAACAAGACATTTTAGGCCAAGAAAAATACAAATTTTTTAGAAATTTTGACATTGGCGACTTTATTGAGCTTTGCGGCACAGTTTTTGTGACCAAGAAAGGTGAACAAACGCTCCTTGTTTTGGATTATAAAATTTTAGCTAAATCTATCCGTCCGCTGCCAGAAAAATGGAAAGGGTTACGCGATACAGAGGTGAGGTTCCGGGAGCGTTATTTAGATTTATTAATGAACCCGGCAGTAGCAGAGCGTTTTAGGTTACGTGCAAAGATTTGTGATGCCTTGCGCGATTTTTTGACAGACAGGGGTTTTTTGGAAGTAGAGACGCCAGTCTTGCAAACCAAGGCTTCAGGTGCGCTTGCCCGGCCTTTTATTACCGAGCACGAGGCTATGCAAATTCCTTTGTATTTACGTATTGCCCCAGAAACATATCTAAAACGTCTAATTGTAGGTGGCTTGGAAAAGGTTTTTGAAATGGCACGGGTTTTTCGCAATGAAGGAATGGATACCAGCCACCTTCAGGATTTTACTATGCTGGAATTTTATTGGGCCTACAAAAATTACGAATTTTTAATGAAGCAAACCGAAGAAATGTTAGTCTATGTTCTGAATCGCGTTTTAGGTACTCTGCAAATTGACTATCAAGGCCAAAAAATAGATTTCACCCCTCCTTGGCCAAAGCAAACCTTCAGAGACTTAATTCTGAAAGATTGCAGTATTGATATTGAAAAAGCCGATACCACTGAAAAACTTCAAGAAGAAATAAAGAAGAAAAAGATTGAAATTGAGGATAGTGCAAAATTGAGCTTTGGAAGCTTAATTGATCAATTGTATAAAAAAGTTTCTCGACCAAAAATTAAGGGTCCCCTTTTCTTAACTGGCCACCCTATTGAACTATCGCCCTTAGCACGTAAAAATGATCAGAATCCTAAGATCGTAGATCGTTTTCAACTCGTGGTCTTGGGGCAGGAACTGGTCAATGCTTATTCCGAGCTCGTTGATCCACTAGAGCAACACAAACGTTTTGAAGAGCAGGCTAAAATGCGAGAAGGGGGAGATACAGAAGCCCATATGATGGATGAAGATTATGTGCGGGCAATGGAATATGGAATGCCACCGATTGCAGGTTGGGGAATGGGAGTAGATCGGTTGGTAATGTTTCTAACCAATGCCCCGAGTATTCGCGAGGCTGTGTTTTTTCCTTTAATGAAACCGCTTTCTGTACAGAATATTTGTCCTGCTACTCAAGTAAAATCACAGAAGAGAACAGGAAAAAATATTGAGCCAGGAATTACGCGTACTCAAGCTTGGAATTTAGTTTGCAAATATATAAAAAGTGAGAATGCCCGCAAACATATGTTAGCTGCTGAAACAATGATGATTGCGCTTGCTAAACGTTTTGAAGAAGATGAAATAGTTTGGGGCTTAACCGGTCTTTTGCATGATTTGGATCTGGAGATGTTTGATTATCGTAAAATGCCTGAAAAGCACGGTCCAACCACAGCGGGAATTTTAGAAAAAGAAGGGGTGCATCCTATAATTTTGGCTGGCATTAAGGCACACAATGAAAAATGCGGTATGGGACGTCAGACTTTAATGGAAAAAGCAATTTACGCCGTTGATCCCTTAACTGGTTTAATTGTGGCTGCCGCTCTCGTTTTGCCATCAAAAAAATTGTCCGACCTCTCGGCCCAGTCGGTTTTAAAAAGATTTAAAGAAAAATCATTTGCCGCCGGTGTACGCCGTGAAGCTATTAAGTCTTGCGAGGAATTTAATTTGTCCCTTGAGGAGTTTGTAAAAGTGGGTCTGGGGGCAATGCAAAGTATTGCCGATAAATTAGGTTTATAATTAATTTTAAAAAAATATGACTACATCCAAGCCTGAAAGTGAATCTTCGCCTAATATTGAGAATAAAGAGGTTAGTCCTGATTCACTTTTACAAGAATTAGAACGAATAGAGCAGGCTTTGGAAGAGCGAAAAGCCAAAGAGCAAGATCTGATCAATGAGATTGCGGATTTGGCTGAAGGTAATATCGCTTTAGCTAAGAAGGTAGGTTCTAAAGAGGGACAAGAGGAAAGATCAAAATATCAAAAAGAGAAAAAGGTCAAAGAGCAAGAAAGAATTGATCATCTTTTTAGCGAAGAAAAGTCATTATTAGAACAAGAAGAAGCAAAAATTCCAATTATAGAAGAAAAGATAAATGCTCTTGATCCCGGAGAAAAGTTGAAAATTGAAGCCAAACTTGCAGAGATTAAAAAATCTCTGGTTCAAAAAAGAGATGATTTAGAAGAAAGAACCAAAGAGGCCTGGCAGGATTTTGAAGAAGAACAAACTCTCATTGGTGAGCTTAAAAGTGAGCAAGAAGAGAGAAAAAGTCGGCCAATAGATTTTGCCACTCAAGACGTGATGACGGCACATAATCTTCAAGGTGTTGATCTTGAAGATTTAAAGAAAAAAGTTACCCAGGAAGTAAATGCTAGAAATACAACTCATAACGCCTTTGAGAATTTAAAACAAAACCAAGCTGAATTTGAGGGAAAACTTCAGAAATTGGACCAGGCAAAAAAAGATTTTCAAGAAATGAAAAAAGATATTGATGATGGTTTCTCGGCATTAGAAAATATCTTAAATAATGATAAATTCAAAAGAGAAATCCAGGCTCAAAAAGATCAATACAAGAAGAAAGAAAAAGCTAAGGTCTTCAAAGATCCAAGGGGAATACAAGAAATTGAGAAGCTTCTTAAAAATAAAAGAGACGAACTAATGAAAAAGCTTACAAAATGCCAGGAGATAGAGAGAGAATATATGAATAATTATCTACGTAGAACGTCTAGTGAGGTAATAGGTATAGAGAATGATTCTCTTTATTCTCCTTCTCATTCTTTATCGTATAAAGAAATCCGCGACCCCGTAGGCAAAATTACTAAATTTCTCCAAGAGATCAAGGAAGCGGAAAAAGCGCGGGAACAATTAGTCTCTGCAGTGGATTTTTGGAGGAGCAAATACTTAGAAAGAGAAAAAAATATAATTAATGGAATCAATAATATTTCATTATTATGATTGATGTCAAATTATTGAGAGAAAATCCAAATTTATGGCGCATAGAGTTGAAGAATCGTCATCTTAAGGCAATGCCACCAGAAAAAGTGGATGAGTTTTTGGGCTTGGATAAGAAAAGGCGGGAACTAATTCAAAAGAAAAATACATTAGAACAAGCGAGGAATGAATTTTCAGCAAAATTTGTGCAGATGCAAAATAAAGAAGGGAAGGGAAACCCAGCCCCTCGCGAAGGGCTGGGAAAGATGATTAGCAGGATGAAAAAAAATAAAGAGCAGCTCCAGCCTTTAAAAGAAGAATTAGAAAAGACAGAAAAAGAGGCAAAAAATTTATTAGATCAATTCCCCAACCTCTCTGATAAGTCTGTGCCCATTGGTCCAGATTCAAGCGGTAATAAGGTTGACCATAAATGGGGTGAGAAACCAAAATTTGACTTTAAACCAAAAACACATTATGAATTGGGAGAGATTTTAGATTTAATAGATATTGCTAAGGGAGCCGAGGTTTCAGGTAGCCGGTTTTGGTATTTGAAAAATGAATTAGTGGTCTTGGAGTTTGCTCTGGTGCGGTATGCCCTAGACATTCTGATGCAGTCATGCTTTGTTCCTATTTTACCGCCAATGTTAGTGCGGGAAAAAGGAATGTATGGCACGGGTTTTTTCCCCGCAGACAAAAATGAAATTTATGAGCTTATGGGTGACGATAAAGAGAAGTTATATTTAATCGGCACTGCCGAGGTAGCGCTGGCGTCTTATCATATGAACGAAATTCTTGACATTGCGGCCGGTAAGCCGAAACTTTACACTGGTTTTTCGTCTTGCTTTCGGCGGGAAGCCGGCGCTTATGGCAAGGATTTAAAAGGGATTTTGCGAGGCCATCAATTTGATAAGTTAGAGATGTTTGCTTTTGCAACAGAAGAAGATTCATGGCAGGTCTATGAAACGATTGTTAAAATCGTGGAGGAGATTTGGCAGGGTTTGGGTATTCATTATCAAGCAATAAATATTTGCACAGGCGATTTAGGTGCGCCGAACGCAAAAAAAATTGATTTAGAAGCCTGGATGCCGGGCGAAGGCCAATATCGCGAAGTCGTGTCTGCAAGCAATGATACGGATTTCCAGGCCCGCCGTCTAAATATTAAATACAAAGATAAAAAAGGGAATAAAAAATTTGTTCATACTATTAATTCTACTGCAATTGCCATTGGCCGTGCTCTCATTGCGATTATGGAAAATTATCAACAAAAAGATGGCTCAATTACCGTGCCCAAGATTTTACAAAAATATTGTGGTTTTAGGGAAATAAGATAACCCTCCCCTGACAAGGGGAGGCTGGAGGGGTTAGTTTATTAACTAGTGTTAGCTGGTTCAAATCTCCCTACCTACGCTCATTTATAAGCTTCGGCATAACAGGCTGATTTGAACCATAAAGAAAAATAAAAAACCGCAACCTTTTTAGGCTACGGTCGATGTTGTTTGCATCATCTGCTGTAAAGCAGTTGAATAGAATCTTCTCTCTGGGGAAAGCAGGATATCCTGTCTTAATTTTGGATCCTGCTTGAATTGGACGTAAGTATCCAATCCTTCT
>CAYWOB010000007.1:5183-18694 GCA_964459815.1 uncultured Candidatus Saccharibacteria bacterium
TTGTTCTAATAAGGACAGGATTTCCTTTAATATTCCTACAGAGAAAAGCTGAACAAGATTCTCGGCAAGTTGCTCTATATTTTGTATAATCTCCTGTAAAGCCAAAGCCGCCGCTATCATTTTTTTCCTCCTTTTGACAATTATCCTAAAGCTTTATACACGAAAAAACAATATACCCCTTGCAATTAGGATAAGTTATTATTATAAATGATTTTCTAAGCTTTGTCAAGTGTTTTCTCACAAACCCAACCGTAAAAAATTATATTTAAATCCCTACCAACAAAAATCCCGCAAAAGGAAAATTGAATGGAAGCGCGGGGTTTTTAGGAAAAAGCGAACCCTAAAAAGTCCCAAGATTTATCTTGCGACTCCTCGTTTTCATGCCCGTGAGGCTTCAGGACATTTACAACGAAAGATTGCCCTTTTTCTCTTCTTACTTGCAATAGGTTCGCTTGTTTATTTTTTATTCTTTTTTCCTTTTTGGAAGATCAAAGAGATTGTAGTCGTGGGAAATGTTAATGTTAATGCTGAAGATGTGCAGAAATTAGCGCGAGAAGATTTAAAAGGTCGTATTCTTATTTTCCCTAAAGAAAATCTGATTATCGCTAATAAAAAGCATCTTAGCAGAGTCATTTATAGTCATTTTGCCCAAATTGAAAAAATAGAGATTAAAAAAGAATTCCCTGATATTTTGAAAATTATTATCACTGAAAATGAACCCAAAATGATTTGGGCAAGCGGTGCGCCGCAAGATTTATTTTTACCTCCCGAAGCTTTTACTAGTGATTCTACGAGTAAAAAAGAAACAGCAGAAGTGAAAAATAATGGCGCACAAGCTACTTTTTCAGAAAGTAGTTATCCCGAGAATCCTACTATTTCTTATTATTTTTTAGATCAAGAAGGGAGAGCAGGGGAGAAAATACCCGAGGAAATAGTACTAGAAAAAAATTTGCCTGTACTTTACGATCAATCTTTTAAAAAGGTGGAGTCGCGCGAAAAAATTTTAGAACCATCATTTTTAAATTTTCTTTTTCAAGTGCAAGATTTGCTATCTTTGAAGACGGATTTAAAAATCCGAGAATTTATCGTGCCCATTCCTGATTCCCGCGACTTATATATCAAGACAGATAAAGGTTATCAAATATTTTTTGACACCCAACAGAGTCTCCAAGATCAATTGGAGGCTCTAACCCTGGTTCTTAAAGAGGATATTGAGAAAAATAATAAAGAAGTTAAATACTATGTTGATTTGAGAGTACAAGGGTTAGTGTATTATAAATAATGTAAAATGCAAAAATCAAAAATTAAAATGACAAATCAAAGTGCAAAAATGAATTAAGATTTTTGGGAATTAACCATTCCCGCCCGCAACGCCTGCGGCTAGCATGGCGGGCGTGGTATGGTTTCAAAGACATCAATTATTCGCAAATCATGGTTCTGAAAGGTTAAAACCTAAATTCCCAAAATATTTTTACATTTTACATTGTCATTTTGATTTTTGATATTTAATTTTTGCATTATTTTTCCGGTATATAATACACAAATATAGAATGCCCGAAGATTTTTTCGGGCTTTCTTAGTTCCAAATAATAGTAAGAGGTGGCAAAGGTAGAATCTTTGCGATAAATACTTTCAGAAAAATAATTAGCGCTCACGGCAATCCAACCTGTAGTGGGCCCATTTTGTGAATGCCATTCTTGAAATTTGTCACCAAGATAGTAAGAAGGTACGCCACCGCCAAAATAATCCACTTTAATTTTTTGAATATCGGGTCGGCTGTTCACCCATTCTGCCATCCTTCTTAAGTCCTGACCCCAGTCTAAATTGGAATCCGTAATTAATTTATAACCATTTTTTGGCCCGCCCAAAAGCTCGTTATAATAAGCAAGATAGGAGGGATAGGTGATAACTATCTCTGCGCCAATCCAAATCAGGAATGCAATCAAAATTCCTATGAATGTTTTTTTGTATTTAGTCTCTTCTATCCGCCTTTTGTATTCTTTAATAATTAAAATATAAATAAAGGGGAAAAGAACCATGATGTGGCGGATGCCTAAATTCAATTTGCCTCTCATACTGACCACTCCATAAATAACGATAAAAGTGACCATTGAAATTTCAGGAAGATGACCGAGCATATATTCCTTAAACCACGGGAGCCATTTACGGGAGCGATCAGCTACAAGATTAGTTACAAATTTACGGATCGCAAAAAGTAAGGCAAGGCCTGTTAAAATTAAAACCGGGATCGTCTCTTTAAGTAGAAAACAAGTCGGAAAATAATACCACCAGCCCTCATTGGAGACTTGACCCAAAAAATAGTTAGTGTTACCGCCTCCCACGCGGGCGAAGACCATTACTACACCCAGAATATATTGAGCCAAGCCTTCTGCTCCTGGAATTTTACTGATACCTAGCACAATTTTTTCAATCTTTTCTGGCCCGATAGAGCCACGGATTAATTCTTGTTGTTTGTCTAAATTAAAAGCCCAGACTGCAGGTTGGTAAACAATCAAAATTACTCCTAATGCAATTAAGCAAATCAAAATAAATTTACCAATGTGATTTTTTATTTGTTTTAACCACGAATCTTGAGATGACTTATTCAAAAATAATGGAATAAGAACAAGAAGAAAAAAACAAGGAAAAAGAAGTACTGCTGAAAATTTAGCTACCTCTGCCAAGCCTAGAGCAAGACCAGCTGAGAGGATATTTCTTGGACTCGGTTTTTTTAAATAGTGAACAAAATAATAAAAGGCAATAAAGATAAAACAAGTCGCAGCCAAATCCGTAGTTACGTAATGACTATGGGCAATAATTGTTGGAGAGAAAGCATACAGAAATAGAACTACAGATGCCCATTTCGCTCCCAAGAGTTCTTTGGACCATTTCCAGACATAAATGCCTAGCAAAATCAAAAGTGCAATAATCGGTAGACGCGACCAGAAGAGTATTTTGTCTGCGTCATTGCCAAGGTGGTATAAGAATTGATACCCTGTTTCCCATTGACCATTTACCTCGGTTGTCCAAGCCGGATGATTTAGAGGAAAATTAAGATGCATAAAAAGCAAAGGTAGGGCAGCGAGCATTTTTGCTAATGGCGGGTGTTCAGGATTTAAACGATAATCTTGATACTTCAAATAAGAATAACCTGCAGGGATATGAGCCACCTCGTCCATAATCGCAGAATCTTGGCGAGCGGAAAAGAAGGAAATCAAAACCATTATGACAATGAGGAGAGGAGGAGCGAATTTAATTAGCCATTTCATAAATTTTTAATTTCTAATTTTTCTGGCTTTGCCAGATCTCGCATAGTGAGACAATTTTCATTAAATTTCTAATAAATTAATTTTCAAACAGTTTAAAAATTTTAAAATTAAAAATTTAATAAAAATTAGAAATTGTAAATTGAAAATTATTTTTTAGAGGAGTTTAAGATTATGATCAAAAATGGAAAATTAAAGAAAGTCATCGTATATCATAGACCTCCATTGCTTTTTCCCCGAACCGATTATACTCTTCATAAATTAGCCTTGCATCAGGGAAAGCATTTTGAAAGTCAGCTACACGATTAAAACTCAACGAAGGGAAGATGATTTGTGCCTTATCTGGATATGTTGTTTGAGTTTCCGTATTAACAGGTATTAAAGTGTAGAGGTTGGCCGGTGCAGTTAAGAAGCGGACGGTGCGGTCAGCCTTATCGTCAAGGACTAAAAAGGAGGGCGAGGATGAAGAATTATTGTGCTCACTCTCATTAATATAATTACTTACCAAAGTCAAATCACCATAATAGGAAGTATAATACCCATAAGAATTTTTTGTTACTTGAAAGTACAACCATAGATTATAATTTACCACGAATACAATTAAGAGGAGAAGAAGAAAACCTAAAGCCACTGGTCTATAGCGGATGCGCAGGAAAAAAGCGCGTAAGCCTAAAGCAGGAAAGATGAAAACCACCGGGATGATTCCAATACTGCGCAAAAAATGTGGTATTGCTTCTTCTGTGGCGATCATTGGGATAAGAAGACTAAAAAACCAGCCAAAAATTAAAAGATAACCCGCTAAAGTTTCGCGCAAACCTGCATCTTTATGTTTTAAAACTCTCAAGGCCGCTTTAAAAAATATAGTCACTGCAATAATTAAACCAGCTAAAAAAAGAACGCCCGTAACAGGATCAAAAAACGGCGCTCCTGAAAGATTGTGACGCCAGTTGGCATCGCCCTGAACATTGAACATAATTGCTGTGAGGCCGATATTGCGGAGAAGGTAATAAAAAGAACCGTGTGCCAAATTAGGGTTTAAAATAGAAACATCATTGGCGCGGCCAAAGAAAGAGGAGGGGTGTTGATAAAAGTAAAAAGCAAGAGGTGCGATCGTGATTAGGAATGCAATAATAGCTGTGAAAATTTGTTTGCGATGGGGGATAATGAATCCTTTGGGGTGGCTTGTGCGGCGAAAAATAATCTCTAGGCAAATCACAAGAGCAATAATGAGAAAAGGCACAATCCGGAAGGAGATATAGGTATAAAATCCGAGGGCTAAGAAAGTGCCTGCAAGGAAAGAATAAAAATATTTGTTCTTTTGGTCTTTCAGGGCTTTAATACAAAAATAAAAAAGAAAAACCAAAACAAAAGGCAGCATATTAGCGCGGAAAGCCACATGGCCCAAAAAAGTATAAGGAATAGACACAGCAGCAAAAAGGGAAGAGAGGAGAGCAATTGTTCGGTTAAAGAGAGTTTTGGTTAAAAGATAAAGACCGATGATTGTAAAAATACCGAGAGCCCCTGAAACGATTTTCATTTGCCAAACCCCAATACCGAAAATTTTGACCGATAGTGCAAGTAAATAAAAGAATAATCCTTCTCGGCCATAGTTGCGTTCATAAAAGACATTGCGATTTTTACCAGAGAGAATGTCCAAAACATCCAAGCCATTCGCGCCTTCATCACTGTAGAGTCCACCCGGCAGATTCCAAATTTGCCAGAAACGAAAAACTGCCGCCAAAGCGATAATTAATAAAAATAAAATAATTGTGATTTTACTTTTTGTTTGCATTCTTTGTTAGAAAAGTTATCTCTCCCCTGATAAGGGGAGAAGGAGGGGTTATCTTCTTTTATTATAAAATATTTATTTTTTTTCAGCAATTGTTTTATTGATTAGAATATTCCTGTAGAGACAGGTTTAAAACCTGTCTCTACTTTGGTTAAATTTAAAAAAGACTGATTTTTTAAATCAGTCCCATTTCTTTTTCTACGCTCGCTTGCTTTGTCCACCGACCTGTCCTCCGAAGCCCACCGTAGGTGGGCAAAGGAGAAAGCTTATAAAGCGCAGGTGGGGGAGCGGTTATTGGGGTTACCCCGTTGGTAGTAGAGGATTTATGAAGCCAACAGTAGATGTTGATTCAAAGAGCTAAAATGCACAAAATTCCCTAACTGGGGTTTACTTTTGAGCCAATTTCGGGTATAGTAATCATAAATATGAAATCAGAAAATTATCCCGAAAAATTGAATATTTTCCGTCGTTTTTGGGTACTTTTACTTTCTTTTTTCCGCGCCCATTTTTGGCGCAACCATTTAAATTTGGTATTTTTCTTTAGCGCCTTATTTTTTAATATTTTGAGTTGGGTTTTTTTGATTTATTTTATTAAACCCTCCGCATACCCCTTGCCTTTACATTATAATATTTATTTTGGCGTTGACCTCATTGGGGCTTACAGCCGAATTTTCACTTTGCCCTTGGTAGGTTTCTTGATTATTTTGATGAATTTCATTTTAGCCTTTTGGTTTTATTTAAAAGACCGCCTGGTTTCTTATATTCTGCTTCTAACTTCTTCAGTTGTTCAGATTTTCATTTTAATCGGAGTAGTAAGTTTGATTTATATTAATCAATAAAAGCGTAAAGTGAAAAGCGAAAAGTGTAAAACAAAATGTAAAAATTAAAATATTGCTTTAAGCTTTTCGCTTTACGTTTTAAGCTTCTCACTATGGACCCTAAAGGTATCGCCCACTACACAAGTTTAGATGATCCCAGTGATCGGATTCTTTATCGCAGTCTAGAGATCCTTCCTGCGGCCCTCGCTTGGGGGACACTTCTTTCTTGTATTATATTTTCCTTTGTGAAGCCCGTCTCTGTGGCAATTTTTATTATTGCTTTTGATTTGCATTGGCTCCTGCGCGTTTCTTATCTCTGCGTCCATCAGGTCGCTTCTTATTTTCGCATGAAGCATCATCTGCGGATGGATTGGTTTTCAAAATGTCAGAATTTTCAGGGTGATAAAAACTGGAATGAATTTTATCATTTAATTATTTTGCCTACTTACAAAGAAGAGTTAGAGGTTTTAGAAACCACTTTTAAAGCCCTAGTAGATTCAGATTATCCTCAAAAGAAAATGATTGTTGTATTAGGCGTAGAAGAAAGGGATCGCGAAAATGGTTTAAAAAATGCGCGGGCGTTGGAAGAAAAATTTAGTAATCAATTTTACAAGTTTATGGTCACGGTGCACCCCGCTGATATTGTCGGCGAACTGGCGGGCAAGGGTTCTAATGAAACTTGGGCCGGCCGGGAAGTACAAAAATGGCTGGATACGCAAAGTATTCCTTATGATGACGTCATTGTTTCTGTTTTTGATGCTGACACCTGCGTTCATCCTAAATATTTTTCCTGTCTCACTTATCATTATCTTGCCACACCCGATCGCACGCATGCCTCTTATCAACCCATTCCATTTTTTAATAATAATCTCTGGGATGCACCAGCTCTCGCGCGCGTCGCCAGCGCTTCCACAACCTTTTGGCATATGATGGAACAGGAACGGCCAGAGCGGATGGGGACTTTTTCTTCTCACGCAATGAGCTTTCAAACTGCGGTGGAAATTGGTTTCTGGCAAACTAATATTGTTTCCGAAGATTCGCGTATTTTTTATCAATGTTTTTTCTATTATCATGGCGGTTACCGCGTCGTTCCTCTCTATATGCCAGTTTCTATGGATACAGTCCTCGGCAAATCTTTTTGGGAAAGCATTGTCAATCAATATAAACAACGTCGGCGCTGGGGCTGGGGTGTAGAGAATTTACCTTATGTGATTTTTCGTTCCATTAAAACAGCTGGTATCCCCTTTTGGAAAATAATGCGTATTGTTTACCGCGAATTGGAAGGTAAATATTCTTGGGCCGTCACAGCGATTATTTTAGTAATCGTTGGTTGGATGCCTTTATTTTTTGGCGGTGATGCTTTTCGGGAGACAGTTTTAGCCCGTAACCTTCCGTACCTCACCCGTCTTCTAATGAGCCTTTCTATGGTTGGTATTTTTGTTTCAGCAATTATTTCTACGGTTTTGGTGCCACCGCGACCAAGGCAGCATCGACGTTATGAATATTTTTATATGGTTTTACAGTGGATCCTTCTGCCTATTGTTACTATCTTTTTTGGGAGTGTGCCCGCCATTGATGCCCAAACCCGCCTGGCTTTGAAAAAATATATGGGCTTTTTAGTAACCCCCAAACCGCGGCTCTATAAGGCTGAAAATATCAAGGACGCCAAAGCTCATTCCAGCGCATTATTTAAGGAAGTATAATAAAAATGTAAAACGTAAAATGAAAAGTGCAAAACAAAATGTAAAAATTAAAATATTGCCTTAAGTTTTTCACTTTACGCTTTTAGCTTTTAGTTTTTATAATGTCCACCATTTGGCAATATAATCTGGTAAGCTTCCTCCCTCCTTTTTTTATTGGGGCTTTGTTTTGTTTAATCCTTACTATTTTAGTGCGCAAGTTAGCCTTGCGTTTTAAAATTTTAGATTATCCAATTTTGCCTCGTAAGGTTCAAAAAAAACCGATTCCTCTTTTGGGTGGGCTTGCAGTCTATATGGCTTTTGCGCTAGTTGTGCTCTACTATCTTTTTTTTACAGATAGCCTAGCTATTGGCACAATCAAATTAAAAAATGTGATTGGCATTCTTGTAGGTGGTTTATTTTTAATGATTGGAGGAATTTTAGATGATAAGTATAATTTAAAACCCTGGAAGCAATTTATTTGGCCGCTCTTTGCCGCGTTGGCGATCGTGGCTGCTGGTATTGGCATTAAATATGCAACAAACCCTTTGGGTGGACTTTTTTATTTTGATCAGGTGAAAATTAAGATTTTTACCCTGGCTGGGATTCCCTATTATTTCACTTTGTTTGCAGATTTATTTGCTTTTTTCTGGATTTTGGGTATGATTTATACCACCAAATATCTAGATGGTTTAGATGGTCTTGTTTCTGGTATTACAGCGATTGGTGCAATTATTCTGTTTTTTTTAAGTTTAAGCCGTGCTGTGCATCAACCTGAAACAGCTCTCTTGTCTATTATTTGCGCTGGCGTTTTTGCTGGTTTTCTGATCTTAAACTTTCATCCTGCCAAAATTTTTTTGGGTGAAGGTGGTAGCACTTTTGCGGGATTTATGCTCGCCGTGCTTGCTATTTTAGCGGGAGGAAAAATCGCAACCACGCTTCTCATTATGGGAATTCCGATTCTAGACGCCTTATGGGTAATCTGCCGCCGTATCTTTTTAGAGCATCGCTCGCCTTTTAAAGGCGATGCCAAACATCTCCATTTTCGTCTGCTTGGAATTGGCTTTACCCATCGCCAAGCCGTGCTCTTTTTGTACTTTCTATCTTTTTCTTTTGGCGCCCTAGGGTTATTTTTACAGAGTAAAGAAAAATTACTTGCCATTATTATTATGATTATTGTGATGGTTAGCTTAGCCCTTACTCTAGTTTTGCGGTATCGCCGCGAAGGAGGATCGTGATGTTTCTTTTATTTGACTCTTTTCCTCATTTTTGATAGGATATAAGCATTAAAAATGATTTCAGGACTTTTGCATTTGTCATTCCCGCGAAAGCGGGAATCCAGGATTAGTGCTTAAAACCTGGATTCCCGATCAGGTCGGGAATGACATAAAACAGTGTGAATCGTGAAAGTCGTAGATTTTATATTTATGTTTGCAATTATTCGTGTTCAAGGAAAACAATATCTAGTTTCTAAAGGTGATATTTTAGAAGTAGATAAAATGGATGTAAAAAAGGAAGAGGTGGTCAATTTGAATGATGTGTTGGTATATATGGATGATAAAGAAACTAAGATTGGCCAGCCGCGCGTTAGTGGCGCCACTGTTTCTGCCAAGGTTTTAGAACCATTAAAAAAGGGAGAAAAGGTAGATATTTTGAAGTTTAAAGCAAAAAAGCGATATACTAAAAGGCAAGGCTTCCGCCCCCAATATACAGTTTTAGAGATTCAAAATATTGAGTGTAAATAAAATCAAAAAACAGGTTCAAACCTGTTTTTTGATGATAAAAATATTTGTAGAGAGACGCAAGATCTTGCGTCTTTTTTTATTTAATCAACCCACCCCCGCCCGCCTCGCCTGCCCGCCATTCTCCCTTCGATGAGCAAGCGATGGCAGGCGGGCTCGCATGGCGGGCAGGCCTAAGGAGGGGGTCAATTTTCCCCCTGCCGCGCCCGCCCTTTGGAGGGATAAGGGGGATAAAGAGGGTTTTATACTTTATAGTTTTATTTCTTTTCTTCCTTGTAAAGCATTAATCAATGTCACTTCATCTGCATATTCTAATTCGCCGCCAGTGGGTAAGCCTCGGCCAAGGCGCGTTAATTTCAGTTTAAAATCTTTCAAAACCCGCTGGAGATACATTGCCGTTGCTTCTCCCTCTAGGGAAGGATTAGTCGCAATAATGATTTCTTCGGGTTTATTTTTCTTAATGCGGGAAATAAATTCGGGGATTTTTAAATGTTCGGGTCCAATTCCGTCCATTGGCGAAATCACACCGTGGAGAACATGATAGAGCCCGTTATATTCGTGCGTTTTCTCTAAAGCAATGATGTCCAAAGGTTCTTCTACAACACAAATTAAAGTAGGATTGCGATTTACATTATCACAAAAAGGACAAAAGTTATTTTGGATTAGAGTAAAGCAAGTAGGGCAGAGGTTAATCATCTGCTTTAGATTTTGCAAAATTTCACCAAATCTTTGTAATTCTTGGTCTGGCTGTTTTAGTAAATAAAAGGTCAACCTCGCCGCACTCTTAGGACCAATGCCAGGTAGGCGCGCAAATTCATTGATTAGATCTTTAACTGATTGAGGAAGTAAAGACATAAAAACAAATTTTCAATTTTCAAATCCCAATTTTCAATAAATTTTCAATATTTAATTTCCAAACCTAAGATATACGATTCAAAAATTTTAAAAGTTTGAAAATTGGAATTTGGAACTTGATTGAAAATTGTAAATTGTAAATTGAAAAATTAAAACATTCCTCCATTTTGCATCTTTCTTGCCATTGCCATCTGCATTTGGGTGATACATTGGGCAATCGCTTCCTTGATTCCTTTCTCAATTTTTTCTTCATTAGAAGGATTAAGTAAATCTGGTTCTATGCGTACAGCCTTGATTTCCTGATTGCCATCCATTGTGATTTGAATTTTACCCCCCTCTGCTGTACCGATTAAAATTTCTTTGCCCAATTCTTCTTTGAGTTTTTTGGCTTGTTGTCTTAATTGGTTGAGATTTTTTAGAGAATCAAACATATTTTTTAATAAATTTAAGATAAAGTGGGTAATTCGTTATGTTGTTTATCCAGATTTTTAAATGAAGCTTGGTTTTCATTAAAATAAAGTTCCAATTGACCTGTTGGGCCATTACGATGTTTTTTAATAAAAATATCAGCGATATTGGCGCGTTCAGTTTCCCGCTTATACATCGCTTCCCGATAAATAAACATTACTACATCTGCATCCTGTTCAATACTACCTGATTCACGTAAATCAGAAAGTTGGGGGATTGCTGGCGAACGCGATTCCACAGCGCGCGAGAGTTGGGACAAGGCAAGAACAGGAATATTGAGCTCTCGAGCGATGGCCTTTAAATTGCGAGAGATTTCCGAAACCTCTTGCACCCGGTTGTCACTCGTTCGACCTTCCATTAGCTGCAAATAATCAATAATTAAGAGTCCTACCTTATGCTCCATCTGCAAACGGCGAGCTTTGGTGCGAATCTCCATAATATTACTGGTTGCAGAATCGTCTAAAAAGATTGGCGCCTCTGCTAAAATACCCATTGCCTCACCAATACGCGGAAATTCATCCTCCTTGACTTTACCAGTACGCATCTTCCAAAGATCCACCCCTGCTTCCGCGCAAAGGAGACGGTCTACCAATTGCTCTTTACTCATTTCCAAGCTAAAAATACCGACAGGAGTCTTCGTTTGGGTGGCTGCTTGACGGGCGATGTCCAGGGCTAAAGAAGTTTTTCCCATTGAAGGCCGCGCCGCAAGAATAATAAGATCAGAATTTTGCAAGCCCGCCAAGACGTTATCTAAATCAGTAAAGCCTGTTGGTAAACCACGAAGCTTGCCTTTCTGTTTATGGAGTTCATCAATGCGGTCAAATGCTTCAGTTAAAATATTTTGAATGGGAATAAAATTTTGCTTTAAATATTTTTGAGAAACAGAGAATAATTCTTGCTCGGCCTTATCCAGTAATTTCTCCAAATCTTCTTCCTCTAAATACCCAAACTCCACAATTTTTTGTCCAGTTTGAATCAAACGGCGCAGGGTCGCTTTTTCCCGTACAATCTTTGCATAATGCAAAATATTCGCAGCGCTGGGTACGCTATTAATCAAGCTTGTTAAATAAGTTGAGCCGCCCACATCTTTTAACACACCTTTGTTTTCCAAGCGATTAGAAAGACTTAAAATATCAATGGGTTCACGTTTTTCATAAAGCTCCAGCATTACCTCAAAAATATGCCTGTTTTTTTCCACATAAAAATCCTGCGCATTCACTGTGTCTGCGATCTTCGTGATCGCATCTTGATCAAGCATTACTGCCCCTAAAACCGAGTTTTCAGCTTCGATATTTTGAGGTGGCGTCAGGTCAGTTGCTCCTCGGCTTTTTTTATTTTGAGAATTGGCCATAATTTATAGTAATGTTTTTTCAGTATACCATTTTAAGTTTCGGTGATCAACTTCGTTTACTTAGTAAAGGTGATTACGAGAGTGAAAGATCTGCATTCAATTTTCCAAATATCCCCTTTAATTCATTCAAACTTTGAACCCTCACTAATTCTTGGCGGATCTTTTTTGCCTGGGTAAAGCCGCGGAAATACCATAGTAAGTGTTTCCGCATTTCTCGCATCCCTTTCTCCTCGCCCTTGAGTTTTATTATTAAATGTGTGTGCTTAAGGGCAATTTTTATTATATTTAATAAAGGTGGGGGAAAGACTTCTGCTGATGCTTTTTTAATTTCTTCAAAAATCCATGGCCTTCCCAAGGCTCCTTGACCAATCATTAAACCATCAACTTTAGTTTTTTCTAACATTATTTTAGCACTTTTTAAATCCTTAATCCCGCCATTCCCAATGACAATTTTATTTCCTACTATCTCTTTTATTTTTTTAATCTCTAAATAATCAACGGCTCCAGAAAATCCTTGCTCCAGATAGCGGCCATGCACAGAAATGGCTGTTAATTTTCGCCAGTTAATTTGTGAGATAAATTTACTCGCTGTAATTTTTTCCTTTTTAATTCCTGCACGGATTTTAATAGAAAGTGGCAAGTCAGTATTTGTATTAATTGCAGCGATAATTTTATTAACGAGGTCAGGATCGCGCATCAGGGTAATTCCTGAACCGTGACTTTTCACTTTGCGACTTGGACAACCTAAGTTTAAATCAATACCATCGGGTTTTTCTTGTGGCAGTAAATTTTCAATTACCTCCGCGGCTCGGCCAAAGCTTTCTGGATTTTTTCCAAAGAGTTGCAGAATAATTGGTCGTTCTTTAGGTGAAAAACGGATTAAGTCTAGAGTCTTTGGTTGTTTGCGGCTAAGACCTTCCGCAGAAACCATTTCGGTAAGCACTATATCTGCACCACACTCTTTACAGATTTGACGAAAGGCAGAATCAGAAATCCCTGCTAAAGGAGCAAGGCAGAAAAAAGGTTTGCTCAAATTTTTCCATTGAAAACTTGTCATATTCCTAATCTAGACAAAAATGATTTTTGTAGTATTCTGTAATTGTAGTAAGGTTAAGAGATTTCCGGATCATCTAAAAAGGGGAATAGAGATGTACAAGACTATTTGTCTTATAGAGGCTCTTTGTGGGTTTTATATTAACACAGTGTATTTTGTAGGCATTATCATTACTTTGTTAGCAAGGATGCTAATTAATCCTCAAATGTTTGTTAGAGATGTTAGGCGAGAAATTCAATTTCCTAGGTCCAGTAAGAGAAAGAAAAGGAGAGATATTTGAATATGTGTGTGTTTAAAGGATTCGTATTTTTTTGGCTGTATAGTGTAGGATTCCTGGGGTTGGCTATTTTAGGTATATTATTGTTTATGGCCGAGCCGTTAAAAACTACTAGGGCCATAAGCGAATTGGCCCAAGAAATATCAAGGTGTTACATTACTAAAATTTCGTAACACCTTATTTTATTTTGCGGGGTTTATTTTCTTTAATTT
>CAYWOB010000007.1:18794-25999 GCA_964459815.1 uncultured Candidatus Saccharibacteria bacterium
TACTAAAATTTCGTAACACCTTATTTTATTTTGCGGGGTTTATTTTCTTTAATTTTGTTCCGCGAGGAGAGTCTTGAATTGTGTAACCCAATTTTTCAATTTCCAATCTTAATTCATCAGCCCTAATGAAATTTTTTTCTTTTCGCATCCTCTCTCGCTCCAAAACCAATCTTTTAATTTCACGAGGTAAATTAGTTTGTTGTTTACCTGTTTCCCTTAAACCTAATCCCAAAACTTCATCTATTTTTAACATAAACTCATAAATAGGTTTAGCCTCTTTATGGCGCAGAGGGGTAAGATTGTTTACTTTGCGGATAAAGTCAAAAACTGCGGCCACGGCTTGCGGTGTATTTAGATTATCATCCATCGCCTCTATAAATTTTTTTTCACATTCATTAATTAATTTTTGAATCAGCTTTGGCAGGGCGCCGCCTTTCTTATGTTCGCCGGACAAAAGCATAGCTTCTGTGAAATCGTATATTTTTTGCAAGCCTTCTTGTGCTGCATCAATGGCAGCGTGGGTGAAATTGAGATGATTTTTGTAGTGCGATTGCAAAACCAAAAGTCGGAAAGCCATTGGTGAATAGCCAAGTTTGATAAGATCGCGTAGCGTGTAAAAATTGCCGCGCGATTTGCTCATTTTTTCATTATCTACTAAAAGCCAGCTAGTATGCACCCAATATTGGACAAAAGGCTTGCTGGTTAAACTTTCTGATTGGGCGATTTCATCCTCATGATGAGGGAAAATATTATCTTCACCACCTGTATGAATGTCTATTGTTTCGCCAAGATATTCCATACTCATTACCGAGCATTCAATATGCCAGCCAGGATAACCTACGCTCCAAGGCGATTCCCAATGCATAATATGATTCTTCTCTGCTTTTTTCCAAAGTGCAAAGTCAAAAGAATTTTTTTTATCAGGATGGGGTTCAATCCGCGCTCCTTGCTTTAATTTTTCCAAGGTATTGCCTGATAACTTGCCATAATCTTTAAAGCACATAACATCAAAAAACACATTACCGTTCTTTTCATAGGCACAACCCTTTTTTAATAAGACAGCAATTGCTTTAATCATTTCTTGAATATGAGCTGTGGCGCGGGGATATTTTTGCGCAGGCAGAATATTGAGCTCTGCCTCGTCTTCCAAAAATTTCTCTGTATAAAAACGTGAAATCTCATAAGGATCTACTTTTTTCTTTTTTGCGGCTGCCTCAATTTTATCTTCACCTGTATCCGCGTCACTCGTTAGGTGTCCGACATCAGTAATATTTTTCACGTGTTTTACTTCATAGCCAGAAAACTCTAAAAAGCGGCGCAAGGTATCTGCGGTTAAATAAGCACGAAAATTGCCAATATGAGCATAGTCATAAACCGTCGGACCGCAAGTATACATCGTCACTTTACCGCGATGCAGAGGTTTAAATTCTTCTTTTTTCTTGGTAAGAGTGTTATAAAGCTTAATCATAAGCTTGGAAATTATTCTAATTTACCTAATTAACCTAAATAATGATCAATGACCAATTCCTAAAATAAGAGAAAAAAATTTTGGGCATTAGACATTAGGATTTACTTAGAATAATTAGATCAATTAGAATAATTCTTTTATTCTTCTCTAATTCTACCCTATTACCTTGATAAAAAAAAGAGCCTTTTATTTCAAAGCCCCTTTTGTACTCTCTTAATTTGAGAATACACATTCTGGTAATGCTTAATGAAGCTTAATATTCCTATAGGGACAGCTCCATAGAGCAAAATATAATATCCTACTTGTCCAATACCCGGCATTAAGTAGTTAGCCAAGACAAAGGTAATGCCAAAGCCCTGTAGCCAGGTTTTGAGCTTTCCATAATGATTAGCTCTAAGCTGGGTTTTGTATCTGCGGGCAATTATGCCGCGAAAGATCCCCAAAAAGATGTCTATAATTAACATTAGAATTGGCGCAAGATAGGCCCTCTGTAAATACATTACAAAAAACATGCTAGGTATACAGATGGCTTTATCCGCGGTGTTATCCAACCATGATCCAAAATCCGCATCTTTCTTTTTTCTTCCTTCTTCCATTTCTAGCCGCGCCCATTGTCCGTCAAAAAAATCAGACATATAGGCAATAATAGTGAGGCTTAGTAAGAAAGGAAGGAAATTTTTTAAACCCATTATTATTCCCAGGATAAAAAGTGCAATATTAACTACGGCGATTACCATCCGCATTCCTGTTAATATATCCGCCGTTACCCATTTCAGAATCGGCCATTTATGAATAATTCTTAAGATTCTTAATGCCCAGCCTCCTTGGGCTCTATACACTTTACCAATTACATCTGAACCTATAGTCAAGACTCGAGTAGGATTAGGATTTTGTGTAAGGTGCATTAATATTTCCTCCTTCCGACATTTACCACCTATACCCTATCATAAATAAAACAGCTATCTTTAATAAAGAAGCTGCCTTCATAATATAACAGAAGTCAATAAATTTTACAACCATTTTTTCTTTTTGAAAAAAAGAATAAGAATGAGCGGTAAAAAGAAAATTAAAAGGAAAACAACAACGAAGCCAATTCTGTTCGTTAGAAGAGGAGCATTGTCATAGGACATTCCAAAGATTTGAGTCACTAATGCCGCTGGCAGCAGGATAGAAGACACTATCGTAAGTGTTTTCATAATTTCATTAAGGCGATGCGAGATAAGATTTTCATTAGTAGTCTCTAGGGCTGAAATTGTTTCTGTGTGGCCGTCCAAAATATCCCAGATGTCTTGAATTTTGTCTAAAAGATTATCAAAGAGAATCTCCTTATTATTAAAGCGGGCGCCATTTAAATTCAAAAAGAATTTTTCGCTATTGATTAAGCTTTTTATTACGGGTCCGTGCGCTTTCATAATTTTACGAAAGTTAATCACATTTCTTTTGATGCCGGCAATGCTTTCCACGATTTCTCTTTCTTGACCTTTGAACATTTTATTTTCTACACGATCAATTTCACTACTCACTGCATCCAGCAAAGAATAGCAGCGGTCAAACATTCGGTTCAAAATTTCGTATAGCAAAAAACCTGGGCCGAACTGAAAATATTTTTCCCGAATGGCGCGATAATCATAACATTCTCGAACAAAGTCTTTCAAAGTGGTACTTTTTCCCTGATGCACAGTTACCAAATAATTTTGCCCTACAAAGATATCTATTTCCAAAGCACGGATAACCCTTTCCTCTTTTTGGTAGAAAGGAATGCGTACAACCAAAAAAATATAGTGATTATATTCTTCAATTTTAGGCCGTTGCACTGGCGAGATGCAGTCTTGGATATCTAGAGGGTGGAATTGAAAATGCTCACGCAAAAATTTATATTCTTTTTCTTTTGGCGCTTCTAGATCATACCAAGTAAGGTTATAAGATTTGATGATTTTAATATTTTTGCTTTTCATTTCTTTGCCCGCCGAAACCCCTCACTTTTGCAAAAGTGAGGGGCGAAGGCGGGTTTGTCCGTCATAGACTTATTTTCATTATAAAACTTTAGTGCTATAAGGTCAAATATGAATTGTTGACTTTTCTCTGTTTTTTTGCTATATTGTCTTTATTGGAAAACTTTTTCTACCTGTCGGTAGACAGGCAGAATTTTAGGAGTTTACCAAAAAGTCGCAAAAACAAAAACTAAAAATTAACAGGCAATTTCTCGAAAAAAATAAAACAAAAGAGAAATTACAAAAAAAATGGCAGATTTAGAAAAAATTGCTTTAATTCGTGAAATATTAGAACAAGCAGAATCCAATATCTCCCAGGCCAAAAAAGTTTTGGCTGGATTTTTAGGAGAAGATGTAGCAAGCTCTAAGCCGAAAATTAGTAAAAAACAAATTTTAGAAAAGGCGCAAGAATTAGCCTCCACGACCGGGAAAACGCGGATTATTCAAGGTGTTTTCAATGGTCAAAGTATGGTGGCTCCAGACAGTACGGAGTATCCCGTGCCTGCCAATTATGCCTCTAAGTCTAAAATCATTCAGGGTGATACTTTAAAACTTACTATTACCGAAGACGGCTCTTTTATTTACAAACAAATCGGGCCGGTAGAACGTAAAAAAGTACTGGGTATATTATCCCAAGATGATAAAGGAGAATATCAGGTAATTGTAGAAAATAAAACCTATAAGGTTTTATTAGCAAGTGTTACTTATTTTAAAGGTGAAGTAGGTGATGAAGTTACCTTAGTCGTTCCTGCAGAAGGTGAAGCTGAATGGGGCGCAATTGAGAATATCATCAAAAAGACGAGTTTGAAAGATATGGTGGAAAAAAGGGGAAATGAGGTTAAGATAGCTTCTAACGAGTTGGAAAAAGAAGTCGTTCCTGGTCAGGTTGTGGATGACTTAGATAGTGAATTAGAAGGCCTAGAAGGCTTGGTGGATGATGAGGAATAAAGATATAGAATTTTGTTTTTCTATTTATTTTGTATTTTCAAAAAACAAAGAATCTCCTAAAATTGCGAGACTCTCTTTTTTTTGCTAGAATAAAATTACCCAAATTTTAATTAAATCAAAAAGACTATGAATAAAGGAAACAAAAATCTTTTACAAAAATACCCCATTATTGGTCAGTTCTTACGTTTTGTGGTCATTGGTTTTCTTAATACGGGAATTGATTTTGGAATTTTGAATTTAGAGATGTGGATTTTTAGCATTTATCGTGGCTGGCCAGTTTTTGTTTTCAATGTGATCTCTTTCGCTATTGCCTCCACCAACAGCTTTTTTTGGAATCGCCTCTGGGCTTTCAAATATAAAGGGGAAGAACGGGCAGTTTTTCAATATGTCCAGTTTATTGTGGTGACGATTATCGGGATGGGGATTAATAGCCTGATTGTTTATTTAGGCACCACCATGGTAGGTGCACGTTTTGGTCTCTCGGCTAGTTTATGGGCGAACGCCGTCAAGGTTGTGGCAACCGCAGTTTCCCTGATCTGGAATTTTGCAGGTTATAAGTTTTTTGTATTTAATCCCAAGAAGAAAGTATTGAGTAATGTCTAGCTAAATCAGCAGAGCGCAATTCAGTAATGTCAAATAGGGAGGGTTTAAAATTTCTTAATTTTTAATTTTTATTTTTTAACTAATTTTTATTGAGTTATTGAATTATTGTCTTATTTAATACAATAAAAGTTAAGAAATAAAAGTTATTCCTGATTCCTGATTCATAATTCCTAATTCCTAATTCATACTTATGACTCTGTATCGTAAATACCGACCCCAAAAATTTTCCGAAGTAGAAGGGCAAACCGCCATTATTCAAACTCTAAAGAATGAATTAAGTTTGGACAAAATTGCTCACGCATATATTTTTGCAGGTCCTCGTGGCATTGGTAAAACTACGGTCGCGCGAATCTTGGCTAAAGCAATTAATTGCCAGAATAAAAAAAGCAGCCGTGAGCGTAGACTTGGCAAAGTAGAGCCTTGCAATCGTTGTGTAAGTTGTCAGGAGATTACATTAGGCAGGTCTTTAGATTTAATTGAGATTGATGCCGCTTCTAACCGTGGTATTAACGAAATTCGTGCTCTCCGTGAAAATGTACGGTTTGCACCTACTAAGGATGCCTTTAAGGTCTTCATTATCGATGAAGTGCATATGCTGACGCGGGAAGCTTTCAATGCCCTTCTAAAAACCTTAGAAGAGCCTCCTTCTAATACTGTTTTTATTTTAGCAACAACAGAGGTGCATGAAGTGCCAGAGACAATTCTATCACGTTGCCAAAGATTCGATTTTAAAAAATTAACCGTATCTGAAATTGAACACCGTTTATTACAAATTTTGAAAGAAGAGAAGCGCATTTTAAACCCTGAAATTTTAAGACTCATTGCGATTAAAGCAGATGGCGGGGAGCGGGATGCAGAGAGCTTTTTAGGTCAGATTCTTTCCTGGCCCAAAAAAGAACTTAAAGTGGATAAGGTAGCTGATTTTTTGGGTACTGTGGATTGGTCGCTCATAGCCAATTTTATAAATATGCTAGCTTCTTGCAATAGTGCGCAAGCTATTCATAAAGTGAATGAAATTGCCGCAAATGGCCAAGATTTATTTAATTTTACTGAACAACTTATTGATTATCTACGCAAAATGATGTTAGCAAAAATACAGCCCACCCTATTAGATCATTCTGGGTTTTCTTTCTCTTCTACTCAAAAAGAAGAGTTGATTGCTCTCGCTCAAAAATTTTCTCTAAAAAATTTAGCTCATTTAATAAGACTTTTTATAACAGCGAAGAATAATTTGGATGCAACTCTTATTCCTCAATTATTTTTAGAACTAGCAATCATAGAGTATGTTGAAATAGTAAATGAGATAACAACCCGCCCAAGTTTATCAGAAAATTTAAATGGGCAAACCAAACAAAAAATGCAAAAACCAAAGCCGGAGAAAAAAGAAGAGCCGTTATTTATTTCCGCTAGATCTTCAAAACCAACAATGAATTTAGAGCAAGTAGTAGGCAAGTGGAATGAGGTGTTAAAGGCAGTAGAACCTTTAAATTATTCTCTGTGTGCTTTTCTGAAACTCTGCCAGCCCGTCGCTTTCCGCAATGGCTCTTTGGTTTTGGGTTTCCCGCGGGATTTTCATAGGGATATGGTTTCCCAAAGCCGCAATAAAAAAACCGTAGAAGGGGTTTTGGATCAAATTCTAGGCGGCAAGTGGCAGATTCAATGTGAAAAGATAGAATTGCAACAAAATAATAATTTAACCAAGGAAGCATTGGAGGTTTTAGGAGGAGAGATTGTGAAATAGGGAATAATTTTACATTTTTCACTTTTAGTTTTTAGTTTTTTTGGGGAGTAGCCAAGTGGTAAGTCGCCTCCTCGGCGACCCGCCGAAAAGGCGGGGCAATTAACATGTGGTATATTTATGTTTTAGAAAGTTTAAAAAACAAACGTAGATATGTCGGAATTACAAATAATTTGAAGAGGCGTTTTACAGAACATAATTCCGAAAAATTTTCAGATACATTTACATCAAAAAATAGACCGCATAGACTCATTTATTATGAGGCATATTTAGAGAAGCAGGATGCGCAAACTGCCGAACTTTTTTACAAATCAGGATACGGTCGAGAAATACTAAAAGGTAAATTGAAAAAATATTTGAGTCCAAAGTAATTTCTTAATCTTTGGGGAGTAGCCAAGTGGTAAGGCAGCGGCCTTTGGAGCCGCCATGCGCAGGTCCGAATCCTGCCTCCCCAGCC
>CAYWOB010000008.1:0-13531 GCA_964459815.1 uncultured Candidatus Saccharibacteria bacterium
AATCCGGTTATTTAACAGGTTGAATTCTTTGAATTTGAAGGAACGAGAGAAAAGAAGAGTTATAATTTAAGAATGGGAAAAAATTAAGAGAAATTATTGGAAATTAAGAAATTGGTTAATTATCTTATGGCAGTGAATACTTTTTAGTTTCTTGAATTAAAAACGCTTTGACTTTTGAAAACTCCACCTCTTGATCATTTTTGTAAACAATCGGCTCTTCTTGAATGTCTGCAAAATAAATCAGGCTTTTGAGAATCAAATTCGTGTCCAACTCCGGTAATTTCTGGCTGGCAAAGTCCAAAAGTCGGGCTAAGGGAATTTCTCTAAGGATGAAATATAAATCTACATAGTCCTTTTGTAAGGAACGACTTGTGATGGCGTTTAATTTCATACAGCCGATATCGGCTAAGGAAGCAAGAAAAAAATAATCCGCATCTATAAAATTGCTAATCATTTTGTATGGATAATAAAAAAAACTTAACCGGATATTTTGATTGATTGAAACGGACAGAGTTCCATTTTCTTCCTGCATTTTCTGTATGGCAGATTGAGGGAATGAGGTTTGATTCTTTTTAAACAATTCTTCTGTTTGAAATTTTTTAGATGTAAAAAAATCAAAATCTACACTATCTCGATGTCCTAATTGTAAAGCTAAGGCTGTGCCACCAGCTAAATAAAAAGTATCCTTAAAGCCACGCAGATGGGGCAATATCTTTTTGCGCTCCGGACTTAAAATATCAAAAAATAGTTTTGATATCATATTTTATTTTAATTTTTGAATCATTGCGGCTTTAGCTCGCGGTTTGATGTCAAGTAGGATTGACCAAAAATTTAACGATTTTTTATTCCATTGGCCAGCAGGGATTTTTGCGGCGATTTTTTTAATTTCTTTCTGGCCATAGTACCGGAAAAGCCATTGGGTCGCCTCTTTATCGCCAAAATTCAAAACATTGGCAACGATAATTTGTTTGTGTTTTAATGGATCGATTTTTTCAGAATTATACGACCAGAGGGTTCTAAAAATGTTGGGTGGAAGCATAAAAAATGGCTTAATTACTTCGCTAGTTCAACTCTTGTTGGTTCAAGTCTCTGACTTGAACCATAGACTTCTTACTACATTTTGACCATAACATTACGATTTCGTCTCGCGTTATGGTCTTTTTTTTCGTTCTGCTTTAACAAACATAGATAAAATTGGTTGGCTCCATACTGAATTTTTATTTGGATCTTTCAGATATAATTTTTATGCTGTTGCGTCTTCTTTCAAATTTAATCTTAAAAGCATCGAAAAATCCTTCCTGACCTAAAATCGCAGATACCCCTCTAGCATTAGTGAATCCTGCTATAATTTCAATGATTTCATCCATTCCCATAATTTGCAGCCGGATCGGCGACAAGAAACTCTTAATGCGCCCGCCTTCAATTCCACTGAAAAATTCACTCTTTTTTCCTTTAAAATTCAGCCCTATTTCTTGCGCTAGCTCAACATGGAATAAAGATTTGTCAGCACCAGAATCGATAAGGGCATCCACAACAATTTCACCCCGGCGACCAAAAAGTGTAATTGGTATAATTGGACGGCTAATCCACTTCCTTTTAGAATCTAGGGTGGGTATTTTAAAATAAGGAAATCTCATAAAGGCAAATTTGAAAAAGGAACATAATTTAAATCAAAAGCAGGCAGCTTGAGAAAAATAAACTTTTTTGCTTTTTTTTCTGCCTTTTTTTTTGTTGCCTGTAAAGTATTACCTGCCCCTAAAACCTTCTTGTGATCCAAAGATAAAGCTACCCATTTATGTTCATAGGGCTTCAATTTTGTGCTTAAATCCACTGATGATGATTGTTTCCTCATATATTAAATTATATTTCAGGATAACAGTTTGTCAATAAATTACCTTTTTTCATAAAGTATTTTACCTTTATTAACAATTTCCCGAATGAAAAAATCACCCAACTGTAATCTTCTTTTAATCTCTTCAGGAGTTAAAACTAGGATATCAAAGGCTTGATCAATATCATAAAGATACTTTCGAACTTCCGGGATTCTCTCATAATGTTTCTTTCTAGTTCTTTTTTACAATTAAAAGATCTATATCTGAATCTTTATTGGGCTTTCCCCATGCATAACTGCCAAAAAGGACCAGTTTGTCCGGTTTATACTTTTTTAAATTTTGCACAATTTTTTGGACGTGAGTCATAATTTATTCTTCTTTTTCTCCTTTGATTGTATCCTGAAAGAGCCTAATTTGCCAAACTTTAACCCTAGCTTAATTAGAGAAGGGTCCCCCAAAATTCTGCAAGAATTTTGGGGCTTTATTTTTGGATTCCGGATTAGTTGATTTTTCTTTAAGAATCGCAGAATGGGTGCACCACATTTTTCACATAATTCGGCAGACCGCCAAAAACCAATACCTGCAGTGATGGGCTCTTTTTTAATCTTTCTTCTACACAAATCACATTGAGTAATTCTCATAAAAAATCTTACTTGAATTTTAGTCCTTACTATTTACAATATTAAGGTTGAATTTCCACTACCTGCACAGCGGCGGCAATGAAAGCATTTTTGCCGTTAATATTTTCGCCAGCAACGATATTCACTTCATCCCCCACTTTGAGATCGGATAAAGTGATGTCTTCAGTTTTTGAAGGCTCATCAGGATTAGAAAAAATAGTGCGGCGCGAATAATGCGTATCTTCTTGCAATTTTGCTGTAAAATCATTATCCGTACTCAAAAAATAATTCTGTTCTTGCCTTGCCTGAATCTTCAGGGTGTTATCCTGAATCTCTGCAATTTTACCCACCAAGGAATAAAAAACCTCTTCTGTATTAGTAGAAAAAGCAGGATTCTGCGGTAATGCAGAAGGGGTGGATGTCTTTTTTCCCCTTGGCCAAAAGAGAGCAATGTAAACCAGGCCACCAATTACAATAATCGCAATAACAAAAAGAATAATCCATTTTATCGTTCCTTGTTTTCGGTCTGGAGAAGTAATTGGATTTTTACAACAAGGGGGCTTTTTTGTTTTCATATAATTTTATTATGTTAGCAGCTTATTTTTATTATACCACAAACCCCAAATTGCACAAAATCAAGGTCGGATGCCTGCCCAACGTGGAAGAATCATAGCAGGATCTAAAAATCCTGGCGGAGGATTCACCAAAACCCGGCCATCATATTTTACTAATTCTGACGGCGTGTTAGCCTCATCAATATATTTTCTTTCCAAATTTAAATAATTACGAGCTACGACTGAACCCTCAACAATCAACTCTGTATCCTCGGTATTATCTGTATAAACATCCCCCAAAACATAAAAATTACCTACAAGATGTTTCACATTTGATGAAATCACTAAATCCCCACCAATGACAAATCCCGCAGAAGGTATTTTCGCCCGCTCATCCACAGTTGTCAGATTCGGATCATAATAAACATTATTGGCAATGGATAAATCACCATCCACGACTACTGTCCCACCCTTTTCCAAAAAGAGAGCAGGTGGTTCGCTATTCAAAATAGTGGACGGCTTGGGAAGGAGAGGATTTGCAGCGATAGTTAAATTGCCGTTGCAATAGTGAATATTGCGGTCACGATTTCCGCCCCGCCATAGGGAGGCGGTTTGGGGTAAGAGAGGATAATCTGGAATATACACGGCGCGCCAGTAATTATCCGAACAATTGGGGCTTACACCCTGGGTAAGGGAATCTTTGTTCACCTCTGTAAAAATAAGATTTCTTGTGGAAGGATAGGGCGTTAAAATTTGATTAATACTACTTTTAACATTACTATTGATGTCTTGCCGGGCAGTTACCACATAATCAGCTGTGTTACTACCATGCGTTTCCCTATTGCTAATACCGCCATTACTATGAATATCACCCCAATTGGTCTGCCACCAAGCTTCGCCTACAATCACCCATTTGTCATCTTTACACTTATTACTAGAACAATCAGGATTTGCCGCCATAATCTCAACGTGATTCTGCGTCGTACCATTAATCCGTAAAGTTAACCGAATACTATAATTACCCGGTGGTACTACATTATTAAAATCCCAATAAAAATTATCTCCTACCCGACTCCAAGTTGGATTAGCACTCGAAACCACAGCTCCCCCACCTATAGGGCTATAGCTTATTGTCAAGCCATAGGCATTATCATTAGCTACAGTATAGTTAATATAATAGTCAGCTGTTGTGCCTGCACTCACCTTTGAAGGGCCACTGTCAAAATCAATCGTAAGAGCTGCGTTTTTATGGATATCACAAGAGATCAAGTTAGAGGCAACAGAGGTGCTTGGAGTAGTATCTGTAGCTGTAGCGCTGACGTTGTGTAATCCTGGGTTGAACATATGAGAAGTCTGCACAGAAACACCGGACTCAACAGTATTGGGAGCAGAGGGTACTCGCGTTGTACTGCCGGCATCATCCCAAAAAAAGGTGTAATAAAGCCGATTACCTTCTGGATCTACCGCTTTAGTTTTAAAATTGTAACTTTGACCCACAAAACCTATACAAATGGGCTCACCACCACCATGGCCGCATGTACAATTCCCATAAGAAGGATTGCAATTAAAAAAACTGGCTTGAACAGTAAGGAAACTAAAGGAAAATATTGTAAAAATAGAAGTAAGAACTGTGGCTGAAATTTTGATAATTTTAGATGCTCGAGAATTCATAAAATGGAAAATTTAACGATAATCACTTTTATCTATTCGGATTGCTTGAAATGTTGCTTGATCAGTATTCTTCACCATCCCCAGCACAAGAATTTGATCATTAATTTTAAGCTCGTCAAGTTTAATCATATTAACCTGAAATAGATCTTTCTCATTATCAGGTTCTATTGTGCGCGGCACAGTAATGAGTCTGATTTCTGTATCTGTAGTAATTTGGGCTTTGAATTTTTTATTACCCTCTGGATGTGACTCCTCAAAAACAAGAAAATCTGATCCTATTTCTACGATAGAGCCACTATGGACGATGATAAATTCGCTGGGTACACTCGGCACTTTTGGTTTCTCGCCCTCTTCTTTCTTCGATACTGGGTCAGTAGAAGATGGCATAGAATCACTATTAGAATTTTCAGGTTTATTGATATTACCCTCATAATTGGGCGGACTAATTGAAACCTTTTCAGGCGCGGTGATATTAACTGGTGCCGGACTAGTATCACTTTCAGAAAATGATGGAACAACCTCTGAATTTTTTAAAAAATAAAGGCGGTAAATGCAAAAGCCGGAAATGGACAATAAGAATAAGAAAAATAAAAGTAAGAAAAATTTATGGGAAAACATTAAATGTCCTAATGTAAAAATCAAATATCAAAAATCAAAATGACAAATCAAAATGTAAAAATTATTCTGGGAATTCAGGCTTCCCGCCTGCCATCGCCTGCTCATCGAAGGGAGAATGACGGGCAGGTAGCCTTTCAAAACCTATCTTTGCCTTAAACACTATCTTTGAAATCCTGAAGGATAAATTCCCATTTTGAAATTTTACATTGTCATTTTGCATTTTGATTTTTACATTTTACATTTGCTTACTAAGTCTCTGCTCGGAAAAAATGACGTAGTCAAAATAACCCGAAACACCAGCGGCAGTGCTGTTATAAGTGGATTCAATCGCTTTTTTATAGGACGAAAAAGTGCCTACAGAATCAATTCTGACTTTGTCTGTAATGTCCACACCATTATCAAAACAAATTCTAAAATCAGAGATAAAATCATTTAATGGTTTGATGCGAACGAGGTTATTCGGTTTATTTACAAGCTGTCGCACAATTTCTCCACCTTCATTCTGCAAATCAGTATAACTAAAAGTTTCTTTATATACTGTCTGCGCTCCTTGGCCGAACTGATAAGTACTTGGGGCTGCGGGCCCAAAATCGCTAAAATTATCTTCCCAACCTACCCAGGTCACTTCCACCTTCTCGTTAGTATTGCCCAATCTCTGTGACCAAGATAAGTGCATTCTGGTGGGACTATCTAAATGGTTAAACTCTAAAACCTCATCCATATTTAAACTATCTTGGGTGTAATATTTACTGCAATTAAAAGTATCATCAACAGTATAGCTATAATTAGCGGCAGTAAGTTCGGCAAGCGCAACATTGGATTTATTGCTGGTGTTATCATTAACCATAATCTCATAAAGTGCTCTCTCTACACCACTGTCAGCCGCATAATAAGCAATCATACCGCTACCCACATCTCGAGCCATCTTAATATTGCGCAAGGTTAAACTTGCGATTACTAAACTAATCAAAACAACTCCGCCTAATACAAGAACAGCATAAAGTAAAGAAACACCCGATTGGGATTTCTTTGATAATATATGATGACGGAATTGTATTCTAGTTAACCTCATTTTAATGCAAAATTCAAATATCAAAAATCAAAATGACCCGCCCGCCTTGACTTCGCCCTTAGTTAAATGTTAATTCTTACCAAACACAACTAAGCTTTTATCAAAGAATTACCTAAAGTCAGTCAAGGCGAAGTCGGGCGCGGCAGTTTAAAATGTTAAAATGAAAAGAATTTTTAAAATTTTGCATTGTCATTTTACACTTTGATTTTTACATTTTACATTATCTCTTATATACTCTCTGTGTAATTGTGGTCTGTACTCGCATAGAAGCTTGCTCTTCTGGTTTGGTTGTATTTTTACTTTGGCTTAAACCCAAAAGAATTGTGACGCGTGGCTGCTCATTTTCTCCTCCGGGAACAAAAGGATCAGTCGTGGGTGTAATCCAGAATTTTAAATCATCTACTTTGACTTTATCACTCAAAATATCTTGAGCAGCTCCTGTACCTATCTGCATTTTTAACCGATTATCACTACCCCTAAAAAAACTGACGCTCTCCTTGTCTTGACGCACTAAAACTAAAGTAAAGGCAGGATTATTAATAGATGTATTGTAATCAATATTGTATCGTCTTATTGCTTGAGTAATTGTTTCTAAGGCATAAGACATCTCGGACTGTACATCTTGATCAATGCTATTTTTGCGTTGAGATTTGGTAATTGATAAAAAAATTCCGCAAATGGCCACGAGCGCAATAGAGAATACTGCTATTGCTACTAGCATTTCAATGATTGTAAATCCCCTGCCACATTTTTTTGACTTAAGAATATGTAATAAAAATCTGTATCCCTTTTTCATTTCAATAGGGGTTTGTTTTTTGTAATTTAATTTTTCTTGTCTGACATTTATTAATTTCATATATCACTTAACATTAAAGATTGCGCCAATTATATAGGTTTGATTCTAATTTGACTGTTTTATTTTTCCAACTCACTTCACTAACAATCACGACCGCATCGCCATTTGTATATTTACGAATTACTCGGCTATATTGGGTGGCTGTACCTGACGATGCATGAATATAAAAACCATTTGCGTTTAGATAAAGCTGTTTATCTGCTGCCGGAATACAGCCTGTTCCTCTGCATCCTAAATAGCCAGTGTAGTCAACTACATAATAATTATTGGCGCTATTATTACGATTTTGTCTCATTGGGTTGCTACCGCTAAAAAGATTATCGCCTGCCAACCAATATGAATCGCGGTAAGCGCGTACTAACTCCAAACCCTCTTCCGCTAAAAAATAAGCAACCGTTTTTTCCTTTACCTGACGCATTGTTGTAGTAGAATATACCACTAAAGAAAGACTACCAATTAACCCTACAGTAACGATAAAAATCGCGATCAACGTTTCTAGAAGCGTCATCCCCATTAAATTCTCCCTACGACGATTTAACAGGGTAGACCCTTCTCTTCTTCTTGTTAAAAAAAATTGTTTTAAACTAATTTTCATAGAATTAAAAACTACTTTCTATTAATCCTGAACTAGCATATATAGAAACTGTGCCAGTCTGTCCCGCATTATTGGTGAAGGTGACGGTCAAAGATCCAGTACCTTGTCCATTAATTTGTGTTGTGCCGTGGGGAGATTGAAAAAGGATGGTGTCGTTGTTACGGTTCATTGTGATAGAAGAAGGCAGAGAAATTATCTCTAATACCTCACCTGCGTTCTGAAGACCATCGTTATTCTTATCTGCAAAAAGAGTGTAAGCGCTATTGGAAGTTAAATGGACTCCAATCCCCCAAGGAACACTGCCGTCTACTGTTTTACCATTGGCAGCCATTGTTTGTGCCTGCTTTAAAACATTAGCTAGGTTTTGTACGGCAAAACGTAAGTTAGTTTCCCCATTGCCTTTACGCATATTAGCCAACAAGATTGCGGCAATTAGCCCAATAGCAAAACTCACTATCAGCATTTCTACTATAGTGAAGCCTTTCTGTCGGGAAAGAGTGCCTGTTTTCACTCGAGGCATATATAAAATAATTTTCAATTTTTCACGCCTTTTCGGGTGACCACCCATAGGGTGGCAAATCCCAATTTTTCTTGCTTCGCAAGATCTCGCGAAGCAGAGACAATGAAATTATTCTTTTTGAAATCCAAAATCCCTATTCTTTCAAAGACAACTTTTGTCTTCTTTATGGTCCTGTCGTGCCCCCACTTTTATACCCTTCATATGGAACAAAGGGATTATCCCGACCTACTGGCCCTACTTCTATAGGCACATCGCCAAATATCATCAATTGGGAAAAACGTGGGTCAGTAAGTAAATCGGTGTTGAGTTTAGAAGAAGGAATATTTTGTGAGGAAGTAGCAGGACTAGGAGCCGTTGCTGTTGCTCCCCCTTCTTCTGTTATACCAAATGGTGCAGATACGGAATGGGGTTTTTTACTAAAAAAAGTAGAGTAAACTAAATAACCAGTTATTAAAATTACAATTAGAAAGACAACTATTAATATTGTTTGTTTACGTTTGGCTTTGTCCATAAAAATAAAATCAAAATGCAAAAATCAAAATGTAAAATGATAATGTAAAATTTTAAAAATTCTTTTCATTTTAACATTTTAAACTGCCGCGCCCGACTTCGCCTTGACTGACTTTAGGTAATTCTTTGATAAAAGCTTAGTTGTGTTTGGTAAGAATTAACATTTAACTAAGGGCGAAGTCAAGGCGGGCGGGTCATTTTGATTTTTGATTTTTACATTCTAAATTATTTAAGGTAGTATGTCCTTAAATCCAACTTGAAATTTAAAACCCTATCTTCGAATTTTACTCCACTCTCCTCACCTGCGCTGCCTTTAGTTTGATTGGATTGAGAAGCTTTTTCTTTGGTATCAAAATCTACAGAAACGACATCTAAAAAGCGCAGATTCTTTTGTACATCTCCTAAATATTTCATAAAGGCATCATACTTGCCAGTTAAAGAAAGAGAAACCTTTAATGTTGCATAACCTTCGCTAGGAGCTTCAGTAGTGGTAGCAGTTGCAGGGATATTAGGGGCAGCATCTTGTCCTGAAGATTTCTTCTGGCCCAAATTTTCCTCATCCGTTGTTTGAGATGAATTTGAATTATCTTTTGCAGTCTTAGTTTCTTCACTGTAACCCACCTCTTCCATTAAAACTCCATTTTTAACAGCGAGAGCTTCCAGTTGGATTAAGAGATTGGGTATATCTTCTTCAGAAGGTAAGGCCAAACTTAAAGTACGCAATTGTTCTTTGATACCTTCATAATTCTTGACTAACTTTTTAGTGTCCTCCAAAGTTTTTGTGCTGTTCGCAAGATTTGTTTCCGCGGCCTTAACTTGCCCTTGGGTATTCATTAGGGCATCATATTCTGGCTTTAAGAAATAAAAACCTGCTCCCATTGCTCCTAAAATAGCTACTATGATGATTAGATTTAAATTTTTGTAAATCGTCTGGACGTTGAATTGCATAGATTCAGAAATTTTGATTTTGAATTTATTAACGAAAGTTTATTTCTGCCAGGCTTCCTCTTTAAAAGTTAAATCAGCTTGAAAAGAAACCACGGCTTGATCCTCGGTAATATCTAGACTTGCAGATTTGACTTCTACTTTTTCTATGGCATCTTGCTGCTCCCAAGCCTTTAATTGGCGGGCTAAAGATTGATAATTGCGCGTGTAAGCAGGCAAACTAACCTTGCGGGTATCAATATCTCCTTTAAAACTTGTATAAAAAACATCGGGAATGGTGACGTGGCCTAGGGTTTGAAAAAATGTGGCCCAATACATCCGGCGGTTCAGAAGCCGATCTAGGGTGCCTAATTGTTTTTGAGCAACAAGAGCTTGTGAGAGGTCTGTTTGAGAACTTTGAATCTCTTGCCCCACTCTATCAATTTGACCTGTAAGATCATTTAATTTAACATTCTCCTTTTTTTGCAAAAAAGATAAACCAAAATATGCCCCTCCTCCTAAAAATATAATAAGGAGCAGAATAATAATACTAATGTTACGTAATTTTCTTTTTCGCTTCTCTCCTTCGTCTTCAGGGATCAAATCGATTTTGAGCATAAAATTGTTTATATTTATTTTATCACTTCAAAACCAAACCTCTCATTATTAACTTTGACATTAAATAACTTTGATGAAAATTTTTAATTTTTATTTATTTATTTTTTAACTAATTTTTATTTACTTAATTTTTATTGTTATTACAAATAAGACAATAATTCAATAAAAATTAGCCTGCCCGCTAGCCTTGCTGCTGCAAGGCAGCATAGGCAGGCGGGCTAAAAATTAAAAATCAAAAAATAAAAATTGATCTTACTCAATTCTCTTCCCACACCGCAAACACTTGAGAAATCCTGTTACCCATTTCCCTTCCCGGTCTGTATCTTGTACTACATCTAAAATCAAAGGTCCGTTGCATTTTTCGCAAGAAAATTGACGATTTACTCCTAAACTTTTCGCCAGCCGTACAGCATCGCCACGATAAGGATCCAATCTCAAATTAAAATGCCCTCCTAACTTTTCACCTCCTGATGAAATCACGGATTTTGGTCTCCCGAGGTGCCCTCTCACTTTTTCCACTACATCATCAGGTGAAAAGGTGGCTTGAATTAAGAAATCATCTACCCCTAGGGATAAGGCTTTGTCAATGTCTTCCTGACGGCCCAAATGGGAAAAAACTAAAACCGGTGTATTCTTCATTTGGGCATCTTTTTTTAAAGTGTTAATCACTTCAAACCCATCTACCCGCGGCATCATAATCCCTGTAATAACTAAATCTGGTTTTTTATCAAAGGCGACATTTAAACCCTCTAAACCATCTCTTGCTTCTAGAACTTCAAAGCCTTCCTGCTTAAACTTTCGAGCGTAAATTTCTCTTAAATCTCCGGCGTCATCAATAATTAAAATAGTGGATCTTCTATTGGGATTTTGCTCTTTGTGATTCATAAGATTTATAAATTCTATTTAGATTGTCTCGCTTCGCGAGATCTGGCGAAAGCCAGAAAATTAAGTAATCAGATTCAAATACCATTTTAAAATTTTCTCCCCTTCTAGCATACTAATAAGTGCTCCTACTATTAGAAAAGTACCAAAAGGTACTGCACTCTGCAAGGTTTTCCCACGAAGAATGATAAGAAATAAACCAATTATGCTGCCTAAAGTAAAAGCGATAAATAATGCCACCAAAACTTGAGGCCAGCCTAAAACAAAACCCAAAAGAAAGCCAAGTTTAATATCCCCTCCGCCCATCCACTTTCCAGATGATGTTAACACAATTATAGCAAAAAATCCTCCTGCTGCCAAACTGCCTAAAAGTGCCTCTGGAAAACTAGGCTTTCCTAATAAAATACTTACTAACACTGCAGCTATTGCACCCAGCAAGATCACCTGGTCAAGGATCAAATAATACTTTAAGTCGTATACAAAAATCACAATGAAAATACTCGCAAAAAACAAATCCAATAGCAGCGGAAAATTAATACTGTCAATCTTTAAATAAAAAAGAATGAATAAAATCCCACAGGATAATTCAACCAGAGGATACTGCCAACTTACTCTCTTATGACAGTAACGACATTTACCACCCAAAGTAATAAAACTTGCTACCGGAATCAAATCATACCAAGCCAAACTGTGTTTACAGGAGGGACAAAAGGAGGCGGGATGAATGAGAGATTTTTTGATTTTAGAGCGATAAATGACGACATTAAGAAAACTGCCGACGGAGAGACCAAGAATAAAAAGAATTGCTGAATTTAAGATGAACATACATAATTTTCAATTTTCAAATCTCAATTTTCAATGAAATTCCAATTTTCAAATTTTCAAACTTTTTCTAAACACACAAACTTCTTAGTAATGGTTTGAAAATTGAGACATTGAAAATTCAATAAAAATTGAAAATTGTAAATTGAAAATTTATACATCAGCCGATTGATAAATAATCAATCTGATTTCGAAAAACCAAAGGCTTGAATTTTAGGCTGCCCAATCTAAAATCCACGCCCTTAGCGGGGTAGTGAAGTCCTAGCCAGGATCCTGTTCTCTGTGTACATCCAGGATTTACAATCTACCCCACTATTACCTAATTTAAGGTTTACACCAACCGCCGGTAGGATTATTATTTTCCAAAGTCGTGCAAATCGTATAAGTGCTGGGCGGAGTGCCAGTAGGGGTATATGTATACCCTGCTCCTTCTGTCGCGCAGGCATTTTGAGGATCGCAGGGCACTTTACCAGCGGGGAAATATTTGTCCAACCCGTCATCGGTCAAAGCGGCGGGATATTGAGGGGTGCTTTGATCATCATAATACATTTCTAGAACGAGGCTAATATTGGTAATATCACTCTTTCTCTGGGCATCGCGAGCTTTGGAGCGTGCTGAATTTAAGGAAACTAAAACCACGGAAGCCAAAATACCAATAATTGCAATGACAACCAACAACTCAATAAGAGTAAACCCCCTTTTACTGAAAACTCTACGCATTGAAGTCACCTCCTTTCCTTTTATATTATTTTAGATCAAAACAAAGACTAAAATTGATTTCTCTACGAGAGTAAATTTTCTTAAATTACACATTTCTCAAGATAACTCTACACACTCTATGGTTTACTAAAATAATTAGTATTGTTATCTAGCAATGCATGCACGCAATAATTACTACACGGCTGAGCAGCACAGGCAGTACCACAAGCACCACAAGCACCAGCGGCTGTCTTTGGCACTGCAGCATTGCAACCTACATAAGTATAGGTGTGGCCACCGGGATCAGCAGGGATCCTTGGCATATAGGTAGGAGATAAAACTGCTAACCCTTGCGCCGTGGTTGGATAACTAGGTCTTGCCTGGGCATCATAATACATTTCTAGAGCGAGGCTAAAATTTGTCATATCACTCTTTCTCTGAGCATCTCGCGCTTTGGCACGTGCGGAATTTAGAGAAACCATCACGATTGCGGCTAGGAGTCCGATCACTGCGATAACAACAAGAAGCTCTATCAGGGTAAACCCTGTTAAATTCGCTTTGCGATGATTTAATGGGGTAAATCCTTTGGATCTAAAAATTTTACGCATTTATTTTGTTCACCTCCCTTCATGATTAAAATTAAAAAATTTAGAATTTATGGTCCTGTTATATGCTGGCCTTTGGCGCCGGCTGTGGAATCGGTCTCTAAGGTATAACGCAATTGATATTTTTTAGTAG
>CAYWOB010000008.1:13631-23549 GCA_964459815.1 uncultured Candidatus Saccharibacteria bacterium
GCGGCCAACAATCCGATAATAGCAATTACAATAAGCAACTCTATTAATGTAAAACCTGTGATTTTACGTTTAACTAATAATGGGATGGATCTGTTTTTTTTTGTTTGGCATTTTTATTTCACGCTTCTTGAGTGTCATACTCATACTATACAGCATTGGCCATATTATAAATTGGCAAAAGGATTGCTGAAACCATTACTGCTACACCTAAACCTAAAATAACCATAATTGCTGGCTCAATAAGAGAAACAAGGCTTTTGACTGCTTCGTTTACTTCTCGATCATAAAATTCAGAAAGCTTTTTTAAAACATCTACCAATCTTCCGGTACGTTCTCCAACCCGTGCCATTTGAGACACAATAGGAGGGAAAACTGCTTCCCGTTGAAAGATACGGGCCAAAGATTCTCCACTCTCAATCCCCTGCCGAACACGCAGGCAAGCTTCAGCATAAATCCAATTATCCATCACACCACTCACAATTTTCAAAGCTTCACCAATGGGCACTCCTCCAGCCAAAAGAGTAGATAGATTACGGGTAAACCTCACTAAATAAATACGGCGAAAAAGCAAACTCACTACTGGAATTTTAACCTTTAAAAAGTCGACTATGCGTTGGCCAAAAGGATAACGTAGTAAAACACGGCCGCCTATGGTAAGCCCCACTAATCCTCCTAAAAAAGCCCACCAATATCCCTTTAGCACTTTACTAGTACCAATTAAAATTCTAGTTGTAATCGGCAGCCCTTGTCCTGCTTCTTCAAGAACACTCGTAAGCTGAGGAATAACAAAAATCATCATTAAAATCCCCACTACAATCATACCGACAACAATAAAAGCAGGATAAATCATCGCCCCCTTTACCTTACCCATTAAATCATAATCTTTTTCCATTTGATCAGCAAGGTACAGAAGTGTTTGGTCTAGATTACCACTCGTTTCCCCAGAACGAATCATACCAATATAGAATTCGGAAAAAATATAGGGATACCCAGCAAGCGCCGCAGAAAGAGAGGCTCCCCCTTCTACCTCTTGGATAATATGATCAATCATATCTTTCAATTTTGTCTTTTTGGTCTGGCTACTTAAAATCTTCAAGGCCTGAAGAACAGGCAGGGTTGCTTCAATCATTGTAGCAAACTGCCGAAAAAACATTAGCTTATCCTTAGCAGTGATACGGTTAAAAAAGTCTAGAGAGATTCCTAAGACAGGAGGTTTCTCCCTTGCCTCTAAAGAAATAACCGTTAAACCTTTTTCATGCAGGGTATCTTCGGCAAGGGTCTTATTAGATGCCTCTACAATCCCTTCCTGAATTTCCCCTGTTTTACTACTTGCTTTATAAGAAAATGTAGGCACGAAGATTAAGTTAAAAGTGAAAAGCATGCCCCGTATCAAAGCGAAGCTTTTGGTGCGGGGTGAAAAGTTTAAAAATCTTATTTAAGTAGGGAGCGAAAATTTCTAGGATCTTGAGAATACATTAAAGCATGAGCTAATTCAATGACCCCCTTCTTTACTAAATAGGCAAGAGATTTATCCAAAGGAATCATCCCTTCTTCAGCTCCAGTTTGTAAAACACTCTCAATTTGATGAGTCTTCTGCTCACGAATGAGGTTGCGAATCGCAGGGTTAACCATCATAATCTCGCAAGCTACAGTTAACCCCCCACCGACGCGAGGTAGTAATCTTTGAGAGACAATTCCGCCCAGTACGTTAGCGAGCTGAAACCGCACTTGATTCTGTTGGTGCGCAGGAAAAACATCAATAATCCGATCAATTGTCTGCGGAGCATTATTAGTATGAACCGTAGAAAAAACTAAGTGTCCTGTTTCGGCTACAGTCACTGCTGTAGCAATTGTATCCAAGTCCCGCATTTCCCCTACCATCACCACATCTGGATCTTCACGGAGTGCTGCACGCAAGGCATCGGGAAAAGAATTGGTATCCTGATGTAGTTCTCTTTGATCAATGAGAGACTTATCCTGGGTAAAGAGGTATTCAATAGGATCTTCAATTGTAATAATATGGTCGGCACGCTTATGATTAATGAGATCCAAAAGAGCGGCCAAGCTTGTTGATTTACCGTGCCCCGATGGACCAACAAAAAGGATTAAACCTTGAGCCGAATCTGTAAATTTCTCTAAAATCGGTGGGAGACCTAGTTCTGTCAGTGTTCTAATCTTCATCGGAATAAGACGAAAAGCAGCGCTTAAAAAACCACGTTGATAAAAAACATTAATCCGAAAACGCGCCTTTTCCTGAAACTCATAAGATAAATCTACTGACTTTTCGTTGGTTAAACGTTCTTTTTGCTTTTCATTTAGCAAACCTAAACAAATTTTTTCTGTGTCACTAGGGGTAAGTACCTTTTCTTCTTTCATAGTAATCAAGTCGCCATCAATCCTTAAAGTAGGGTATCTTCCTACAGAGAGATGAAGATCCGAAGCATTCCTCTGCGCAGCAGCAAGAAGAAAACGTTTAATAGTTAATTGCACATTATCGTAAAAAGGCATAAATACAAACTAAAAACTAAAAGTGAAAAGTTAAAAGTTCATTTTATTCTTGCTTTTAACTTTACACTTTAAGCTTTACGCTTTTTAGATGTTCGTCGCCCTGAACACTTCTTCCAGGCTGGTTTCGCCACGTAAAACTTTTAAAATGCCATCCTGCTTCATATTAATAAGCCCTTTTTTAACCACAAGTTCTTCAATTTGATTTTCAGAAGGTTTAGAGAGAATTAATTCCTGTAAATCAGGGGTCAAGGGAATGGTTTCAAAAATGCCAATTCTTCCCTTATAACCTTCATTGTCACAATGTTTACAACCCTTACCTTGATAGATAATAATTTTATCCTTATTTATATTTAGCCCTTCTTTTTCAAAATCTGGAATAGCTTCCCATTCTTTAAGAATGATCTTACGAATTTCTTCATTAGCTTCTACCTTTTCCTTACATTCTGGGCAGAGTTTACGCACAAGCCTCTGGGCTACTATAATATTTGTTGCCGCGCTAATTAAAAAGGGTTGAATACCCATATCAATTAAACGGGGCACAGCACCTACCGCGCTGTTAGTATGTAAAGTGGAGAGAACAACATGCCCGGTTAGAGAAGCATGAATAGCCATTTCTGCTGTCTCCTGATCTCTAATCTCACCAACCATAATAATGTCGGGGTCCTGACGTAAAATTGAACGTAGGCCCGAGGCAAAGGTTAGTCCTACTTCTGGATGAACTTGGGCTTGAGCAATACCAGGAATAAAATATTCTACTGGATCTTCCAAGGTCACAATGTTTACATCTTCTTGGTTTAAAATCCCCAGGATTGAGTAAAGCGTAGTAGATTTACCACTGCCAGTAGGGCCAGTTACTAATAAAAGGCCATGGGCTTTTATTATTTCTTCCTTGATATGTTTTAGTCTTAAACCAGTCAAACCCAATTCTTCCAAAGAAAACATTCTTGCTCCGGTTTCCAAAATCCTCATTACTACTTTTTCTCCGTTCACTGTAGGTAAAGTAGAAATACGAAAATCCACTGGCCGATCACCAAATTCCAGACGAATACGACCATCTTGAGGAATTCGCGTTTCGTCAATTTTTAGATTAGCAAGCACTTTTACCCGCGAAACAATCCCTTCACGAATTTTAGAAGGCAAGGAAAGAGCGGTCCGCATTACACCATCAACCCGGTAACGTACTCTTACCATTTTATCTTCAGGTTCAATGTGAATATCTGATGCTCTTGCTTCTACGGCATGTTTAATAATCCCTTGCACAATTTTAGAAATCGGAGCTGCTTCTACTAATTTTATAATTTCTTTTTCTCGTTCCTCTAAAACTTTTTTCTCTTCATGTTTCTTTTCCACTACTTCTTCCAATGCTTTAGTCACTTCCTCTTTGAGACTTTTTTCGTACTGCCGAAAAGCAAAATCCAGGCTTGCTCTATTAGTTATATAAATAGTTGTGGAAAAACCCTGCCTTCCTGTTGCAAATTCTAATGCTTCTAAGGCTTTAAAATCTGCGGGGTCAGCCATTGCAACCTTCACAATATTATCTTCTCCGCGCTCAAAAGCAACCATACGATAAGAGACAGCAACTTCTTGAGGGATTAGTTTTAAGATTTGAGGCGAGATAGGGCGTGATTCTAGATCCACAAACTCCACACCCAAAAATTCGCCGACTGCCTGAACCAAAGACTTCTCGGGTACAAGATCTAAATCTCGGATTATTTGTTCTAATGGAAGATCGGTTTTTTGAGCCTCCTTTTCAATCAACCTTCGTTTTTCATCATCGATTAGTTGCTTCTGCTCTAAAATATCTAACAAATTTTTACCTTCCCACTTTCTACCCCGCATCTTTTGTAAAACAGCTTTGGGAGAACTTTGAAATGATTTTCCTTCTTTCATACCCTGTAGAAGAATTTTGAATAATAATTATTTTAGTAATTATTATTCTTCAATGAAAATTAAATACTGGTGAATAATTATTTTGAGTATTTTCTGAAAAAATATTTCTCCTCTATACGATAATTTCGAACAATAACACATAAAATAATTTCAAAATTTCTCTAGGGGATACCCCGTAGAAGAATTTTGAGTAAATATTTTGAGTATTTTTTGAAAAAACACTCCTTCCTCTCGGAAGAATCTTGAATGATAATATATAAAAATCATTCAAAATTTCTCTACGGGGCATAAATTATTGCTTTGTATTTTAGGGTAACATTTCCCGCAAGGCCAACCCAGCCGCTACATCAAAGGTAGGACCCAATTCATCTAAAACTTTTTTAAGCTCTTTGGGAACAATAATTTTGCCCCAGGGATCGGCCACAGTAATATTATGGTCTAAAAATGGAGATAAATAACTTGTGAATTCGGGTAATTTGGCACTTCCGCCAGAGAGAATAATTTGGGATACTTGACTGCCGCCACGATTATAGAATAAGTCTAAGCAATGACGAATCTTTTCCACAATAACATCAATCACAGGCTTAATGGCGCGCGGAATTTCTCCTCCCATTTTTTCGCGAGAGACACCAAAATCTTTCTTGAATTGTTCAGCGCGTTCAAAACTTACCTGAAGACTATGAGCAATAACGCGGGTAAGAGCATTACCACCCATATCTATACTTAAATTTAATTTAGGAAAATCATTTTCAACAATACAAATTTCCGTAGCCGTGGCTCCAATATCCACAATCATCACACCTCTATCTTCTTGCGCATCCACTAGGGCACGCGCTAGGGCCATTGCTTCAGGCTCTAATCCCACCAATTCTAAAGCAGCCTTCTTGAAAATGTCACCATACCTTTTCACAATGTTCTTAGGTACAGCAGTGAGAAAAATCTCTATCCCCTCTTGGGGTTTTAAGGTCTCGTCCTGCTCTACTTTTTGGGGAACTTTGGGCGGAATTATTTCCCAATCTAAAATAATTTCTTCAATAGGAAAAGGAATATAACGTTTGGATTCCCACTTTACAGCCGAAGCCAGTTCTTCCTCTCCCATTTTAGGTAAATTCAAGATTGTGGTAAAAACCGAAAATCCTGGCAGAGAAGCAATCGCGCTTGAACCTTTCACCCCACTCTCTTTTACAATTCTTTTCAAGCTTTTGTAAATTTTTTCTTGCACAGCAGGTGAATCACTTCTAATAATATCATCGGCCAAATCAATTGCCCCATAAGTAGTTAAATTAGCTCTCCCCTTCCATTTGTTCAGCTCTACGATTTTTAAATTAGAAGTGCCAATATCTATACCTAAATATCGACTCTTAGATTTAAGTCCGAAAAATCCCATTGATGTTGATGCTAAAATTTAATATTGATGTTTATTTTAGAAAACCAACAACAAATTCCTTTTCATTTTAACACAAAAAAGAATATCTGCCAAATAGATTGTGTATAAAGTCTAGGGGTAATCAAGAGAAAAAACTCACCCCCTTTAAGTAATTTATACCTCTTTTTAAAGAGGTGTTTTGTTTTTATGAAATTCTTGCTGAAAGCTCTCTTTTATTATATAATAAACTTATTAAAATTGAAATAACACTATGATTATATATAAATTTACTACCCAACTCAAACAAGCCTTGGAGACTGCCTCTCTCTTGGCTCATCAAGAAAATAAAGACTATATCACAACGGCTCATCTTTTAACCGCCTTAATCCATCAAAAAGGAAGTCTTGCCTGGAAAATCTTGCATTACAAAAAAACTCCTCTTAAGACATCAAATAAAAACATGGCGCCAACTATTTCTAAAAAAGACGAGGAGCAGAATAATCAAAAACAATTTAGGTTGAATAATTTCCATTTCTCTCAAAATGCTAAGGAAGCAATTGCCAAGGCAGTGGCTCTTGCTTATGAGGGTCAACACTGCTTTGTGGGCACAGAACATCTTCTTTCTGCCCTTATTAAGATGAAAAAAGGGCGCGCTTATTTTCTCTTGCAAAAAAATAGATTTAACCTTAATGATCTCGAAAAGCATTTAGAGCTACTCCTTCAGAATGCCACAAAGTTTGCCCAAATTATCCAACCCTTTACAAGGAATAAAGAGAAAATATCCAATAAGCACACAGAGGATTTTTTTGCCTATTTTGGGACAGATTTAAATCAAAAAGCAGCAAGAGGTGATATTGATCCTGTAATTGGCCGAGAAAAAGAAATTCAAAGAATTATTAATATCTTGGGCCGGCGCAGAAAGAATAATCCCGTTTTAATTGGTGAAGCAGGCGTCGGAAAAACGGCGATTGCGGAAGGTTTAGCCTCCCGCATCATTAAAAATAATGTACCTCCCTTTTTAAAAAACAAAAAGATTCTGCTTTTAGATTTAACTGCTCTTGTTGCAGGAACAATGTTCCGCGGAGAATTTGAATCACGTCTCAAAAAGCTTTTAGACCAGATTGAAGCAAATCCCAATATTGTTCTCTTTATCGATGAATTACACACCGTGATTGGAGCGGGTGGAGCAGCGGGAGGATTGGACACAGCTAATATCTTAAAACCAGCCCTCGCCCGCGGTTCTTTGCGCTGCATCGGTGCAACTACACTTACGGAATATCAGAAATATATTGAAAAAGATCCAGCCTTAGAACGGAGATTTCAACCCGTAATTATCAAGGAACCTTCTCCTGAAGAAACTGTTCGGGTGCTGGAAGGCGTTAAAGAGAATTATGAAAAATATCACCAAATCCGTGTCACTCCTCTGGCTATCAAAACAGCGGCCTTTTTGGCGCATCGTTATATTACTGATCGCGTTCTTCCAGATAAAGCAATTGATTTAATTGATGAAGCGGCCTCCCGAGAAAAAATGAAAATTAAATCGCCTAAGCTGATCCTGGATTTAGAAAAGGATGAACAAGAAATCCAAAGGATTCGAGAAGTAAAGCAAGAAGCAGTCAGAGTAGAAAATTATCGGGAGGCAAGCATATTAAAAAAAATAGAGATGAAACTCCATAAAGAAATTGAAAAAATCAAACAGAAGGCCGAGAAATTGCCACACACATTTCAAGGACAAATCACGGATCAGGAAATTAAATTGATTGTTAGTGAAATGACAGGTATCCCTTTAGAATCACTTACGCTTTCTGAAAAAGCAAAGCTTTTGAATCTGGAAAAAGCTTTGGTTAAAAAGGTCATTGGTCAAGAAGAAGCAATTAAAGATATCTGTCAATGTATCCGAAGGATGAAAGCGGGGTTAGCCAATCCGAATCGGCCCTTGGGTTCTTTTATTTTCTTGGGGCCATCAGGGGTAGGCAAAACATATCTTGCCCAAATTTTAGCTCAAGAAATTTTTGGTGATATTCAAAATTTAGTGCGTATTGATATGTCTGAATTCCATGAATCCTTCACTGTTTCACGTTTAATCGGCGCGCCAGCAGGTTATATTGGTTATGAGGAAGGAGGACATCTTACCGAGAAGATCCGGCGTCAACCTTATGCTGTGGTTCTATTTGATGAAATAGAAAAAGCTCACCCTGACGCTCTAAATATTCTTCTCCAAATTCTGGAGGATGGTCAGCTTACAGATGCTCAAGGTCGGATGGTGAATTTTAAAAATACTATCGTGGTGATGACTTCCAATATTGGAGCAGCGAAATTATCTCAAACTCAAAAATGGGGTTTTCAGACAATGAATCAAAACAAGAAATCCAACCATCCCGAAGTGGAATGGTCATTAAAATATGAGGATTTGAAGAGAGAGGTTTTAAAAGAGATTGAAGATAGATTTAAACCTGAATTCTTAAATCGCATTGATAAAATTATTGTTTTTAAATCTCTAGATTTTGCAGCACTTGCTAGGATTGCCAACCTCCAAATTCAGGAATTACAAAAAAGAGTGGCCGATCAAAAAATTCTCTTGAATCTTCAACCTCAAGCAGCCCACTTTCTTGCCCAAAAATCATTCAATCCTAGCCGTGGTGCCCGACCATTACGCCGTTTAATTTCAGATCTTATAGAGGATCCCCTTTCCACCTTAATCCTGGCGGACAAAATTAAAGCAGGTCAGAAAGTACACGTCAAACTAGAAAAAGGAAAGGTGGCTTTGAAGATTAAAGGGAGGGAATCATAAATAAGTAAACCCCCAAAATTCTGAAAGAATTTTGGGGGACCCCGCTATGAATGAAGCAACCCGCCCGCCATGCAAGCCTGCAAGGCGTTGCGGGCGGGGAATTATGAATTATAAAATAGAGGCTAAAAATTGGCTTATCAAAATCGGCAAATTTTTAGCCGATTTGATTTTTCCCGTGCAATGTTTGGGTTGTCAACGCTCTGGGAAATGGCTTTGTGAGCGCTGTTATTATCAAGTTAAATCTCGCTGCCTCCCTTCTCCCATCTATTTAAAAAAATCCCATCTTCTTAATAGACTCATTGTACCGTTTTCTTATAGCGATCCTTTGGTGAGAAAACTAATTACTGTTTATAAATACCATTTTGTGCAGGAGATTAGTGAAATTTTAAGCCGGCTCTTAACCGATTATTTAAAACCGTTCTTTAAAAATATTGATCCGCAAAATTTTATTTTAATTCCTGTCCCTCTGCATAAAAAACGGCTACGTTTCCGCGGTTTTAATCAATCTGAACTTTTAGCTAAACATATTACAGAAGAATTTAATCTACCACTTGCCAGCAAAATTCTCACTCGCTGCAGAAACACGATCCCTCAAGTACAGCTTAAAGAAAAAGAACGTCAGCATAATATTCATGAGGCTTTTGCTATTTGTAAAGATCATTCTTTATTAGAAAACAAAATTGTGATTTTGCTTGATGATGTGTTTACAAGTGGCGCCACTTTAGAAGAATGTGCCCGCATTTTGCGCCATACCTCTCACCCTCGAGCAATCTGGGCACTCGCCGTGGCGAAGGGATAGAGCCCGCCTACGCCAAGGCTTCGGCGGGTAAATAGGAATAAGGAATCATGAATCAGGAAGTAGGAAGAAATAAAAATTCATTATTCATTATTCCTAATTCCCAATTCCTAATTCCAAAGTTGGTGGGTTGGCTCAAGTGGTTGAATGCGCTGACTTACCCGGCACTAAAAAATTTGGAAGCGTGGCAGAGTGGTTTAATGCACCGGTCTTGTCACCCTACGGGTGATCGCCCGTAGGGCGAAAAACCATTAAAGTAAAATTTATGTTTTACGTCTATCTATTAAAGAGTAAAACAAAAAAATGGGTTTATATTGGTTCAAGCGGTAATCTGAAAGAAAGATTCATAAAGCATAATAATGGAAGGGTGAAATCGACGAAATATTATAAGCCATTTGAATTACTGTATTATGAAGCTTATAACAGTCCTACTTTAGCAAGAAAAAGAGAATTGGACTTAAAAAAGAATAGTCAACAAAAGGAAATATTATTTGAAAGACTGAATCTATAACTGGTGGGTTGGCTCAAGTGGTTGAATGCGCTGACTTACCCGGCACTAAAAAATTT
>CAYWOB010000008.1:23649-25298 GCA_964459815.1 uncultured Candidatus Saccharibacteria bacterium
GGAAGCGTGGCAGAGTGGTTTAATGCACCGGTCTTGAAAACCGGGGTGCTCTATAAGAGTACCGGAGGTTCAAATCCTCCCGCTTCCGCCCATACCCACTAAGTAGTCTAACCAAATTTTCGCCCGAGAGGCGCGAAAAACCAGAATCCGCTTTTTGCGGATCGTAGGTTCGCTCGCCACTTCGGCGAGCGCCCGCTGGATTAGCGGGCGAATCCCAAATATTATGCATTATATATACTTATTGAAGTTAAACGATAATACTATTTATACTGGCCGCAGCGATGATTTAAAGAGAAGAATTACTGAACACAAACAACGGAAAGTTAAGTCAACAAAAAAGAAGTTGCCAGTATTGCTATTTTACTATGAAGCATATATAAATAAAAAAGACGTGATTGCTCGCGAATTGTATTTAAAAACAGGCGATGGGCGAAGAGAAATACGAAAACAATTAAAAAATACATTGGAACAATAATTAGGAGAGGTGGCTGAGTGGTCGAAAGCGACACGGTGCTAACGTGTTGACCTCGCAAGGGGTCCGTGGGTTCGAATCCCACCCTCTCCGCCAATAGAAACTTCGTCGTTTGAAAGGATTGCTCCGCGCGGCCGCGAGGCGGCCGCGCTCCGCAAAATGGTTCGCCGCTTCGCGGCGAAATGGCTGGCTGGGCAAAAATCAAAGACGGCGGATTTGTTACGAACCCGAGGGTTCGTTCCGATTTTTTGAACAAATGTTTTGATTTCGTGATAATTTTCCGATTTGCTCAAAAAATCGGCTTGTTTCGTATCTAAAATCCATTCCCGCAGGGGTTCGACCCAATTTTTTCTCCCGCTTTCAAAATCTTTCTTCTTTTGTTCCAAAACGGCAGAAGCGAGCAAAATTTCATCTTTCTTTTTGAGATAAGTTTGTTTTGGTATGTCGCCATCTAAATAAGTGGAAACCAACTTTTCCATTTTCGCTTCTGCCGTTTTGATTTGTTCGGAAAGATTTTGAAACTCGCTTTGCGACGCGTTTGTTTCCTCGCGTTCCCATTTTTTAACTTGCTCCAACATCCAATCTGTGAGATTGTCGCAAAGCGAAATTGTTTGAAGCCGTGATTTAATTTGCCGCGCCAACTCCGTTTCTTGAATATATGGTTGCGAACAGCGGCCACGCTTTTTGGAACAGCGATAATAGCGATATTTTGTACCCCAGCGATTAACCGCCCATTGCGCGGAAATCATACTGCCGCACTCGGCGCAACGAAATAATCCGGTGAACGGAAAATCATGTTTTGCTCGGCGATGGCGCGGCCGCTCCTTCGTTTTCAAAATTTTCTGCACGGCTTCAAACAATGCGGGAGAAATAATTGGTTCAAAGTTTCCATCAAACCATTCTCCTTTATGTTTCAAAAATCCGAGATACGCCCTGTTAGTTAAAAGCCGTTTGATGGAAACTTTGGCAAGTGGCGTTCGGTTTTTGGAAACCACGCCCAAGTCCGCCAAAAATTGCGCCAAAGAAACGAAAGAATGGCCGCCTTTCGCGTATTCCTCAAATGCGAGGCGAACAATCCGCGCTTCAGTCGGATGCGGTTCAATATTCCGTTTTAGCGGATTATTTTGATAACCGAAAGGCGCAAGTCCTAGCCATTCTTTCCTTCGCAATTTTTGGC
>CAYWOB010000009.1:0-8675 GCA_964459815.1 uncultured Candidatus Saccharibacteria bacterium
CAGCTTGGGGATCAGAATCACGCAAAGATTTATGAAGGGCAGAAATAATATTATAATGCTCTTCGCCGTCTTTATCATATAGTAGTAATTTTTGTTGCAGGGCATTTTGGACGGTTTTGAGATTGATTTCACGCCAACCATTTTTTTGATGTGTTGCTACCTTGGAACTTAATTCCAATGTATTCAAGGCAATGCGGGCATCACCTTTTGCCTCTCGCACAATATAGACTAAAGCTTCTGGCAAAATTTTAATCTTGAATCTACCAAGGCCTTTTTCTTTGTCGCGTAAGGCTTGTTCTAAAATAAATTTAATATTGATATCAGAAAGGGCGGTTAAGACATAAACTTGGGAACGAGAAAGTAAGGGATTAATTACTTCAAAAGAAGGGTTCTCGGTGGTGGCACCGATAAGAGTAATCGTGCCATTTTCTACATGGGGTAAAAAGGCATCTTGTTGGGCTTTATTAAAACGGTGGATTTCGTCAACAAAAACAATAGTTTTACGATGATGAAATTTCCAATCATCTCTAGCCTTATGAATTACCCCTTTTAAATCTTTAATACTGCTTGTTATCGCAGGAAAAGGAATAAAGTGGGCGCGCGTTTTATGAGCGATAATTCTAGCTAAAGTAGTTTTACCTGATCCTGGCGGACCCCAGAAAATCAAGGAACTTAAATTATCCGCCATTATAGCGCGGCGTAAGGTTTTACCTCGGCCGACAATTTCTTCTTGGCCGACAAAGCCATCTAAACTCTGGGGCCGCACTCGCTCGGCTAAAGGGATTGCACTGTTATTTTCTTCTTCTTGATCAAATAAATCCATTTTAGGTCAAGTTAAAACTCATTTTTCTTTTATTTTAGAATATTTAGTAAAAAATTTCAACAAAAATGGCTAGCAAATTCTATTTCTTTAGATGTTTGGAATATTGATTATTAGAAATATACTTTTTATGCTATGATAAAAACAAACCATTTTCCATTATTGGTAAGACAAATTATGTATCAGAAGAAAAAAATTATAATTATAATTATTGCAGTCATTTTAGCGGCTATTTTTTTTACTTTTTGGGAATTTCTAGGGCGTGACCAGAAAGTCAATTTTATAGTAAATGGTAAACGAATGACGGTCTCCTTACCTCGTTTCCCCGGGATGCAACTAGTAGATTCTAAAAAAACTGATTGTTCTTTTGAAGCAGATTACACTTATTATTTTTTTAAAAATAGAAATTTGTCCAAATATGTGATTGATTCTTTGAAAGAAGGTTTTATTTTAAAAAATTGGGAGATGAAAGATACGCGCAACGAGGAGGGATTTAATGTTTTTGAATTTTATAAAGAAAAAGATGGGGAACTAGAAACTGCACAGCTTAAAATTGGTTTTGTAGAAAATAGGGGGACCGTTATTTTTTTGGATTACAAACGGCCACCTTGTTCAAATGTTGAAGGGGGAGGAGGAAAAACCACGCTCCAACTCTATTTTAATAATCGTAATTTTGATCCCAATTCAGAGGATTGCCGCAAAGTTTATCCAGTGAACCGGGAATTTGATAAGGTGCCGGAAAATATGGCCCTGCAAGCGATGATGGAACTTTTGAAGGGACCCAGCACTGAAGAGGTTTCCCAAGGTTATACTTCATTCTTTTCAGAAAAGACACAACTAATTCTAAAGGATTTAAGAACCAAAGATGAAACTGCTTATGTTAATTTTTATGATTTCAGGAGTATTATTCCTAATGTCAGTTCTAGTTGCGGGAGTGCAGAATTTATGGCTGAAATAGAAACTACCTTGAAACAATTCCCCAACATTAAAAAAGTGATTTTTGCCATTGAAGGCAAACCAGCCGTATTTTATGAATGGATTCAACTAGGATGCAGCAGGGAGAATAATTGCGATGAACGACCATTTCAATAAAGTCATTTATGGAACCATAATTCTACTACTGACCAATACAAAGTTCAAAGGGCATAAAAGTTTTCTCGTTGATCATAACGATAATTTTAACTGCCATCAGGGTTTAAAAAATACCTTTATTAACTATTAAAATCATTTTATGTATAAAGAAACAAACTTTGAAACTCTTAAGATGCCTGATGTCAAGGAAGAGGCCCTGGCAAAACAGAGCGAATCTTGCGCTGAAACAAAAAAATTACCTTCTTGCGAGGTCTTTTATAAAGAGTATCAGGAGCTTTTTGGTATGCTTGGTCCAGAAAATAAACTCTATAAAGACCTTAGAGAGGTATTAGACAAAGTGCTCGTGGTCAGTGGGATGAATCCAGAGGAAGTAAAATTTGATTGTATTTTATCGCCAGAAAAAATAGGCCTTGTGTTTCCAGACGAAAAGCATATTTTTTTATCTTTAGGCATATTAACGCCTGAAGATAAAAGTGAGTCATCTTTAGATTATAATGCCGCAATTTTTGCCCATGAATTGTCTCACATAAAGCAAAAAACAAAAGGTATATCAGAAAAAAAGAAAGAAAGTGAAATAGATGATAATGTTCGCACTTATATCCAAGCTAAGGAAAAAGAGCGGCAGGCAGATATAGAATCACTTGAACTAACTAATACAGCTGGATTTAACCCACAAGCCGTTATAGAAGTAATGAAGGGGCTTTCTGAAAAGGAGGAATACGAGGATTATTTTGAATATGCTTTAGACAAGGTGCAGGGTATGGTTTATGATCCTCATGAATCCCTTGAAAGAAGAGTTAGCTATTTAGAGAAATATTTAAAACAGCATTTATTTAGAAATAGGGATAAGCAATTAGAAACAATTGATTTACAGCAAATAGATTTAACGAAAGAAAACTATGGCTTTTTGCACTTATTAAATCAAGGAAAGATTGATAAAGCATTAGATTCTGTTTCAAAAGCATGGCACTTGATATATATAGTTAATTTTTTGCAAAGAGAGAAAATTCCAATAGATAACTTCAAAGACAAAATTGAGTCATTAAAAGAAACAAGGCTTTATCCAGAACTTGCGGATTTTTCAGAATCAGAAAAGAAGGCGTTTTGGGAAGCAATAATTTCTCCATCAGTTAACTATACTGCTGAGCAAATAAAGGCTATGACAGAAGAAAATATTGATTGGGGAAAAATTATGCAGAGTTTGCCAGAATTATTCCCGGAGAGTAATTTGCAGTATATTGACGCTCCAAGAGAAACTATCTCTCCAGCCGATATTTCTGTTTTTAGTCCGTTGGAAAAAATAGTGTCAGCTATAGTGGCTAGTACTGGTACTAAAGAAATCACGAAAACAATTCTATCAGCTTATCACGAAAAACATCCGCAATGGCTCACAAGTTTTTTAATGAGTTTAGGCTTTACTATAAAACGTTATGAAAATAGTGCTTTATGGAATGAAGCAAAGTATTTCTTGACCAACATTCTTTCCGAAGCAGCTAAAAGACACTATCAGTTTACTAATGAACATAAAGGCCAAATTTTTAAATTATTACTTGACCATTATACGGCCAATGATTTTGTACAACATGAAACTACGATCAAGTCTTTTATAAATAAATGCCTGTCTAATGAAACTCCTGGCCACAATTTTGGCCAATATTTAAATAATAAATTTGAATTTCTGCGACGGTTAGATGAACAATTTCATTGGTCAAAATCAGCACAAAACAGATATAATATTTTAATGCCTGCAACGAAAGATTTTGACCCGCAAAGAAGAGCTGTTTTATTAGATTTATATAAGCCTGAAGAAATAGATACAATGGGAGCAATGAAACATTGGAATAGACCGAGAGCATTACCATGGGAGAAAGCTTTAATTAAAGCTGAAGTTGAAGCTGCTGACGAGGATGAGGAAATTGTTAAAGAAGGCACTGAAGGAAACTATATCCATGATTACAGCAAAATGTCTTCTACAACAAAACAAATAAGAGGTTGGCAGCTAACCCCTTATCAATTTTGGTACTTAGTTTTTCAAGACATAACCCCTCCTTTGCCAAAAAAGGAGGGAATGCAATCATCAATAAAACAATTTATCTCTTTTGATGTTGATCCTTATATTGCCGCTCGTTTATTAACAGAAACCGCTATGCCTATCCTTGAAGAGATAAAAATCGAAAAGGCAGAAAAAATCAAAAATATACTTGAACTTGAAAAGAACTTTAATAATTTATCTAAAAGACTAAAAATAGGAGGGCAAGTACGTCATAATGAGATTTCGGAGTTGCCAGCCATTACTGAAAGAAATTATTTAATTTTGAATGTTATTGAGAATACAAATGAAAAAGATAAATTATCAATTTATCAATCCTTAAAAGATTTATTAATTGAGGAAACTATAGACCAAAGAAGAGATGCTATCAATGAAGAAATAAAACAAGGAGAATTTTATCAAAAGCTTTTAACCAATGTATTAACCGAAGGGATTGCTGTAGCATACAAAAAAAATATCATGGGACAGGCGAATTGTGCGGCTGAAGAGGCTGCTTCTTTGGTTTGGGAACAACAAAAAGAAAAAGAAGGATTTGATAAGCTCAAGTGCTCAGAACGGATAAAGCATATTGAAAATCTTTTTCCATCATTGAGTTTAAAAAAAGAGGAATTATTTTTGAAAGAAACAGAGGCAGAAAATCAAAAGGAATGGGAAATGGTATTAAACAAATTAACCTTTCCTATGTTTCGTTACGAAGCTGGTGAAAAACTTTTTGAAATAACCTCAAGAGAGGAAAAAAATAATAGCCTTCAACAGCAAATAGACCAGCTTATCTATGCCTTTCCAGAAGCATCATTCTATCGCGATGAGCATATAATCAAAACTTTACTAAATAACACTTCTACCTTTGGGGAAACTGAAGAAGCAAAAAAATTACTTTTTTCGCCTAATACCTTAGATTATTCAAATGGTAGCCAGATATATAGTCTTTTGGGTTTTCGTTCTTTAAATCAACTTTTATATTTTGCTCATCCTTATATTAAATCAAGAATATTTACAGAATTAATGGCTCAGGTAGACTCGCAAGAAACAATACAAAAATTTTTGACACCAGAGGAGAGAAAGGAGATTTTAAACAATTTTTTTGAGGGCTCGCAGTCAATTCTTAATAATCCCGATTTCCGCATTGCTTTAGAGGCAGTTTTTTTGAAGCATTCATTTAGTGAAGAAATTGTGCGCAACATAATTTCTATTAAAATAATTGATAGGGAATTAAAGGGAAGTATAGATTACGAAGAAGAAAGGAGGAATATACAGTCAGATGAAGAAGAATCTGAAGGACGATTTGAAAGGCAAGAATATATTGATGATAATATTTATGGTTTAGATCCTGAAGAAATTTATAACAGACTTCAAATTTTACCTATTGGGCGGATAGAAGAACTTTATAGGACGGAATATTATCCATCTCTAATTCCAGAAATAGATGATGTAGAAAAGATGGTAGAAGAAAGCGGACAATCATTTGATATGGAAAACTCTGATAGGAGAATGCATCGATTTGTTATGTCGGCTTATCGTAAAAAGTTGAATGATAGCTTACCTCCAGGGATAAAAAAAGAATTCCCAATAGCTCAGAAGGTCTTTTTTGAAATTTTAGATACTCTACCACAACAAGAGCAAGCTCAAACAACCTCCCGTTTTTTAGCGCATTTTTTTGAGGCGAAAGAACAGGATAGTTCAGAAATAATTGTTTCTTTTTTAGAAGCGCTTGGTCCAATTTATATAAAGGCAGGGCAATATTTAGCCAGTTTGGGTTATTTTAATAAAGATTTGCAAATGAAGCTTTTAAAACTTACTTCTTCTGTGGACCCGCTTGATACTTTTTGTATTTGGCACACGATAAAAGAAGAGTATGGAGATAAGGCTTCTTTTATTGAAACATTAGGACCATTACTTGGAACAGCTTCAGTGCGCCAAACTCATAAATGTCGTATACAAGGCAATCAACAGCGAGTTATTAAAATAAAACGACCAGAGGCTGTTCATAACATTGAAAGCCAGACAGAATCATTTTCGGACTTTATTGGAAAAACCAGAAAGGACTCCTCCATTTTAGGAGGAGTAATATTGCCTCGCAATCTTGTAAAACAGGTAGAAAATATAATTAAGCAAGAAATTTTGTCTGCAGAGGACCAAAATGAGCAGAAGCGATTTCATAAAGACTACGAAGGCAAAAAAATATCTGGGAAAAAGCTTTATATACCAATGGTTGACCCAGAGCTTTCTACTGATCTGATAACTGTGGAAACCGAGGCGCCAGGAGAGCCATTAGACAGACATCTTGAGACAATAACTCCAAAAACAAAGAAAGGGCTTTTAGACTTTTTCTTAGAAATGGCATTTGAGAAAGGAAAATATCACGCTGACCCGCATCCTGGGAATATTTTAGAAGATGAGAAAGATATCTCTTTGATTGATTTTGGAATGGTTGGCGAGCTTAGCCATGATAATAAGTTTTTCTTCTTTAATATCTTAAAAGATTTATCTAATAGAGATATTGAACAATTTATTGCTGATATTTTATCTATTCATTTATACAATGGAGGTAATATAAATGAACTTGATATGCAAATTGTAAAACAGGAGATAGATGCTTTTTTTGCTGACTCTGCTGGCAGCGTTGTAAATTTTAAGGATACATCATTGCAATTACTAAATACTTTGGAGGGTTTAAAAATTGCTTTGCCTTCGGAATTAGAAACCCTTATTAAAACTATCAGCCAACTTGGATATCTTATTAAAGGACAAGAAAAGGAGATACAAAATTGGTTTACTGGCGCTATTTTGAAAAGCTCTCTTTTTGCAAGAAAATCTAAAGAAATAAATGACGCCATTGACAAGGCAAAAAAGGCCTTAGAATCTTTTGGGGAGATAAGCGATATGCAAAAGATTAGCAAAGGCGCTTTAATAAGATCCACTAAAAGCGGCAAGACGTTTGAAATAGCCGAAGATGTTATTATTGACCCCTCAAAGACAATTTCTGGCGAAGTGTTTTATATTGAGTTAACTGATTTTAAACTTGGCATTCCTCCAGGCTCTGACCGTTATGAAATTCAAAGAGCTGGCAAGTGGGTTAATCTAAGTGATTTTATATTTAAATCACAACAGAATAAAAAATGATGGCATTCAATTAATTTTTTCATTTTAGCAAAAAGAGGAATAGGTTTATTCCTCTTTTATGTTTTATATAAAACATAAAATATTGCCCCCTATGGTGTGAATTTGGTTGCACGGGGCCTGTAGAGACATTGCGTCGTAACGTCTCTACTTCTATAATGTCTGGCAACGAGACAAAAAAGATTTATTTTATGTTTTCTAAAAATTATTGTTGCGGTGGGGTGGGCATTGTTGGACCAGTGCCTTCGCTACTACTGCCGCCTCCTCCTCCTTTATTGCCTTTTTTCATCACAATCCAGACAATAATTAAGATTACTACTATAGCAATGATGACCCATAATATCCAAGACATATAATCACCTCCTTTCTAAAATTAGGAGCAAGAAGCTAGAATCCCGCCTGCGCTCTATAAGCTTCCTACTTCGCCAAAGCTACGAAGGACAAGTCGGTGGGCAAGTAAGAATTAAGTAATAAATTACATTTCCCTTGATTCTTGCTTCATGATTCTTAATTCTTTTTATTTTATTCTCCACCTTTTTTGTAAAAAATAAGTAAGATGGGGTTTAAACTTGTAAATATTGTTTTTCAAAGTAGTATTGCCTTTGATTTTAATTTGGGTAAGGTCCATATTTCCTACCTTTAGTTTATCACAATAATATAAATAGCCAATATCTTGAGGATTAAATCCCATAATTCTCGCCATCGTGCTATCTGCAGCTAAAAAATCGCAAGAAGCAAGGGCGAGGTGAAGAGGGACCATTTTACCTGCCGAGGGGCCATTACCTTCCATAGCGTGGAATCCATCAATTACAGAAAGATGGGGAGGAATAATCTTAGCTAAATAGGCAATGGTGAGATGTAAGGCTTTGGGGCCTTGATGAAAGTTGCGAACGCCGGTTTTATATTTTTCCTCCAACGCTCCTATAACCATATTCTTGAGGCTCAAGGTCAAAATTACGGCATCATGGGTTTTGGGCGGACCTACAGAGATGCGAAAATCACTATCTAAAAAGGTTTTAAAGATATGCTGGTTAAGATCTCGTTTTAGAGATTTAGAGTAAATTTTAATCGCTATTGCTTCGTCGTGATCCAGGGCTTTTAATTTCAAATCATACTCGCGGGGTAAATTTAAATAACCGAAATTTTTGAAAGCTTCAGTTGTATCACCCACTCCTGAATCTTCGCCAACAATTACCTGTGCTTCTTTATCTTTGATAGTGAAAACGAAATCTAAAACAGCACGCAGAGCGTCAATGTGAGTTACTGCCTCATGTCGATCAGCATAAATAGTAACACAATTCGGTTTCACGAGAATTTTTTTCCTGCCTTGAATTTTGCTTTTAATTTCCGGCTCTAAAATATTAAGAGCCTTCTTGATATTATTATAACGATTATTGCCTTTCACAAGGCTTACTACACTTTTCATATAAGCCCCCTATCGGATTTGAACCGATAACCTACGGTTTACGATACCGTTGCTCTACCTTTGAGCTAAGGGGGCCTTTAAGCGATGGTGGGCAGGCGATACCGTTGCTCTACGTAAAAAATTATAACAACGCTCCTTTTAAAATTCTGAATTTTTTATTACTTTCC
>CAYWOB010000009.1:8775-11560 GCA_964459815.1 uncultured Candidatus Saccharibacteria bacterium
CGTAAAAAATTATAACAACGCTCCTTTTAAAATTCTGAATTTTTTATTACTTTCCCAAATACGTTGCAGAGTATTAAAATTTGCATCCGGGTTTTGCATTAGACGTGCTAATTCATCAATTTCTTTAAGTTCTTCAGAAGTTAACTTGTCAAAACGATCAGATATATAGGCTGGGCCATGCAGGTAGATAATTTCATTATTCATAAGACAATGGAAATCATAAAAGAGTTCCCATGCTACAACCATTAGACCTTCAAAACCGCCCGCATTCCAAAAGTGCTTACCATCAATTTTACCACTTCTAACATTTAACCAAGCGTCTGCTGACCAGTCAAATTTTTCATAAGGCACATTATATGGATCATAATCAAGATTTGCTAAACTACAGTCCACATCAATTGTCACCCAACGTTTTTGTTTTTTATTCCAATACTGATTAATCCAATGATCAGCACTTCTTTTACCTTCTGGGAAAAATCCAGACCGGACACGCATCGGTATACCCTTAGATTTTAAAATAGAGGCCATTAATATAGAAACGAATCTGCAGGTAACTATAATTTTATTTTCCACAGAGCGATCAATGATAAATCCTCGAGGGTCACGTCGGTGTAATTCCGCAATCATTGCGGAAGCTGTAGTTAAATAATCATCTTCGCATTGCTGATACCATGGTACTTTGGTCATATCACCGTATTTTAAATCGGCGTTAGTGCCAGTGTTGCCGTCTCTTAGAGTGGTACGGTGAATAACGGATTTACGTACCAGTAATCCTATCTTTTTGATATTATCAGGGAGCTTTTTTAATGGATTATAATAACATCCAGGGTTAGTAAAAATACTGAATTGTAGATAATGATTTAAGATTTTGTTATCCATTTTGACCAATTTTAAATCCTAACTTTTTTAGATGGAACGGAATACTAGAGTCGAACTGGCATCTCCACCTTGCCCCGCACTAAATTCATAGAGCGAGTGAAGGGAATCGAACCCTCGTCTCCACCTTGGGAAGGTGGCATACTGCCACTGTAATACACTCGCATAATTAGTAAGGGGCTTTAGTCGGTGGCATACTACCACTGTACTAATCCCGCAACATATCATTATAAGTAAGTAGAGACAGGTTTCAAACCTGTCTCTACTATCTATTAGGATATTATTGGGCGCTGCCTAAATCAATAAATTTATAAATCTTCATTTTTGCTTTTTGTTCTTCTAACCATTTTTGAAACCATTGGGCAGGATCGATTGTACGAATTAGAATATGACGGGCATGAATTTGTTCCTCACCAGTATCTAATTTGCCTTTGTCTTCTACTTTGATAATGTGATAACCATATTCTGTCTGGACTAGATCACTCACTTCCCCCTTATTTAATGCAAAGGCAGCATCTTCAAAAGCAGGTACCATTGCACCCCGGCCGAATGTTCCTAAATCACCACCCTGATCACGACTGAAAGGATCTTCAGAATATTGTTTAGCAAGTTCTTCAAAATTTGCGCCAGGGGCTTTAACTTTAGCTAGAACTTCTAAGGCTCTTTGTTTTGCGTCCGCATTTTCTTTTTCTGGATCAAAAACTTTTTCCATGAGTTTGGTTTGCTGCAAATAAGGAATAATAATATTTTTCTGAAAATCATCCATATTCCATCCGTACATCTCTTGAACCATTTTTGCTACTGTATCTGTGCCACCAAAAGCATTGGCAGCATTATCTAATTCTGTTTTGATGTCTGCATCACTAATTTTAATGCCTTTTTGTTTAGCCAGATCAGCAACAATTCTGTCCATAATCATTTTTTCCAAAACCGCGGCCTGTAAACTCTTTAGTTGTTCTTGGCCATCAGGAGTAGTAAAATCTATCCCTTGCTTTTCATAATAGTTTTTTAAAGCCTTTACATTGGTTTCCCATTCTTTAATCGGAATAAACCGAAAAGCAAAAATACCTTCTGGTTTGGAAAAATTATATCCTTCAATATTAGTCGCGGCGATGGGAAAGGGAAAGTTGGTAATGGCGGTGCTCAAAATTTTCTGCTGCCATGTTCCTTTATCTGATAAAAATCCTTTAGATTGCCAGGGATATTTATAAATGCTCAAAGCTAAGATAACCAGAGAACCTAAAACTAAAATAATCAAGCCGCCACTTGTTAACCACATAAAAGTTTTTTTGCCGGGTTGTATTTTCTTCTCTGCTTTTTTTTCGAGAGGTTCATTTTTTTGAATTTCTGCTTGCATTTTACATGTATTACGAATCTTCTCCCTTTATTATTTATTTTAGATAAAAAGTGAAACCCCTTGAAATAAAACTATTTTGTAAAGGGGCAAGGAATGTGAATTCGCAAAATTATTAATTAGAAAAAAAATAGAGCCACCATTTTTGAGGATTGCCAATATTTACTTCTGGTGTTTCTTTTGTATTGGAATCCTGTTCATTATTATTTGTTCCCAAAATAGCCGTTTCATCTGTTTTTTTCTTCACAGGAATAGCAACTACTGTTTCGCCTTCTTTTTGCAGATTTAATTTTTGACGTGCCATTTTTTCCTGAAAAGCATCTGTGGAAAAATAATTAATTAATTCAGATAACTCTTTGTTTTTGCCTTCTGCCTTGTCAATTTCTTGACGGATCCCAGCGATTTCCTTTTGTATAGCATAACGACGGTAAATCGCCTTGCCTAGGGCGATGGAAATAAAAATGAGCAAAATTAAACTACCCAATAAAATCAACTTGGAACTCAATATTCTTTTCAGAGTACTTGCTTTTTTATTGTCAGGCTTCATTGTTAAAA
>CAYWOB010000009.1:11660-18925 GCA_964459815.1 uncultured Candidatus Saccharibacteria bacterium
ATTTAAAACCTTAAATAAGGCAGAACATAAAATGTAATCATAGAAAGACTAACAATTACAACAATAATAATGGCCAAGATTCGTTTTTTACCTTTGAAACGCATAAAAATAAAGTTAAAAGTTAAAACCGGATGCATTTTTGGGTATTTTTGTTTTGGCTGGATTAATTTTATAACAAATACAGGATTTAGTCTATTCCCTTTTTAAGATTGCCAAAAAGGCTTCACTGGGTAATTCTATACGGCCGATTTTTTTCATTTTTTTCTTGCCTTTTTTCTGTTTTTCCAAAAGTTTATCTTTGCGCGTACGGTCACCGCCATAAAGTTTAGCAGTTACATCTTTTCTGAAAGCGCCTAGAGTTTCGCGGGCAATAATCTTCCCGCCGATTGCAGCTTGGATAGCCACTTCAAACATTTGGCGCGGAATAATCTTTTTTAGTTTTTGGGTCATTGTGCGGCCAATCATAAAAGCCTCATCCGAATAAACAAGCATAGAAAGAGCGTCTATTCTTTCACCTGCAAGAAGGAAGTCTAGGCGCGTAATTTCTGTTTTTTTATATCCTGCTAATTTATAATTAAGAGAAGCATAGCCCGAAGAAACGCTTTTAAGGTAATCATAAAAATCCAAAATGATTTTGACCAAAGGAATTTCATAACTCAAAACTGCAAGACTGGGTGTTAAATATTGCTGATTTAAATAGTTTCCCCTACGTTTCTGGACTAATTCCATCACTGGTCCTAAATATTGAACAGGGGTGATGATATTCACCATAACGTAAGGTTCTTCAATGTTTTTAATTTCAGGGGCGGGGGGTAATTCCATAGGGTTATTTAAAAATTTGATCCTGCCGTTAGATAAATAGATTTTATAATTAACGGTTGGTGCGGTTAGAACTAAATTTATGCCATATTCTCTTTCCAGACGTTCACGGATAATATCCATATGCAGAAGACCTAAAAAACCACACCGAAACCCAAAACCCAAGGCTGAAGAAGAAACTGGCTCATAGACCAGGGCAGCATCATTTAATTTTAATTTACCCAATGCATCTTTTAATTTATTATATTCGTCGCTATCCACGCAAAAAATTTGGCTGAAAACCATAGGGGTGACTTCTTTGTAGCCAGCCAAAGGAGTGGGATTTGATGTGGAGAAAGTAATTGTATCCCCGACGCGACATTTTGCTACCTCTTTTAAGCCCGTAGCAATATACCCTACCTCCCCTGCGGATAACTTGTCTGCTTTTTTTCTTTCAGGTGTAAAATAGCCAATCTCTAAAATTTCGGTAATTGCCTTTGTCCCGATCATTTTAATTTTGACATTGTTTTTTATTTCGCCATCCACGATGCGCACCATTGCCACTACCCCTTGGTAAGGATCATAAAAAGAATCAAAAATTAGAGCGCGTAAATCGCTATTTGCTTTGCCTGAGGGAGGAGGAAGATCGGAGATAATTTTATCCAAAATTTCTGTCACGCCAACGCCAGTTTTCCCTGAAGCAAGAAGGACTTCGCAAGGTTTGATTTTTAGAAGATCAGCGAGAGCATGACGTACTATTTCTGTCTCGCTGTTTGGCAAATCAATTTTATTTACCACCGGAATAATTTTTAATTTTTGTTCCAAGGCAAGATTATAATTAGCCAGGGTTTGAGCTTGAATGCCTTGGGTAGCATCAACTAAAAGGATTGCTCCTTCGCAGGCAGCGAGGCTTCTCGAAACTTCATAAGTAAAGTCAACATGACCAGGCGTATCAATTAGATTTAAAATATAACCTTTCCATTCCATACGGGCAGGCTGAAGTTTGATAGTAATTCCCCGCTCGCGCTCCAGATCCATTGTATCCAGGGTTTGTTCTTTTAATTTTCGCTTTTCTACTGCCCCGGTTAGCTCTAAAAAACGATCAGCAAGCGTGGACTTACCATGATCAATATGTGCAATGATACAAAAATTACGAATTTTTTGTTGATACATTTTAGTATTTAATTATGCCTGTATTATACTAAAAATAGATGGCTAATCAAATGGAAACCACCTATTCTGTTGAAAGCTTTAAAAAATTTCTAATACTTTTATAAAAATAAGATTTTATCCCCACACCAAAAATTTTGGTGTGGGGATTTATTTATACAGACTGATTCCTTCACGATCAAATTTTTCTTTCACATTCTTCAGGGCTAGAGATTTGACGGAGAGAATTTCATCCTTTTCTTGCCAACGGGTCCACCAAAAAAAGAGACGTAAAACAATATATCCTTTTTCAATTTGAGTAATCCAAATTTGCGGTGCAGGTTTTTCTAAAATTCCTGGGGTCTGGATTAATGCCTCCAGGCTTTTTTCTACGGCCCTTTTGATGCTATTATCATCTTTAATATAAAGGATAAAATCACTTCTCCTTTTAGGAAAAGAGGTTGTGCAAACAATAGTTTCATTTAAAACACTTTGATTAGGAATAATAACATCATTACCGTCAAATGTACGCAAAACGGTGTAACGGGTTTTGATTTCCTGAACCTTACCGGAATAATGGCCAATTAAAATTTGATCACCTACTTTGAATGGTTTTTGTATTAGAATCAAAATTCCACTAATAAAGTTTTTGATTAAATCTTGAAGTGCAAATCCGATGATGAGGCCGGTTAAACCAACGCCGGTAATAAGAGCGGTGAAATTAACGCCCAAAATGCTTAAAACTAGAACAATGCCAATAATAATCACAATTAAATTGCTAAAATGCCCAATCAAGACTCTGGCTTGGCTCTGAAAATGAAACTTTTCTGTAAAACGATTTAAAAAAGAGCGGATTATTTTAGCAATTAAGAAAAATAGTAAAAAAATTAAAAGGGCAATAATAATCACAGGGAACTTATAGATAGTAATTTGCCAATAGTCTTTAAAGGCTTGGGAAATCAGATTTAGCATTAGTCTTTTTTAATTTGGATAAAATTATTTTTGCCTCCTCGGTTTTAAAGAGGACACCCAAAATTAGATATATCCCCAAACCAACAAGGGATGCGCCAAGAGCTTGAGTAGCTATACCCCAAAATCTATGCATATCTACAAAAGGAGCAATTAAATGTAATGATCCATAGACAGCCAATCCCATTATAAATGAAGCAATGATTATTTTAAAACTACATTTTATCACCGGTGCATCTTCAAAATGCTCCAGTCTTAACCTTAAGACAATAAGTAGGACAATCATATCAAATAGATTAGCTAAAGAATAAGCTAAACCTAAACCAATAATACCCATTTTATGTGATAAAATAATGCCTAAGACAATGTTGATAATTAGACTTAGGACATTAATAATCACAGGGGTTTTAGTATCTTGCAGGGCATAAAAAGCGCGTGATAGGAGCAAAACTAGACTTTGAGCAAAAATAGAAATGGCAAAAAATCCTAAAGTATTAGCTGTATTAATTGTGGCCTGCCAATCAAACATACCTGTCCCCAGAACTAAACGGACAATTTGAGCGCGCAAAAGAAGAAAGAGGATACTTATGGGGACAGTCAAGTAGAGAATTTGGCAAAAAGATTGGGATAGGGTTTGAACAAACTTGAGTTTTTTTTTGCCATTGGTGTATTCGGCAAGATGAGGAAAGGCGGCAGTAGCGATAGAAACTCCAAAAAGACCGATCGGTAGGGATTGTAAATTGTTTGCAAAATAATAAACAGAAACGGCGCCAACACCTAACGTAAAGGCAATAATTTTATTAATCCAGAAACTCATTTGAATCGCCACAAGACCCAGCGTGCGCGGTATAGCCAATTTAATCACCCTTATCACTTCTTTTACCATCTTAAATTTGAGTTGGTATTGGAATCCAGAAGCAAAAAGCCAAGGAACTTGAATAAATAAATGCAAAACGGCACCGATGATTACTCCTCCCGCCACTCCATAAATGCCATAAAGAGGATTTAACACTATAATACCAAAAATAATTCCGAGATTATATAACAAAGGTGCTAAGGCAGGAGCTAAAAAATGTTTTAAGCTTTGGAGAATACTAGTGAAAAGACCAGAGATACCTAGAAGTAGCGGTGAAAGAAGCATTAGCCTGGTTAAGTTCACAATCAAATCTAAATTTTCTTGATTATAATGTGTACCTGCAGTTTCTGAAAGTCTACCCAGAAGATTTATAAGTTGGGGGGTAAAAAGAAAACAAAGAAATAAGATAAAAATAATAAAAAGAGACAAAAGATTCAAAAGGCGACTACCAAGTTCCCAGGCACGTGTTTTGCTTTTTTCATATATTTCCACAAAAATCGGAATGAAAGCTGCAGATAGAGCTCCGACAATAAAAAGATTGTAGATAAAATCAGGTAATAAAAAAGAAATTTGATAGGCATCTAAAAGCGATCCTGTACCAAACTTGCCGGCTAATAAACGATCGCGGAATAAGCCCAAAAGACGACTTAACAAAGAACTGATGGCTAAAATAATACTTGCAGAAGCAATAGTGGAATGATGACGAGTAAGAAAAGATGGGAAGCGCATATTATTAATCCGAAACTATATCAGCTATTAAACTAGATGAAAAAATTACTCTAATTAACCTCTAATGACTAAACCCTAATGTCTAATGACCAATTGGGGCATAGGATATTTATGAATTTCTGATTTGTTTAGAACAATTAGATTAATTGGAATAATTTTCTACCTTTTTTCTAAAGCTATTCCAAAATATTTATCCGTATCTAAAATTATGTTACTGGAAATATTGTTTGAAGAGATATTAATATTGTCTGGATATTGCCAAATTACTCTTAAAGATGGAGGTAAAATAATTTTGAGGTTCAGATTGCTACCAAAACTGCCCATTTGTTTTTGAGTTAGAAGTGTATATTTATTAAGGTTGTTCAACATCGAAGGCTTGATGGAAAAAGGTAATTTATATTGGAATCTAACTCGTGCTTGTTCTTGAGGTTTAACAGAAATCCAATTGCCAAAGCAAGTTTTGCCAAACTCTTCAGTAATAGTGGTACCCGAAGCCTCGTCAGTGCGGCTGGCTTTCCTAATCTGTTCTAAGAGCGGATCGCGTGTATATTGCATTTCTTCATAAGAAAGAGGAGGAAGATTTACTTTATCAAATCCTTCTGCCTTAATTAGTTCACTCCCCCTCGGTACATAAAGTCGTAGATAATCAATATTATTAATACTTGGCCATTCATAACCGCCAGTATGCTGACGAATAATTTCCACATCATTGGTTACACTGCCATCCTCCCCAATGGTAACTGTTAAATTAATCGTCTCTTTAATCATATTATCTGTTTTGCCACCATTAATATTGGTATTTACCAGTTGAAGGTAATCTTGAGAAGCATCTTTTATACGTCCATCCCAATTTTGCCCGGCTATAAAATTTTCCAATTCTGGATCAGAAAAGTAAAAAATCAACTGTTTTTCTGCTAACATTTGAGAAAATATACGAAGCAGAGATAGCCATTGAGGTTTTTTGCTATTAAGAATTTTATCCAAAACACGGGGAGCTAAATCAGCCAGAAACTGCTTCGGCCGATTTAGTTCCCGGTCATATTCTAATTCTACTTCTCTTTGTGTCTGCATCACAAAATTATCAGCATCAATAGTGGTTTGATATTCGGGCATCTCAATAGGACCAGTGAGGCGCAAGAGTTCAACCATTAAATTGGGTGTGAGAGCGATTACTCCATCTACTGAAGGTTCGCCATTTTTTTCAAAAAACCAAGCTACCTTATCTGCGGATGTCGGAAAATCAGGAAACCAATTAGCATCCCGCGCATACCAACGCGTGTTGGTAAAACGAATAGGAGGAGGAGGAGCAATTTTCTCTAAGAGTTGACCATCGGGATTATAAATACCATCTACCTCAAGCTTTTTAATTTGACCTTCATCTAAATCTAAAAGACCATAAGAACCAATAAATCCTCCTGTAGCTCTAATTTCGTTGTTATTCTCGAAAAGGAGAAGGTAACGTTTTGTTTGCTCGTGTCCTAAAATTTTGAGCAAATCTTGGCTAAAGGAAAGGAAATTATTTAAATTTGTCTCAAGAGGAGAAATACTTTGCTGTAAGAAATCAATTTTTTCTTGAATATCTGGATCTAATTTTTTCCCTTGTAATTTGCTTAACTCTTCCTTGGCTTTTTGTAAATTAGATAGGGCAATGTTCAGATTATCGTGGGATTCTAAGATCGCTGCGGTTAAAGTATGGCTGGATTCGGATGATGTTTCTTGTGCTGACGAGGGATAAACAGCCTCTACATCTTGAAATGGCTTTACTGCAAGAGTAAGATATTCCCCTGTTGCAGCTAAATATTCGCCTATTTTTAAGATTCTAGGACCTTCTGTTAACTGATTAGACACGGGCATTAATTCTAGAGTTTGGAGGGTGATTTTACCTAATTTCTGGGTCTCTTGGAGGCTAGAAGCAAAATTCTGGCTTGCTTGCGCAAAGGCAGAAGAGGCTCCTGCATAATCTTGCTTACCTAAAAAACTTTGAGCATCATTAAGTTTGGCATAAGCGATATTTGCTTTTTGGAAAACACTTTCTTTTAAATCAAAGGTTTTTTGATAAAAAGATAAGGCTGAAATCACACTAGAGCCAAGGAGGCAAAAAATAACAAAAATTATTAAAGACTTATTTTTAGAAATACGAGTGAATGTTCTAGCAGATGTTAAATTAAATCTTTGAGTATTCAAGAAGGAAACATTTTTAGTTTTCCTTGTATATATTTTTTGAGGTGGCTTCCAAAGTCGAAACAAGGAGGAATCAGATGGTATTTGGGTGATTTCTTTGAATCCAAATGGAGATTCGGCCTTTTTGTAATCAAAGGCAGAGGATATATACCTTTCTGGTTTTATAGAATTAGAAAAGGGCACGGAAACATTGGCTTTGGAGAAAATGCATTCTTTTTTTTCAAGATATATTTTTTCTTGACGGGGTTTGATACATTGAAGTCTCAAATCCAACAAATTAGGAATGTCTTTTTCACTATTTCCTTCTGATTTTACTTTCAGATTCAAAATATAGGGAGAGGGAGTAAAATTAGTTTCGGACAGAGTTTTTCCCCAAGCTTTTAAATCCACTACTTTATCATCCTTAAAAGATATATGGGAAGGAAAATATTTTTTATTTTTCACCAATTCTGGTGACCACTTATAAAAAGTAGGGTTTTCTTTTTGCATCTTTTTATTTTGAACATTTATGCACTATTTTGTTTTAATCGAGGAACATTTTGAGAAAAAAGGAAGGACATTTTTTATTCACGGAACCGGGGTT
>CAYWOB010000009.1:19025-24417 GCA_964459815.1 uncultured Candidatus Saccharibacteria bacterium
GGGGTTTACTCATATAACACTTCATTATAAAGATCCAAAGTCTCTTTAGCACATTTTCCCCAAGAGAATAATTTAACTCTTTTCTGTCCTCTTATTATCAGTTTCTTTTTTAATTCATAATTTGTCAAAATTTTCAATATCACAGCAGCCATTTCCGAAACATTATAAGGGTCAAAATAACAAGCGGCATTGCCTAAAACTTCGGGTAGAGAGGTGCTTTTAGAAGAAGCAACGGGGGTACTGGAGGCCATTGCCTCCAGGGGAGTAAAACCGAAACCTTCCCGGAAAGAAGGCAAGACTAGAATACTTGCTAGTCTATAAAATAAGACTAGTTCTTTTTCAGGAACAAAACCTACTTGAACAATTTTTTTGTTCAGCCCTAACTCCTTAATTGTTTCTTGAATTTTTGGATAACGCGGATCAGGATTACCTACGAGAACCAATTTGAAATCTAAATGGTATCTTTTTAAGAGCAAATTAAAAGCATAGATTAAGCCAACTACGTTTTTATGTTCACGCAACACGCCGACATAGAGAATAAATGGTTTGTTTAAATTATATTTATTTTTTAAGGCCGCTGTAGCTTTTTCTTGATCAATCTCGCCAAAACAAGCATTAATTCCTTCATAAATGACCTTGATTTTTTCCGGATTAACAGAAAAATTTTTTAAGATATCATTTTTGGTATAATGGGAAACACTGATTAATCTTTTTGCATAATTGATATTATGATTAAAGACTAATGTATAAGCCTGTTTGCGCAAAGTAGCGGTGAAATTAAGGCCGGGGAAATACTTTTGAGTAATATCATGGATAGTAAGAATATACTTCTGACGATAAAAGACAGGAGCATTGAAATGGGGGAAATGCATCAAGTCTATGGGATATTGCTTTAAATCTCGAATTAAAAGAAATTGTTCGGCAAAAGTATACCACGCAGCTTTTACTTTGACTTTAGTTACTAGGGGTGAAGGAGGTATATAGGAAGAAAATTCTGGCTCTAGAAGAAAGATAAAATATTGATTTTTTTTATCGAAGGTAAATAGATAATTAGTTAAATTACGGATATAATTACCGATCCCTGTTTGTTCTGCGCCATACATTCTAGCATCAATGCCTATAATCATAAGCTTGCTTTATTTATTTCTTCAAAAAAAGAAAGTGTAGCGCGGGCACACTTTACCCACGAAAATTCTGCTGCTCTTGCAATGCTTTTTTCTATAAGACTATTTCTAAAATCAGAATCATTCAAAACAAGTCTCATCCCTTCACTAATTTCATTAATATTATAAGGATCAATGAGGATACCTGCGTTCTCTATTATTTCAGGTAGAGAAGAAACATTAGAAGTGACTACGGGTATACCTGAAGCCATTGCTTCCAAGGGTGGAAAACCAAAACCTTCATAAAATGATGGATATACAAAAAGATCCGCTAAATTATAAAGATACGGTTTGTCTTGATCATTGATAAATCCTGTGAATATTATATCACGATTGAATGGGGAATTACTAGCTAACTTATAAACATTATGATACAGCCAACCCGGTTTACCAGCGATTACTAATTTATATTGAGTTTTGCAGCGTTTTTTTAAATTATTAAAGGCTAAAATTAAACCTTCCAAATTTTTACGCGGCTCCAACGTACCCAGATATAAAATAAAATGGGATGGTAGATTATATTTTTTTTGTACAGAAATTATAGAAGGATGATTTTTATGTCGCGGTTTAAATTTTTTTAAAACACCAGAATAAATTACTTTTATTTTAGGGGAGGGTATGGCATATAATTTTTCCAAATCAAAAGCCGTGGAGCGAGAAACGGCAATAATTCCCGCTGCATTCTGGGCGGCAAAACGTGGTAGGACAAATTTGTGCCATGCCCTCCTTTTCCAGGAAAAAAATTCTGGATAACGTTTAAACGATAAATCATGAAAAGTAATAATTTGCTTGCATTGGTGAGAAAGACGAGTAAAGATTAAATTTGGGCTAAAGAACAAATCAAGGCCCTTTAGCATCATATCTATTTTAGGATATTTTAAGAATGCAAAAGCAGAATTTAATACTTTGTTGGGATAAGAAAAAGAATATAATTTAACATTTGGAGATAATTTGAATTTTTGAAAATTTAATTCAGGTTTACTAAAAGAGTTTAAAAAGAGCTTATAATGATTTTTTTGATCAATAAAAAACAGGTGAGAGAGAAGATTCATTGCGTATTCTTCTACACCTGACTTTTCACCGGTATTAATTGGTCTTAAGTCAATGCCAATGACCATATCAATATCAATTGTTCTATTGCTCCATTGTTCTATTACTATTTAGTTATTACAAAAATCAGTACAAGCTAACAATTGAGCAATTGAACAATGGAACAATAGAGTTTTATTTTTCCCAATAAAAGAAGATTAAAGCCAGGAAAATACCCAAGAGTAGACCACCACATAGGGAAGCTAAAAATAAAAATGTGAAATTAACCATTTTTTGCTCTACAGGACCAACTTCTATATCTGCTTTAAAGGCAGGTTGACCCTCTGAATTTAAATTTAAATTAGCGACTCTACTTTCAATGGTTGTTTTCACAATTTTGGCAAGTTGCGAAGTGGTTTTTCTATCATTAGTGGTTATTTCTAATTCCAGATTTTGAAAAGATAACTTTCGACTCTTTAAAAAACTATCCCATTGTTCATACTGCTTTGCATCAAAATCTGCCTTGGCTAAACTTTCCCCGCCAAAACTTTTACCCTTCAGCCAACTTTGAACTGTGTCTGTAACTAAATTGGCAGCCTGAATAGCGTAATATTCATCATATTGATAGTCTTCCGTAGAGGGACGGTTCACCCTTTTAACTTCTACGTTAAGATAGGTTTGAAAACTAGGAGCTTTAAACAAGCCTAAAAATAAGGTTACTACTGTTACCAAAATTATTACCCCTGTGATAATACTCTTTTCTTTCCACAAGACTAAAAAAAAATTTTTAAGATTCATAATTTTGACAAAAAACAAGAAATAAAAATCAGGTTTATGATATTAGTAATGGTTTAATCTGTTTGGAAGATATATTTGGGGATGAAAATCTAGAAGAAATTCTTTTCTGATGATATTCTGTTATGGCTTGGGTGATAAATACTTTTATTTTTTCTTCAAAAAGAACAGCATTAAATTTGGCTACATATTTCCGGATTTGTTGAGCATTAAAATTTTTAGGCTCAAAACTCTTAATGGCTTCAGTTAAACTTTCCACTGTTTGTTCGGGAAACAAGATTCCTGTTTGATTATGAATCACTGTTTCTAGAGCGCCTCCCCGCGCATAAGCAATCACTGGTCTACCGCTTGCCATACTCTCTAGGGCTGTAATTCCCAAATCCTCTTCTTGAGGGAAAATAAAGGCACGAGAATGAGAATAAACTTCGGCTAATTTTAAATCCGATATCTTGCCCAGGAATTCAATATTTGGCCGCGCTATTTTTTTTAATGACTTTAATTCTGGCCCCGTACCAAAAATCTTTAGAGGCCAACCTAATTTATTAAAGGTTTGAATAGTTAAATCAAATTTTTTATAAGCCACCAGTCTTCCCCCCGTTAAAAAATAATCACCAATTTCTTCGGTTAAGTGAAATTTTTTTAAATCCACAGGGGCATAGATGACTTTTGCCCGACGCCGATAATATTTTTGGATCTTGCGGGCAATATTTTGAGAATTGGCAATAAAATAATCCACTCGCCTACTAGCTAAATAATCCCAAAGACGAATTTTATGTAAAGTAAAAGGAATGAATTTTTTAATAATTTTATTATATTTTAATTCTCTCGTATAACTATGAGTGTCACTCCAAAGATAACGAGTGGGGGTATGACAATAGCAAATATGCAGGGTTTCAGGCCTGGTAAGTACACCTTTGGCAAAAGCAGAGGCTGAAGAAATTACTAAATCATAATCAAATAAATTGAATCTTTCAAAAGCAAGGGGCATCAGAGGCAAATACCATTGATAATGCTTCAAACCAAAAGGAAATCTTTGAATAAAAGAGGTTTTAATTTTTGCTTTTTTAAAAACGCGATTTACTTTTCTTTTATCATAAACTAAAACGAAAATCGGCGCCTCCGGATAAATTTTATGAAAAATGGCTAAAACGCGCTCTGCACCGCCATCTTGGACTAAATGGTCATGGACCAACGCTACACGCATAAAGATAAAAAAGAATATAAAAAAATGTAGTTCATCGTATTATAATAAAAAATAAAAGAGATGTAAAGCATCTCCCCATATCAAGAGTTTCTGGAATGAAATTAAGGTTGTTTTGTTCTTTGTTGAATAGGTAGGACGAGGGAAAATTCTGTGCCTTGATTTCGGCCTTCGGAATAAATTTCAATTTTCCCTTTATGTCTTTCGATTATTTTTTGCACTAAATATAACCCTAATCCTGTGCCACTTGTGTATTGACGAACCGCGTCTTCACCCCTAAAGAATTTCTCCTTAAAAATCATCTTTTGTTCTTCTGGAGTTAACCCAATACCTGTGTCTTTAAATAAAATTTTAACCTTGGTTTTGCCTATTAGACTTACTTGAACAGTTAAACCACCTGTAATGGTATATTTCAGGGCATTATCAATCAAATTCTGAATAACTTGCGGTAAATATTTAGGATCCGCTTTAATGAGGGGAATGGGTTGTTCTGGTTTTATAAATTTCAACTCTAAACCCTTCTTAGTAAAACCATCTTTAAAAATTTCTATTGTCTCTTCAATATTTTTTATTAAATTAAAGGGCTGGAAATTGAAATTAATTCTAGCGCCATCTAAATTTAAGGTATCAAGCATAGTATTGGTAGTTTCAGAAAGACGTTGACAAGATAAAGTGATATTTTTTTTAATTTTCTTTTTCTCTTCTAGAGGCATACTTTCATAATCGTTTTCATTCCAAAGTTCAATATAACCTTTTAATGCTGTGAGAGGGGTGCGTAATTGATGAGATACAAGATGTAAAAATTTATTCTTAACAGCGAAAAGCTCCTTAATATCCCGCGTCTGCTCATCAACTTTTTCCTGTAGATGAAGGGTAAATTCCCTTACTTCTTGATATAATAAGGCATTTTCGATAGCAATAGAAGCCTGATTAACAAGCACTTCTAATAGGGCAATATCTTGACTAGAGTAGGCATCGCCTGAAATTTTATTACCCAGAATAATGAGACCAAAAATTTTCTCTTTGTGCATTAAGGGTAAACAGATAGATATTTGTTCTTCCTTGAAAAATTCTTTTAACTTTGTTAAATGATCGAGATCTATCCTCTCTTTAAAAATAGGATGGTTTAATTCTTCGTAAACTAACGGCTCTGGAAATTCTTCTATATATTTTATAACTAAAGGAAAGATTTGGGAGGTTAATC
>CAYWOB010000010.1:0-2773 GCA_964459815.1 uncultured Candidatus Saccharibacteria bacterium
TTCAATTTTATTATCATCATCATAATCTGAAAGAAAAATGATGTCAAGAGGATAATGTCGATAAATTAAAAACTAAAAATGAAAAACGAAAAATGTAAATCCAAGATTTAAAATCCTTAGGATTTTAAATCTTTTTTATTTTTGAAGATACTATTTTATTTTTTTTACTAGTTCCACTAAATTCATTAGAAGCATTACGACGGTCATTGGTCCAACACCGCCTGGTACAGGAGCAAAAAAAGAAGCCTTCTCCCTTGCACTTGTCACATCTACATCCCCCAGAATTTTCCCTGCCTGTAAACTCGTGCCAGCGTCAACCACAACCGCTCCTCTCTTTATCATCGTCCCCTGAATTAAATGGGGTTTGCCTACTCCTGAAATAATGATATCTGCTTCTCTAAGATGACCAGCGAGGTTCTTTACATCTTGATCATAAATTTTAACTTTGGCACCTAATCTTTTCATTAAACGCGCAGTTGGTCTACCTACTAATTTTCCTGCTCCGACGACTGCTATCTTCCGCCCTTTTATTGTAATTTTATATTCAGTAAGAAGCGTAACGATTCCTAAAGCTACAGGTGAGACAATCGCGTGATTATTAAAACCTTCTACATCCATCTCTTTGGGTATACATTTTAAAACTTGATCTGTATTAACGCCTTTTGGTAGGGGCAACTGCACAACCACGCCGTGAGGTTTCTTTTGTTTAATTGCTAAACCTAATATTTGACAAACCCTTTTTGTAGAGAAGGGAGCACGTATAATTTTTAAAGAAAAATTAATTCCTAACATACGACAAATCTTTCCCTTTTTCCGCACAAAAATTTGAGAAGCACGATTTTTCCCCACCATTAAAACCAAGAGATGGGGTTTCGCAGGAAGATTTTTCACCTCATTCTGAAGATATTGAATGAATTTTTGGGCTAATTTTTCACCGTCTAAAATGTGGAACATAAATTAGAATAAAGAAGCAAGAGTCAAGAATCAAGGTAAAAATCAGATACTACTTCCAGAAACCCTTAATTCTTGATTCTTGATTCTTACTTCTTATTAAAGTACCACTCTAGCACATTCTTGGCGATAGGTGCGGCTACTTTTTCACCATCGCCGCCGCCTTCAACTAAAACAGTAAGCGCAATCTTAGGGTGATCATAGGGTGCAAAACAAGTAAACCAAGCATGGGTAGCTTTTTCCGCTCCAAATTGTGCAGTACCAGTTTTACCAGCTACGGCTACAGGAAGACTATTTAAAAGGCGGGCGGAACCGCTGGTGACGGTCTGACGCATCCCTTGCCGTACTGTCTCTATGGTTTGACTACTGATAAAATCCTTTCTGATAATTTCGGGAGGAATCTCTGTTTCTGTTTTTGCTATCTCATCAATAATCTTGTATCCAATCTTAGGTTTGTAGAGTATACCACCATTTGCAATGGTAGCAATATAGTTAGTAAGCTGTAAAGGGGTAACTAAAATATCTCCTTGACCAATACTAGTATGGTAGGTATCGCCGATATACCAATCTTCTCCCTTCACTTTTTCTTTCCAAGCTATATCAGGTATAAGACCCGCTGCTTCACCTGGTAAATCTACGCCCAAAGTATTATTTAAACCAAACTTCTCGGCCCAAGCTTTAATTCTATCTATTCCCAAACCTTGAATGCCAATATCTTCCTTACCTCCACCTACAATATAGAAAAATACGTCGCAGGATTCAGCAATTGCGCGCTTGACATCTACTGTCCCGTGGGCTTTCCAATCTGGAAAATTCCAAATCGTTCCTCCCCATCCTTGATAGATAAGGCTCCCTGGACAACTTATTGTTTTATTAGGAGTAATGACCTTTTCTTCCAAACCAGCGACGGCAATCAAAGGTTTAATGGTGGAACCAGGAGGATATTCACCCGAGATCGCTCGGTCAAACAAAGGCTGATTTGGGTCACGATTGAACTCATCGAATTTTTCCTCGGATATTCCTTTGGCAAAAAGATTATTATCATAAAAAGGTAAACTAACCAATGCTAAAATACGGCCAGATTCTGGATCCATGGCGACGACAGCTGCTTTCTCTGTTTTTGTTTGGGCAAGCATTGTCTTTACTTCTTCTTCAATTTTTTTTTCCAAATCCAAATCTAAAGAAAGCTGCAAGCTGCGACCCGCTTCAGGGTTTTCCTGCCCCACAATTTTGTCAATTTGGCCACGAGAATTTACCTCTGCAATCTCACGGCCGTTTTTACCCTTCAGAAGTGATTCATAAAAGTACTCCACACCTTGTTTACCAATGTAGTCGGTTAAAAAATAACCTTGCTCCTTTTGGGTGGCATATTCTTCGGGTGAAATTCTACCGGTATAACCCACAATATGGGAAACTAATTCCCCCCCTAAATATTCTCGCACGGGTGAACTTAAAAGACTAATCCCTGGCAGAGAAAATAATTTTGTATCCAGAATTAAAGCTTGTTCGCGCCCTAAATTATTGACTAAAATTTTCGGTTCATAAGAATGGGGATCAGAGGCGTTAAATGCACTTTCAATTTCTGCTGGATTTTTTCCTAAAAGCCCTGCTAAATCCTTAATAAGTTCTCCTCTTTCTGGAATAGGTGGTAAATCCGCAGGGACAAAGGCGACCTCAAAATTAGGAACATTACGTACTAATAAATCACCTTTCTGATCATAAATAACACCCCGCGGAGCCGCAAGGCTTAATGTACGAATCCGATTATTTTCTGCTTCTTTAGTATAAGATTCTCCTGCCAAAATCTGCAGGGAAAAAACCC
>CAYWOB010000010.1:2873-23701 GCA_964459815.1 uncultured Candidatus Saccharibacteria bacterium
TTTTCTGCTTCTTTAGTATAAGATTCTCCTGCCAAAATCTGCAGGGAAAAAACCCGCCAACCTAAAATAAAAAAACAAATAATCACCACCAACCTTAAAAAATTCAAACGCCCTAGACGAAAGCGCAGTTCTGCTGGCCTCAAATCATCTTCTTGCGCAAATCCTTCTTTACCTTCCCAATCTTTCTCCAAAAGAAACTTTTCAGAAATTTTAAATTCAGATTTAGAAAAATTAAAAAAATTCATTTTATTATTAATTTCAATGGCCTCCAAAATTCTTTTGGGATTTTTATGATTTACTCAATCTGTGGTGTGGTTTGGGCTTTTAATAATACGGAATAACAATATTTTAATATTTTATAGCCTAGTAGTGCAATTAATAAATTGTAGAATATTGTGGGTAAAATTAGGTACTTTAGATTGTAAAGTAAGTCTAACTGCAGATTGCTCAAATGTACGAGGGTAAAAAATTTAACCAGAATAATAAGGGTTAAATTGTAAATGACACTGCCAATAATGGTGATTAAAAAAATTGCGCTATTACCTTTTACTCTAAATAACTTTAAAGATAATATCCTAACAACAAATAATACTAAAAGAAAGCTTAAAATCACTACTCCAAAAGGGAGACTGGAAGTGAAATCTAGAAAAAATAAAAAGGGTAAATACCACTTCAGGGTTTCTTGGAATCCCAGGGTTAAAAAACAAACTAAAAAACCGATTAAAAGAAAGTTAGGCCTTGCTGGACCAATATTTAAATGAGGTCCTACCAGCAATTCTAAAAAAAGCAAAAATAATAGAATTAGAAAGAGGAAAATTTTTCGCATTATTAAATTTTAAGGTAAAATTTTAAATTTCAAGCAAAGATTGGAGAAAACCCTTTTTATTTCTTCCTTAATCTTTAGTTTAGAGAACCAGTATCTGTTACGACCCATACCTTTTCTAACTTTGAAAAATTTACATAAGGTCTCACTTGAGCCTTCTGGAAAAGATCGCCACTATTGCTTTCCACTTTCACAATTTCTCCAATTACTAACCCTTTTGGTAATTCGCCAGAAAGCCCAGAAGTAATAACTACATCTCCTGCTTTCACAATCTCATCTTGAGGAATCATCTCCATAGTTAGTCCTAAACCATGCTGGCCATAAATATTGCCATTTGCCCGCGAATCCGCAATTAAGGCATTCACTACACTATTCTGATCTGTAATTAATAAAACAGTCGCGGTTTTAGAGAAAACCTCAACTACTTTACCAACTAAAAACCCTTCCCCGAAAATCACAGGTGCACCTATTTTAATATTATCCTCACTACCACGGTTTATTTTTAAACTTTGAATAAGATTATCAGGGTTTCGTCCAATAACATCCGCATCGATTCCCTTCACCCCTTTCTTTTCTTGAAATTTTAATTGATCACGTAAAAATGCATTTTCATTTTCCATTTCTTTTAATTTTGCATTTTCCGCGATCAAACGGTAATTCTCTTGATCCAGATCTGCATTTTCTTTGGCAAGATTTCTAATCGCTGTTAAGAGATGGAAAAAGTTATCAACCTTATTAACTACCTTGAAAGCTGTTTTCTCAATAGGTGTAGTAATAATGAAAATTATATTTTCTGCTGGCCGTAAAATCCTTAAATAATGCAAAAAAATGAGCAGTGTAATCACGCCCATTGCCAATAAAATTCTACTTATTCGGAAACGAAAAAAGCGAGGCATAAAGAAAACGTAAAGTGTAAAGCGAAAAGTGTAAAGTATAAAATAAGAACCTAGAATATTCTTACTAATTATTTCACGCTTTACGCTTTTAGCTTTTCGCTTTACACTTATTTATATTGTGTATCCACTAACACATCGCGCAAGAGGTCTAGATTTTCTAAAACCATACCCGTGCCTCGCACCACACAGGTCAAAGGATCATTAGCAATCTGTACAGGCATCTGGGTTTCCCGCGCTACAAGACGATCTAAACCCCGAAGAAGTGCACCACCACCTGCCAAAATAATTCCCCGATCCATAATATCCGCAACGAGTTCAGGAGGTGTTTCTTCAATCGTTCCTTTAATATTGGAAACTAGAATTCTGATGGAACGTGACAGGGCTTCGCGTACCTCGCTGTCATTAATTATTACCTCTTTTGGCAGACCAGTGACAAGGTCCCGACCGCGCAGCTTTGCCTCCAAGGTTTTTTTCAGCGGCCAAGCCGAGCCAATAGCGATTTTAATTTCCTCGGCTTTCCTTTCACCTATTAATAAATTGAAATGATCGCGGGCATATTGAATTATATTTTCATTCAATTCATCTCCGGCTACTCGCAGTGATCGCGCCACCACACCACCACCTAATGAGATTACTGCCATCTCTGTGGTGCCACCACCAATATCTACGATCATACTCCCAGAGGCATCTTGGACGGGCAGACGAGAGCCAATCGCTGCCGCCATTGGCTCTTCAATTAAAAAAGCTTGTCTTGCTCCAGCTGTACGTGTGGCATCCTCTACAGCTCGCCGCTCCACCTCGGTGCATCCCGATGGAATACCAATCACTACTCGCGGCCGAGGGATAAAGGTAAATATTCCCTGATGTACCTTATGAATAAAAAATTTTAACATTTGTTCAGTCACTTCGAAATCAGAAATCACCCCATCCACAAGCGGACGAGTAGCTACAATGTGCATTGGGGTTCTCCCTACCATTTTTTTTGCTTCATTACCAATAGCCAAAATCTGACCTGTCTTTGTATTCAGCGCTACGACCGACGGTTCGTTAATCACAATACCTTTGCCGCGCACATAGACTAAAGTATTTGCTGTTCCTAAATCAATACCAATGTCACGTGAAAAAGCACCTAAAAGACGATTAAACATATTTAAAAGCGTAAAGCGAAAAGCTAAAAGCGCAAAGCAAAAAATAAATAATAAGAATATTCTAGAGTTATCATTTTACACTTTACACTTTAAACTTTAAGTTTTAGACTTTTCTTATTTCTTTAACCTTTTAATAATTTCTTTGATATCCAATAATTCCATTTTCGCTGTGTCACGCCTTTTGTACTCTATTTTTCCTCCACTTTTTTTGCTCACAACCAAACGCACAGGAATGCCTATCAAATCGCTTTCGCCAAATTTTTCGCCAACAGAAACATCTTTTCTATCATCAAAGAGAACCTCTAAACCCTCATTTTTTAAACCCTTATAAATTTCTTCTGCAAATTCTCTAACTGAATTTTCTTTAGTATCTAAAACAATTAAATGGGCTTGAAAAGGTGCTACAGAATCAGGCCAGACCATTCCTCTTTCATCGTGATGACAATCACTTTCAATAATTGCAGCCATAAGTCTGCCTAAGCCAATACCATAACAGCCCATTACTATTGGTTTTTTTGAACCGTCCTTGTCTATAAAATATGCACCCATTTTTTCACTATAAAGTGTACCTAGTTTAAATATATGCCCTACTTCTATGGCGGAAATTTCATCAAATTTAGCCTGACAATGAGAGCAAGAATGAATATTAACATCAACTTCTTTGTTTATAGCACAAGAGCATTTTGGACAAAATAGAACTCTATCCTCGCCTGATTCACTAGGTAGTTGAAATTCATGAGACTCGTCGCCACCAATCGTGCCTGATGTTGCTTGAGAAACTAAAACTTTGAGACCACAACGTTCAAAAATCTTCTGGTAAGCTTTGATTACTTCTAAATAATATTGGTCTAGGTCTTCTTTGGACGCATGAAAAGAGTAAAGATCCTTCATTATAAATTCTCTCACCCTTAAAAGGCCACCGGTGGCACGCATTTCGTTTCTGAATTTATTTTGAATTTGGTAAAGTGCAAAGGGTAAATCTCTATATGCACTAACACGGCTCCTCACCATATTAGTCATCACCTCTTCATGGGTTGAGCCTAAGGCCAATTCTTTATTGTGCCGGTCGTGGCATTTAAAAAGTGGGGGATCCATCGTGTTCCAACGGCCAGATTCTACCCATAATTTTTTAGGTTGAAGAGTTGCTAAAAATACCTCTTGACCATCAATATTATTTATCTCTTCACGAATGATATTTTCTATTTTACGTAAGACCCGATAACCTAAAGGTAAAAAATTATAAATACCAGCGGAAAGCTGTTCAATAAACCCTGCCCTTAAAAAAAGTTTATGACTTACAGCTTGTGCATCATGGGGAAGTTCTTTTAAAGTTTTATAAAATAATTTTGACTGTCGCATAAATTTTAGGATATGAAAAGCGATATTTTCTTAAAAACAAGTAATGATTAAAATATACCTTTAAGTTTATCAACTATACCAAATCTGATTACATCTCTAAAAGTAATCATCACCATCAAAAGTATTAAAAGCGCAAAACCGACAGAATTTACCATTCTCTCTACTTTTTGATTGATTGGCTTTCGGCCGATTGCTTCAATACCCAAAAAAAGAAGACGACCACCGTCCAGAGCAGGAAAGGGTAAAATATTGATAATTGCTAAGTTAATAGAAAGGAGAGCAGTAAACTGCATTAAGTAAACAAACCCTAATGCAGTCGCGCGGCCAGTCATTACTGCTACACCTACAGGGCCAGAGAGATCGGCGGAAATTTTTCCAGTCTTCATAATATTTACGACGAGATTATACAGAGCCTCTGCAATGAATTTTACTGCATAACCAGTATCTATAACACCTGCTTTTATTGCTTGCGGTAGAGAATAAGAAATAATTGCAGTTTTCACAAGCCCTACGCCCATAGGACCATCACCGGCTGGGACATCAACCCGCGGTGTACCCTTTAAAGTAATAAGATTCTTACCTCTTTCAATCAAAAATGTAGCTTCGTGACCACGTGACATATTGATGATTTGCTGTACATCCTCTATTTCTTTGATTGTTTGACCATTGATTTCACGTACAGTATCGCCTACCTCTAAACCCGCGGCAGCAGCGGGTGAATCTTGATTTACTTCTAAAATCTGCACTTTAGGATTTTTAATGTTAGCTTTTACATCGCCTTCCACCATCTGTGGTGAGCCAATTTTATAACCTGCTGAAATTAAAACAGTGGCTAAAACAATGTTCATTAGAACCCCTGCCACGAGGGTAAGAGCGCGTTTGCCATAAGATTGGCTAGCAAAACTGCGCGGATCTTGTCGCTCACCTCCATCTTCACCCTGAATCTTCACAAAACCCCCTAAAGGAATAAGATTCACAGAATAAATCGTTTCTTTGCGCTTCACGGCAAAAAGGCGGGGTGGAAAGCCGAAGCCAAATTCTTCTACCTTCATTCCAAATTTTTTTGCCATCACAAAATGGCCCAACTCGTGGATAAAAATTAATAAACCTAAAATTAAGAGAAAAATAAAAAGAGTAAGAAACATAAAACAAAAGCTAAAAATGAAAATCTAAAAGCTAAAATCTCGAAACTCGGTTCTTAATTTTTAGATTTCAGCTTTTAGTTTTAAATTTGTTTAGACTCCCCTAATCTCCTCCTCTTTTTCTTCACTCATTGCTTCCAATTTCAAATTATATTCTTTGGTTTTTTGGTCCAATTCTTCTAAACCTCGAAATTTCTCATCCTCGGGCATTTCTCCTTTTTTTGCTTCTTCCTGCACCTCTTCCCTGATCTTGTCACGCCAATGCCTTAAGCTAATCCGACTCTGCTCCAACTTCTCCCTTAAAACTTTAATGAGTTGCTCTCTTCTCTCTTGCGTTAGATCAGGAAGTTTAATCCTAATCACATCTCCATCGATGCTTGGGTTTAGACCTAAGGAAGAACTTGCAATCGCTTTTTCTACATCCTTGATTACATTTTGATCCCAAGGTCTCACGATTAGCATATTCGGTTCTGGCGCAGAAATACTGGAAAGCTCTCGAATCTGCATCCGCGAACCATAAACCTCGGCAACTAGATTCTCTACTAGAGAAGGTTTGGCTCTACCCGTCCGGATTCCTGCCAATTCTTCTCCGAAATGTTCTAAAACTGCTTCAAACTCGGGAATATATTTTTCGAATATTAGTTCGAACATAGGGAATTATTATTTAGCTATTCTTAAACCCAGATAAATAATATTGGGATTCGCAGGATTATATTTTGTAATACGAATTACTCCACCCGTATACATCGCGCGTACCTGCCAAGATTCGGCTTCATTTATTGATTTAAAAACTGTATTTCCTGCAACAAAAAATAATTCTTTGGGATTCTGGGGGTTCACGGCCACAGCTATAACAGGTAAAGATGCAAACGGGGTTAAGGTTTTAATCGGTGTCCAAGTTTTGCCCTGATCTGTGCTTAATAATAAACCATAATTCGTCGCAAGATAAAAAGTATTACTCTCCCTATCCCTTTCTAATTGATAAATCGCCGATGCGCCAGGAAAAGGCTTTAAACCTTCTAAGGCAATTTCAGTCCAAGTAACACCATCATCTTCACTCCTAAAAATACCTTCGATAGAGGTGACATACCACATTAATCGAGAATCTTGTTCGTCCACTTGGAGTCTTCCTACTTTCCCTGTTAGTTCTGATAATTTAGCCCAAGTTTTGCCCTGATCTTCTGATTTCAAAATTCCGCCCCAACCCGTCGTAATAATAATATTATTATGATTATACCAATCAATTACAACATTATAAATAGGCTGACCAGCAATGGCATCAGTAAAAATCATTTCCCAATTCTCCCCACCATCACGTGTTACATAGAGCCGACCCGACCCTGCTGAAAACACACTCGCATAGATGATCTTAGGATCATTAGAATCAATAGCAATATCCCAAACATCTCCTACAGTAATTTTTGTCCTCGCCCAAGTGTCCCCGTTATTATGAGAAACATACATACCTTTGCCTTGCGAACCTATGTAAAGTGTCTGCGGATCTGTAGGATCAAAAATAATCTTCAGAATACTTAAAGCAGAAATATTATTTTTTTCATCAATTTTTACCTTGAAAGCCCAGGTTTCACCTCCATCATCAGAGCGCAAAATTCCAGCCTGTTTTTTTTGGAAACAACTAGGCAGGCTTAGACCCAAGAAAAGAAGAGCGATAGGAAATAAAAGAAAGAACGATTTTCGGGCCATAAAAATTAGATGTTAATTAACAATGTTTCTAGAGCTAAACGTTTATTAAGATTAAATTTTAAATTTTGTAAAATCATTTGCGTCGTCTGTATCAAAGATAAAATCTCTTGCATAGAGTAGGTTTCACTGGCTTTCTTAATCTCAAGGGTAAAATCAGGATTACTTACTAAATCTAGGCTGCTATTCTTTGCTAAAATTATATCATGGTAAAAACGAAGCCATTGCCTTAACATCTGCTCTAAAACTTTAGCCTCATGAGAAAATTTTTCCGCAAAGATAAAACGTTTAGCCAAGGAATCATTTTTTAATTTAATTAAATCACGGACATAATCTGCTTCTCTTTCTACTGCTTCAGGATTCTGAAAATAAGCCATAGATAGCCCTGGACAGCCTTGAGAAAGATAGGCTTCTCTGCGGGCCTCTTCTGGCGAGGCTCCTGCTCTTTTTAAGAAACTTTCAATGGAGGGTATGGCAACACGATAAAATTTAAAAATCTGGCATCGCGAAACAATGGTGGGCAACAATGCTTTAATAGAAGGAGCAATTAAAATCAGGATTGTTTGGCCTGCGGGCTCTTCCAGAAGTTTCAAAAAAGAGTTTGCCGCTGGCCGATTCATTTTTTCTGCGCAAGGGAGAAAGACGATTTTATAAAAAGCAGAATAAGGGGCAAGGTTAAGATGGTGCTTTAATTCTCTAATTTCATCAATGGTGACTAATTTCTCTCCTTCTATAATTTTTACATCGGGATGAACATTAATCTTTTCTTGATTTTCCAAATTCAAAATTCCCGCAATAAACCTTTCGGCAATTATTCTTTTCCCAAGATGAGGATCACCTACAAAAAGATAAGCATGAGCAAAATTTTTTTGCGCTAAAATATGGCTTAAAATCTCAAGCTGGATTTTGTGGCCAATAATGCCTGAAAAAACATTCTTTTGCTGGTTTGCCATATCTTCTTTACCCAGCCTCCTCTTAGTAGAATATTAAACATCTACGGAAAAATTACCATTCTTCGCCCCACCCCAAAGCGTTGGATATTCAAAAGGAGGCTGGGTTTATTATAACATAATTTAGAAATAAAAAAAGTGCGGGTTAATATTACCCGTTTTTCAAGAAAAAACTAAAACAAAAAACAATCTTCATTTAAGGTTGCGTTTGATTCAATTATCGAACACGCTTTTAAGTTTTGCTAGATAAAATACTATGTTTATACAATTCCAAATTTTCCAAGGCTATGCCAGTACCGCGGGCAACACACATCAAAGGGTCCTCGGCAATATAGCAGGGCACGCCGATTGCTTTGCTGACGAGTTGATCCATATTGCGCAAAAGGGCGCTGCCACCGGACAGAACCATTCCTCGATCAATCACATCAGCAGAAAGTTCGGGCGGTGTTTTTTGAAGCACAGATTTAATCACATTGATAATTTCCCGCAGGGGATCTTGAATCGCTTCAGTCACCTCATTAGAGGTAATGGCAATACTATGCGGTAATCCGCCAACAATATCGCGGCCGCGGATCTCTGTTTTTTTATTCTCTACAAGAGGCAAAGCGCTGCCGAGTTTAATTTTTACGGCTTCTGCCGTCGCATCGCCAATCGCTAGATTATGCTTGGCTCGCACATAATCCATAATCGCCTGGTCAAACTTATTGCCAGCCACGCGCACAGAATTAGAAGTAACTACTCCTCCTAAAGAAATAATCCCCACTTCGGTCGTTCCACCGCCAATATCAATAATCATATTGCCCACGGATTGGCCAATTGGAATACCCGCTCCGATTGCCGCTGCTACGGGCTGTTTAATAAGATAAACTTCTTTTGCGCCTGCGTTCATTGTAGCATCTATTACTGCTCTTCTCTCGGTGGAAGTAATCCCTACGGGTACAGAGACCATCACTGCCGGCCGCAACAATCTTACCCCGCCAGTTGCTTTATTAATAAAATAACGCAACATTGTTTCAGTAATTCGATAATCTGCAATCACGCCATCGCGCATCGGCCGGGAAGCTTTAATATCTTCGTGGGTGCGACCGAGCATTTGCTTGGCTTCTAATCCCACGGCTAGAATTTTGTTATCATCCAAAGAAACCGCCACTACAGTCGGTTCGTTAATAACCATTCCTCTTTTCGGCACCCAGACAAGGGTATTTGCGGTGCCGAGATCAATGCCAATATGTTTGGTAAACATAATAAAAGCGTAAAGCGAAAATTGTAAAGTGAAAAACTTAAAAATTTTGTTGTTTTACGCTTTGATTATAGCATAGCGGAAAATGAGGAGTCAAAGAGAATTTTCAATTTACAAATTTTTCTGGCTTTGCCAGATCTCGCATAGCGAGACAATTTTACAAACACTTGTAAGATTAACCATCTACTTTGTGACAGAGACTTTAAAAAAATCCCCTCCCTAACTTGCGTCCCACCGAAGCCTCGCGCGAAGGAGGACAAGGGGGGTAAGGGGGGTTGTATAGTAGAGACGCAAGATTTTGCGTCTCTATAAAATGGTTAAACAAAAAAGACAAAATTTCTTCTTGTCTTTTTTGAATTTCTAAATCTACAAAATTATTTTGTAGGTTGTTTTGGCTTATTTAAGCCAAAAAATGGCTGAAATTAGCCATTTTGGAAAGAAACCTTCGTGATAAGGGAATGGTATTAACTCCCACCCCCTCCGCCTCCCCCTCGGGCAGGGGGAGAGTCTAAAACCCCTCTTTTATCTCCCCTTGGAAAGGGGAGAAATTCGAGGACCTCGGCAGAAGTCAGGGAGGGGTTACTTTACTCCACCCTTTTAATCTCTGCACCTAGACTTTTCAACTTTTCTTCAATTCTTTCGTATCCTCGGTCAATCTCCTCGGCGCGTTCGATTATAGATCGGCCAGAAGCGGCAAGGGCTGCTAAAATTAGGGTTGCGCCGGCACGTAAATCTAAACTCGTAATCTTGCGACCGCGAAGTTTCACTCCCCCAGAAATTCTGGCACGGTGAGGGTCTAGAATTTCTATTTTCGCACCCATCTTTTTTAATTCTTCTAGATATTTCAATCTTCCTTCATACATTGGGTCGTGAATAAGACTTGTACCGCGGCTTTGGGTTAGAAGCATAGCAAAAGGCGCTTGTAGGTCAGTCGGAAAACCAGGGTAAGGAAGGGTTTGGATATTTACACTTCGCAGACGTAGCGAAGGCAGGGTTTGGACATAATCTTTGCCCACAATAATCCGGCCACCCATTTCTTTTAATTTCTTCAAAAAGATTTCTAAATGCGTAGGGTTTAGATCTTTAACTTTCACCGTACCACCCGTAATTAAACCTGCAATAATTAAGGTTCCCGCCTCAATCATATCGGGAATAATTTTATGCTGAACACTATGTAATTTCTTGACGCCATCTATTACAATGGTGTGCGTGCCTGCCCCTTTGACCTTCGCTCCAGCTTTGCGCAAAAAACAAATCAAATCTTGAACATGAGGTTCGCAAGCGGCAAGTTTGATTACGGTTTTGCCATGCGCAAGTACTGCCGCCATTATTAAATTCTCGGTGGCAGTGACACTAAATTCTTCCAAAACTACGGTGGCGCCGCGTAAGGCCTTCGCTTCCAAAAAATAATAATCTTTGTCGCGATGGACTTTTACGCCTAAAGATTGTAGAGCGTCCAAATGCGTGTCTAGAGGCCTTGCACCAATATGGCAACCGCCAGGGTGAGGAATTTTCACCTTCCCAAAGCGCGCGAGGAGTGGTCCTATTAAAAGAATAGAGGAACGCATCTGCCGCACCTCGGGAAAATCTAAATCTCGAAATCTAACCTTTGCCGCATTCAACTGCACGGAATTATTTGGGAAATCATTAGCAATCTCCATACCCAATCTTTCCAGAATGTGTTTCGTTTTTTCTACATCCAAAATATGAGGGATATTTTCTAAAATGGTATTACCCTGAATGAGCATACTCGCTGCTAGAATAGGAGTAGCAGCGTTTTTTGCTCCTTGCACACTGACTTCACCTTTTAATTTTTTTCCGCCTTGAAGAATAAATTTCGCCATTTTGACAAATAAGCTATAATATAGTAGATTGACTTATTACTCTTCTCTAAATTTTAGCTTTTAACTTTTCGCTTTTAGCTTTATTTTATGTCCTACTTTTTTCGTCGTTTTCTCTTATTCCTAATTATTTTTCTCTTTCTTTTAGCCGCCCCCTTAATTTGCTTTTATGCAAAAGGGTATCGTTTTGATTTCCAAAACTTAAAATTCACCAAAACCGGTACAATTAGTATTAAAACTATTCCGCAGGGGGCTAATATTTATCTTAATAATAAGATTGATCAAAATTTTACCCCAACAAAGATTGATGGCTTAAAACCCAAGGAATATACATTAAAAATTACCAAATCTGGCTATCAAGATTGGCAAGCAACTCTTACTGTAAAGCCTGAGCTTGTGACGGGAGCTACCCATATTATTCTCTTCCCAGAAAAAATTGCCGAAGAAGTAATAGTAACTGGTCAAATTGATAATTTCAGCTTGAGCCCGGATCAGAAAAAAATGATTTATAATATTAGCCAAGGAGAGAATAAGGGTCTCTGGGTTTTTGATTTTAATACTAAAGAAAATCTTAAAATTTCCAATATCTATTTTGATGAATTTAATTGGTCAACAGATAGCCAAAAAGTAATTTTAATAAGACAAGAGCAAAATCAAAAAAGGTATGGCATTTTAAGTCTTGCGGCTAATGACATACCTAACACTTCTTTGAAGATTCAAGATTTGGGAAGTCTATTTACAAAACCGATCAATGAGGTGCACTGGCAAACGGATAGTAGTCAAAGACTTTTTCTTTTAAGCCAAAATAATCTTTATGAGGTAGATCTTGAAAAACCAGAGGCTATATTACTTCAAAAAAATATTCAAACCTATACGCCTAATACTTATGGTCTATTCTGGATTCAGGAAAACGAAACGAATGCTTTGCTAGTTGCTCAAGACTATCGCTTATTTAATCGCAGTCAAGTAATTGCCTCCCTGCCAGTAAGAGGAGAGTACAAAATTATCTCTGGCGCAAAAGAAACTGCTGTCATTATAGATAATAATCTTTATCTCATAGAAAATGGATTGACCTTAAAAATTGCCTCGGCAGTTCTAGATGCTGTTTGGTCTCCAGATGGACAAAGATTGCTTTATTTTAATGAACATCAAATAGGGGTTTACTATCTTAGGGATGAAGAAAATATGATCTTAACGCGAGACAGTAGAGTGCTGCAAAATATTGGATGGTGGCCACGATCACAATATGTTGTTTTTACAGCGGAAGGAAAATTAAAATTTATGGATGCCGCATCAGAAATGAATACACATTATATTACTGAAATTAAAAATACCCAGCTTTTCGATACAAAACTTGTTTGGAGCAAAGACACCAAAAGCATCTTTTTACTTTCCCAAAATGATCAAGGGGAAAGAAAAATTATAAAAATGAAACTGATTGAGGATTAAAATTTTACCCTCCTTCCTTCGCTCCTTTCGGAGCTATAAGAAGGGTACCCTCTTCGCCTTGCCTCCTCCGCTAAAGCCAGCCGCTTCGGCTGTGAAGGCTGGATAAGCCCATAGAGCTTTACCTCTTAGAAAACTGGGGGGCACGACGGGCTCCTTTGAGCCCATATTTTTTTCTTTCTTTTTGGCGCGGATCACGCTTTAAGAAACCGGCCCTCTTCAATCTTTTCCGAAAATTAGGTTCAAAGAGGACTAAGGCCCGTGCAATGCCATGGCGTACAGCCTCGGCTTGGCCTTTAATTCCTCCCCCTTTGACCTTCACTTCTAAATTAAACCCTTCTCCTCTACCAACGCAGTCTTGGGCTTCACGTACGATTTTCTGTAAACGTGATTCTAAAAAATATTCTAAATAATTTTTGTTATTAACAGTGATCTTGCCTTTGCCCACCCTTAGTTGAATCTGTGCTACTGCCTCTTTGCGCCTGCCCACAACATAAAAATAACGCCCTTTACGCGATCCTTTTCCAGAAGATATCTTAATTTCTTTTTTCTTCCCTCCTGCCTTTAAAGAGGCTTCTTTTTTAATCCTCACTTCTTTTTTATTTTTCTTTTTTCTGGAAATAACCTTGGTTTTTTTAGAATTCGGCATAAATATTACTTATCTTTAATAGAAGTAAACTTATTCTGATATGGATGTTGCTGATCTGCAAAAATTTTTAATCGTTTTAACATTGGCTCTCTTAATTTATTAACAGGTAGCATTCCTCTCACGGCTCTTCTTAAAACAATAGAGGGATCACGGCGAAAAACATTTTTAAATACTTCTGTTTTTAAACCGCCAGGATAACCGCTATGATGATAATATTTTTTCTGTTCGGCTTTTTTGCCCGTAACCTTAATTTGACAGGCATTAATCACTACTACCCAATCGCCTCGATCTTGATGGGGAGCAAATTGGGGTTTGTTTTTACCCCTTAAGAGAAGAGAAACCTCAACTGCTAAACGACCGAGGATTTTATCCTTAGCATCAATAAGATGCCAATCTCTTTGAATTTTATTATTTTGATTATCCATTTTTGTAAATTACACTAATTCCATCTTTACCATTTTAGCGTTATCACCACTGCGGGGGGAAAGTTTAATTATTCTGGTATAGCCACCGGGGCGCGCTTTGTATTTCGTACCTAATTCCTGAAAAATTTTCCCTGCTGCTTCCTTTGTTAAAAATCGTAAAATATAACGTCGGTTGGCTAAACTTTTTGTCCCCTTCCCACGGGTTAGAAGCCTTTCTACCAAAGGTCGCACTGCTCGCGCCCTACTAATGGTCGTCACAATTTGTTTATGTAAAATTAAAGAATTAGCTAATTGTCGAAGCAAAGCCTTTCTTTCGTCAGGAGTCCTTTTTAATTTTTTTCCTGTTTTTAAATGACGCATAATAAAACACTTTTATTTCTCGGCTTCTAATAAAATTCCTTTTCGGCCCAAGATTCTTTTAATTTCTTTACGTGCCGAATCTCCGATACCAGGAATCTTGACTAATTTTCCCTCGGTCATTTTGGCTAAATCTTTGACCTTGGTAATTCTTTTTTTCTTAAGAGCGTTCAGAGTTCGCGTAGAAAATCTTAACTCCTCCAAAGGTAAATCCTCTAGAGGGATAACTCCTTCTTCGGAAGCCGTTTTCTTTCCTTTACCTCTCTCTACCTGGCTATTAGACTTTTGAGTTATTTTTTTAGCTTTGGCTAACTTTAAACCGGCAAGACAGGAAAAATGATTGACTAAAATTTTGGCTGCTTCTTCCAGAGCTTCTTTCGGGCTTATAGTACCATCGGTCTCTAAATCTATCTTTAATTTATCAAAATTGGTCATTTCACCTACTCGAATGTTTTCAATTTTGTAAGCTACTTTTTTAATAGGGGTAAAAATTGCATCCACAGCAATCTCACCAATTTCACGCTTCTCCCCTTCTCTCTGTTCTACTGGTTTATATCCCCTTCCTTGACTTACTGTAATTTCCATTTCTAATTCCACTTTTTTATCTGTCAAGGTTGCAATGTGTAAATTTGGATTAATAATCTCCACATCACTTCCCGTTTTAATATCACTTGCTTTTACTTCTTTTTCGCCTTTAACCTTTAATATAATCTTCACAGGCTCTTTTTTATGCACTTTAAGTCTCAACTGCTTTAAATTCAAAATAATATCTACCACATCTTCCTTTATAAAAGGTAAACTGGAAAACTCATGATCTGCCCCCTGGATCTTTATTGCAGTTACGGCTCCTCCTGACAAAGAAGAAAGCAATACCCTCCGTAAAGCATTGCCCAAGGTTAAGCCATAACCTGGAAAACAAGGCTCAATTACCAAAGTCGCCCGATTTCCCTGGGATTTAATAATTTCTACTTTTTTCGGCAATTGGATTTCCTCCATATTATTTGATTAATAAAAAGATACTTCTTAAAAGACTTAAGGTATTTTTTATTCTCTTTAAGTCTTATGAGTTCTTTTTATAATATTATTAACGTGAATAGTATTCTACAATCAAAGACATATCTACAGAATGATCCACATCTCCCCGGCCTGGTTTTCTTAAAACCGTAATAGACTTTGTTTTAGGCTCCACCATAAGCCAAGAAACTGCTCCTTTTTGACTAGACAAATTCAACTCTTTAAAATATTTATTCTTTTGTACCTGGGGGGTCAAGGCGATTTTATCTTTTGCCCTCACTTCATATGAGGGGAGGTTCACCTTTTTTCCATTAACTAGAAAAAATCCGTGATTCACTAATTGTCTTGCTTGAGTACGGGAATTGGCTAGTTGAGAACGATAAATAACATTATCCAATCTTGATTCTAAAATTTGAAATAAAACATCGCCGGTAACGGCTTTTTTTTGACTCGCCCTTTGGTAATAACGGCGAAATTGTTTTTCTAAGATTCCATAGAGGCGGCGTAATTTCTGTTTTTCGCGTAAATGCAAGCCATATTCCGATAGCCTAACACCGGAGGTTTTAGGACCTTGCCTGCCAGGAATATAATTCTTGCGCACCATTGCACATTTAGGACTCAAACACCTCGACCCTTTTAAGAAAAGCTTTACTCCTTCGCGGCGGCAAAGTCTGCATTTAGGACCTAATGATTTTGCCATAAATTATACAAGCTAAAAGTGAAAAGTGTAAAGCGTAAAACACAATAAGTATATAATTTAATTTTACACTTTGCGCTTTAAGCTTTACGCTTATTTTATACCCTCCTTGCCTTGCGCGGTCGGCAACCGTTATGAGGAATCGGCGTAACATCTTGGATGGAAAGAATAGTCAAACCATTAGCCGCAAGTGCTCGTACTGCCGCTTCGCGGCCCGAACCAATCCCTTTTAAGAAAACATCCACTTTTTCTAAACCATAAATCTGGGATTTTTCACAAACATTTTGCGCTATGCGCGAAGCAGCGTAAGGTGTAGATTTCTTTGCTCCTCTAAACCCCATTCGTCCAGCTGAACTTTGGGCAATTACATTACCATGCAAATCACTTAAACTAATAATGGTATTATTATAAGTAGCATAAATATGCGCTTGCCCTTGTGGTACGTATTTCCGAATTTTTTTACGTTTTCCTCCTATAGCGGGAGTACCTATTTTAGCTTTTTGTTCTATATCGTAATCAGTATTAGATTCAATTGTTTTAATCTTTTTTTTGCCCATAATATGGAATAATGAATAATGAATCAGGAATTAGGAATGAAGTACTTATCTTAATTCCTTGCCTAACTTTCTGGTAATGATGGTATAATCTACAAGGCTCTTTTATTCCTGATTCCTAATTCCGATTTTATGTTTTCTCTGCAGCTGGCCGACGACCACTGCCTGCTGTTTTACGGATATTACCTCGCACTGTTCGCGAATTAGTGCGAGTACGTTGACCGCGGACCGGGAGATTCTTTGCGTGTCGCATTCCTCTGTAACTTCCAATATCTTTGAGACGTTTAATATTAGTGGTTACAATCCTTCTTAAATCTCCTTCCACTTTATATTTTTTTTCAATAATTTCCCGAAGCCTTCCTTCTTCTGCACTGGAAAGAACAGATACACGTTTAGATGCTTCCACTTGCGCCTCTTTCAAAATTTTTTTAGCCAAAGAATGCCCTATGCCATAAATATAGGTTAAACCAATCTCTATTTTCTTTTGAGGGGGTAATATAACACCGGCAATACGAGCCATAATAAAAAGTGAAAAGTTAAAAGTTAAAAGTTAAAAGTTAAAAATGTGATAAAACTTCCGAAACTTTCAACTTTGCACTTTGAACTTTAAACTGACCTTAGCCTTGCCTTTGCTTATGTTTGGGGTTCTCACAAATCACAAAAACCCGCCCTCTTCGCCGGACAATTTTACATTTTTTACAAATCTTTTTTACAGAAGGTCTAACTTTCATAATCTAAAAATTCTAAAAACTATAGAGAGCGGTAAACAATACGACCGCGAGAAAGATCGTAAGGACTTAATTCTATATGAACCCTATCACCTGGCATAATCCGAATCCTATTTAGCCGCATTTTACCTGAAAGATGCGCTAAAATTTCATGACCATTTTCCAATTTCACCTTAAAGGTTGTAGAGGGCAAGATCTCGGAAACAATTCCCTCCATTTCAATCGCATCTCTCCTTGGCGCTCTAGCGGAAGATACATAATGCTTTTTGTGAAAAGTCTTTTTAGACTTAATCATAGAGCACAGAAGCCTTTTTTAGAAGCTTATTTAGCTTAACACAAAATACTAAAAAAGACAAGGGATTTTTGCATAAACCCCGTTAAATTTATTTCAAAAAATTATTATTTAACAGGATAAAGATGTGAGTGTATTATATAACCAAAAAAATAAAGAAGCAATACCTTTTATGAAAAAATTAAATTATGCTGAAATTTATGGCCATCATTTTACTTAAGGCAATTTATCTACAATCTGCACTTCTATCTTTTTTTCCAGAGCAGGAACTTTGTGAACCCAAAAAGGCCAAAGATGAACCCTTGCCTCTTGGACACCTGCCAATGATTGCAGATAGGTCAAGGCTTCTTGCTCATCTAAACTAGCAACTTTTTCTTTAACCTCGCCGTCATTGATTCTCCAAAATGCTTCTTTTTCTAAATGGACAGTCAACAAGGCTTTTTTTTCATTAAAATCAATGCTTTCCAATTTATAACTCACCCCATCCGCAGAAAGATTAAGAATATATTTATCAGCCCCCAAAAGACCACTAACGCTGCGCAAAGCTGCATCCCGCGCCTCTTCTTGAGAAAAGATAATCGCCTTCATCTGAATTTTCACAGTGGTTTCAAATGTATCCGTCTCTTCATCCACCTTCTTACTATTTTTCACTTCTGTTATTTCATCAACAAATGCTCCGTCAGACAAGGTAAAACCATTAGGCAAATTATTGTTGATTTCGGTGCGAGCACTGGCCACAAGGCTGTCCGCAATTGTTTTTTGCGCTTCATCCAAATCCTTCTGACTCACCACTTGTATGTCGCGTGAGATCCCACCTGTAAATGCATCGCTACTTTTCGCATAAATTTTTTCTCGTTTGGCAGGCGAAAAGGCAACGATGTAAAAATCTGACGGCCCAATATTACCTTCAGGACCAGCTTGGTCCGCTATTACCTGAACTTTGACGCTCCCCGCTACAACCTTACCTTCAGCAGAAACTGAGGCGGGGGGAATAACTATTTGGCTTTCTGTCCTAAACAAAATGTTATTTGATGACATTAAACGAGTAGTGGCTACAAGAAGCTGGCTCACGCCGAGGGTATTGTAAAGGGTAACCTCTCCTTGCGCTTTTTCCAGAGCTTGCTTCTTACCTGTGGATTTGAAAATTTGTGTATCTTGTTTTTCTAAAATAATCAGCCGGCCATTTATTCCTTCCTTTAAATTATCAACAGGATTAGAATCAGTTTTCACCACCAAACTAACATTCTCGCTCAAAGGTTCACTTTTAGGAACAATTGTAACTGTAGCTTTAGGTAGAATTAAAAAAATGATTACTAGAATTAAAATAATACTAAAACCAATAAATCCCAACCCAACTTTTGCAGAAAGTGAAGAGAGTCTGACTGTCTTGGATTGAGACCTTTTTTTTCTTCGACCAATAGGTCTTTTGAGAGGAGAGGAGGCGAATATAGAAGAGCGAGATTTTCTAGACAATCTTCGCTGTGGACGATTGTTTTGTTGGAGGGGATAAAATTTATTACTTTTAGCACGCCGCACAATATCCGAAACAGAAACAGCAGCTACTCCGTCAGGTGATAAAAAGGGGCTCGTAGGACGAGAAGATGATGTATGTCTCTCTTCTCTAGATGTTACATACTTCACCTTCTCTCCCCCTGCTGGTTTTTCAATTTCAGTAGTCAAAACTGCCTGATTACCTACTTTTTCTCTAACCTCCAAGCCAGCGCGGGTAGCAAGATGTTTTCCTAATTGATCAGCGGTAACAATGATAATTTTACGACTTAGAATATCACTTTGACTTTTGAGAAGTTTTAAATTAACCAGGCTTTGGGAAAGAAGGGCTCTTTGGGGAATAACTAAAATAATCTCTCGATCAGTAATCTTTCGAATCCGATCAATAACACTTGTAATTTCTTCATCAATATCTATGTAAATGGTCTTCATAAAGAAAATTCAAAATTTAAAATTCAAAAATCAAAATGACAATGTAAAAATATAAAAAGTATTCTGGGAATTCAGGATTTTTCCTTTCAAAACTATGTTTTATCTATAAACTCCATTTTTGAAACCATAAATGGTTAATTCCCAAAAACCTTAATTAATTTTAAGATTTTGAACTGTCATTTTACACTTTGATTTTTAATTTTTACATTTTTTACGTTTGCATCATTCTTACCACGCGCCTTAAAATGCCACCCATTGCCCCTTCTTCGCCTGCTAAATCTAAGGCTAAATTCGCAAGCGCCATAGGCGTTACATCTTGGGGCTGGGTAAGTTTACCAGTCTGATCCACAATATTAACTATTTCTTCGGGATGGATAAAACTCACTTGAGGTAGTTTAGCAAAAGCTAGATTTTCTGACCAACGAGGATTCACGATGCTTGCTTTAATTTCAGGTAAAAGAGAACCGCCACCGCAGAGTAGAATCCGAGAGGGGAGTAAATCAGATTCTGTAAATTCTGATAAGGCAAGTTCCAGCCCTGAAACCCATACTCGCGTATCACCAGCCAAAATTTCTTTAATACGATTCAACTTCCCAATATCCAACTGACCTAATGAATACTTAATTTTGAGTTCCTCTGCTTCAGGTAATCCCACCCCTAATTCTTGAGAGATTCTTTTAGTAAAAGCACGGCCGCCAAGAGCGAACATTTTTGTTCCTTCCACGCCTCCATTGCGCACAACTGCAATGTCGGTTGTCCCGCCGCCAACATCCAGAAAAATAGCTGAGAATTCTGGCGCATCTTCAAGCCCTAAGGAACGCGCTACCGCATAAGGCTCGGCAGCGATGGAGAGTAAATCTAAATCCAATTCTGCGACAATGGTCTGGAGCGCGCCTAAATGTACTAAGGGAGCATAAGCATTAAAGATACCAATGGAGACATCTTTGCCCTGGAAACCTAAAGGATTGGTGACCCGATAGCCATCAATCCTGACATCCACAATTGCAGCATTAATTAATTTCACATCAATTTCGGCATGCCCTGTTTCCCAAGCAAGCTGTTTTCTTACTTTATCAAAAGCTTTCCATTGCACCTTATGTAAAATATTTTTAAGTTCTGGCAAATCAATTTTTGTTTTAGGCTTCAATCTTTCATAATGTACCGTTGTAGTGGAGCCTTTGACGAGTTCGCCAGCAATACCTAGAATTACCTGCGTCGGACGAAGACCCACCTCTTTTTCTGCTTCCTGGATTGCTTTCTCGCAAGTCGTAACGACGCCAGCAATATCTGTAACCGCACCTGACTGCATATCACCAAAAGCCTGATTAGCGCGACCCACTCCTCCAACATAACCCTTACCCTCTTTAGAATCCACTTTAAAAATTAAAGCCTTGACCACTGCTGTACCAATATCCAAGGCTAGGGCATAACTATTTTTTTCTCTTCTTTTTTTTAATTTTGCCAGTAATCCCATAATGATCTTATTAAAATCCAAAATTTCCCCACAAAATTAGGAGTTGGCTCTTTGGATAGATAAGTCCTTTATTTGACAAGATATTATATCGCCGAAATTCTTCTGCTAAATAATTATACAATTTTTGTCCCGGTTTGACAAACGGTTATCC
>CAYWOB010000011.1:0-20866 GCA_964459815.1 uncultured Candidatus Saccharibacteria bacterium
CATTTTATACACCCTCACCTTCTTTGATCTTATTGGTAAGCCCTTGACTCTTTTTGAATGTTGGCAATATTGCTTTAATATTTTTCCTTTAAAATCCGAAGTAAAAATTAAAGATATAGAAGATATACTTAAGAAAGACCCAATGGTTGCAAGCTTAAATGGGTTTTATTTTTTGGTCGGCCGCAAAGATCTAGTGGTAAAAAGGTGGAGAGCACATAATTTTTCTCAACCGAAATGGAAGAGAGCGCGCCGTGCTATCTGTATTTTATCTTATATACCTTTTGTTAGGATGATTGCAGTTTGTAATACTGTAGCTTTCAACACTGCGCACGAAAAAAGTGATATTGATTTTTTAGTTTTAGTTCAACAAGGAAAAATGTGGACTACTCGTTTTGTAATTACTATCCTTGTCTCTCTGTTAGGTTTACGCAGGCATCATCATAGAATTGCCAATCGCATTTGCTTGTCTTTTTATTTAACGGATGATTATTTGAGTTTAAACAAATTAGCTTTGAGGGGGAAAAATGGCGCAGTTAATGATCCTTATCTAGTTTATTGGGTTAGCTGCATGAGTCCTATTTATGATGGAGGGAAGGGAGGATTTTTTTTCTCTCAAAATAATTGGATTCGCAAATATCTTCCTCGTTATATTCCTTATGCGGGAGTAGGGAGGCGTGTAATTCCATATAGCTTTTTCAGAAAGATTTGGAAACAAGGCGTAGAATATTTATTACTTTCTAGTCTTGGCCAGAGAATAGAGAAGGTGTTAAAAAAGCTACAGCTTGCAAAAATGTCGCATAATACTAAAAGTGTGGCTGGAGAGCCGAATACCAAGGTGATTATTTCGGATCAGATTTTAAAGTTTCATGAAGAGGATGCAAGAGTATTTTATCAGGATACCCTTGACAAAAGATTTAATTTTGCTAAAATAGTTTAGCACTCTTGACAGGGGTCTGCTAATCCTTTATTATTAATTATTACTTAAAATTAAGTTTAATAAATAAAAAGTATGATTATCCAACCTTTAGATGACAAGGTGGTAGTTAAACCACTTAATGCTGAAGAGAAGACTAAAAGTGGGATTGTTTTACCAGATACTGCAGAAAAAGAAAAACCCGAGAAAGGGAAAGTGGTTGCTGTAGGTCCAGGCAAATTTTTGGAGAACGGTGTAAGATCTCCAATGACGGTTAAAAAAGGGGATGTGGTTTTATTTACCAAATACAGTCCCAATGAGATTAAAATTGAGGGTAAAGAGGTGCTAATTATTTCAGAATCCGATATCCTCGCAATTCTTAAATAAACTTAAGACTTGTAACTTATTAACTTGTAACTCTTTAAAAAACTTGAGTTACCTGTCTGCCGCCAGGCAGATAAGCTATAAGTTACACGTTATATGAATATGGCGAAAGAAATTAAATTCGATGAAAAAGCGCGCCAAGCGTTAAAGCGCGGCGTGGACAAATTGGCTAATGCAGTTAAAGTAACCTTGGGTCCTAAAGGCCGCAATGTAGTTTTAGATAAAGGCTTTGGAGCTCCAACAATTACTAATGACGGTGTGACAATTGCAAAAGAGATTGAATTACCTGATAAATTAGAAAATATCGGGGCCGAGTTAGTGAAGCAAGTGGCAGAGAAAACTAATGATGCAGCTGGCGATGGCACTACTACAGCCACTTTACTTGCGCAAAGTATGGTCAATGCCGGAATTAAGAACATCACCTCCGGTGCAAATCCGATTGCCATTAAACGTGGTTTAGAAAAAGGAGTAGAGGGAGTTGTCGCAGTTTTAAAGAAGTCTTCCAAACCGATTAAATCCAAAGGCGAAATTGCACAGGTGGCCACAATCTCGGCACAAGATCCTCGCGTAGGAGAACTGATCTCGGATATAATGGAAGAGGTGGGTAAAGACGGCGTAATTACGGTGGAAGAATCACAGACCTTTGGTTTACAAAAAGAAGTTGTAGAAGGGATGCAATTTGATAAGGGTTATGTTTCACCTTATATGGTAACTAATGCTGATAAGATGGAGGCGATTTTTGAAAATCCCTACATTTTAATTACAGACAAAAAGGTAGCTGCAATTAACGAAATTTTGCCCCTTCTAGAGAAGCTAGCTCAAACCGGCAAGAAGGAATTGGTGGTAATTGCTGAAGAAATTGAAGGCGAGGCCTTAGCTACTTTTGTGGTGAATAAATTGCGCGGTACTTTTAATGCTTTAGCAGTGAAGGCTCCAGGTTTTGGAGATAGTCGTAAAGAGATGCTGCAAGACATTGCAATTTTAACTGGTGCGAAAGTGATTTCCGAGGATCTGGGCTTAAAATTAGAAAATACCCAGGTTACAGACTTGGGTCAAGCGCGCAAAGTTATTGCGACTAAAGAAAATACTACTATTGTTGAAGGCAAGGGTAAATCCCAAATGATTAAGGAGAGAATCGCACAGATAAAATTGGAAGTTGAACGCGCCGATTCGGATTATGATCGGGAAAAATTACAAAAACGGTTAGCCCATCTTTCTGGTGGTGTTGGGATTATTAAAGTGGGTGCCGCTACAGAAACTGAATTAGAAGAAAAAAAACATCGGGTAGAGGATGCAGTAGAGGCAACTAAAGCTGCGGTTGAAGAAGGGATTGTAGTGGGTGGTGGCGTGGCCTTAATTCGGACGATGCCCCTTTTAGCTAATTTAATTAAAAAGATGAAAGGTGATGAAAGAACAGGCGCAAAGATTCTTTACAAAGCATTGACTGAACCATTAAAACAAATTGCTTATAATGCCGGTAAAGAAGGTGCAGTTATTGTAGAAAGGGTGAGAAAAGAAAAGGGTAATATTGGCTATAATGCGGAAAAAAATAAATTTGAAGATTTAATTGCGAGCGGTATTGTTGATCCGACAAAAGTGACTCGTTCTGCGCTCCAAAATGCTGCCTCCATTGCCGGTATGTTCTTAACCACAGAAGCAGTAGTTACAGATCTTCCAGAAAAAGAACCGACTGCGCCAGCAATGCCTCCAGGGGGAATGGGTATGTAAAAAATAAACCCCAAAAATTTTGAAAAATTTTTGGGGGACCCCGAATAAATAAACCCCAAAATTCTTTTTAGAATTTTGGGGGACCTCCATAATAAATCAAAAGTTTTGAAGATAAAAAGAGACCCTTTTAATAAGGGTCTCTTTTGTTATGCAGTAGAGACGGGTTTAAAACCTATCTCTACACAAAAATACAAAATTTGTGTAAAATGAAGGGACATTTAAAAATAAGATGCAAGACAAGATTTTTATTATTATTCCCGCTTACAATGAAGCGCAAAGAATAGAGGGGGTTTTAACAGAGGCTAAGAAATATTATCCTAATATTATTGTGGTGGATGATGGATCGCAAGACGATACTTTCAAAGTAGCAAAAAAAAGTGGAGTGATTACTTTGCAGCACAGGGTGAATTTGGGTAAGGGAGCAGCTATGACTACAGGAGTGGAGGCGGCTTTAAGGTTAAGAGCAGGGATTTTGGTTTTTATGGATGCAGATGGTCAGCATAGAACAGAGGATATTCCGCGATTAGTAAAAGCAATTCAGAATGGTTATGATTTTGTGGTTGGGATTCGGAATTTAAATCATAAAATGCCGTTTTCCATGCTTCTTGGCAATAAAATTTTTTCAGGGCTTATTCGTTACTTTTATAATTTTAATTTACCTGATACCCAGTGCGGGTTTCGTGGCCTTCGTGCTGTGGTTTACCCTAGAATTCAGTGGCGCAGCCAGGGATATGAGGTGGAAACAGAGATGCTACTTAATGCTTTGCAGCTGCATTTGCGTTGCGCCGCCATCCCGATTCAAACCATTTATTATGATCGTTATAAGGGGACGACGATTGTGGATGGGTTCAAAATTCTGGCTAAAATAATTGAGCGTAGAATATTCTAGAGTTAATATTTTTAATTTTTATTTCTTAATTTTTAGCCCGCCTGCCTATGCTGCCTTGCGGCAGCAAGGCTAGCGGGCAGGCTAATTTTTATTGAATTATTGAAATTATTGTTTTATTGCAATAAAAATTAAGCAAAGAAAAATTAGTTAAAAATCAAAAATTAAAAATTCAACTTATGACTACTTTCTTAGGTATTCAAATTCTCGGTGCGCTCTTTGGTATCTTTATGGCTTATTTTAGTTTTGTTTATTTTAAGCGCCGGGAGTTTTCCCTCGGGGTTTTGATTTTTTGGGAGGTTTTATGGCTCGCTTTGATTTTTATTTCTATTTTTCCCCATTCTACGAATTTTTTTCTTCAAGAATTGGGTTTAATTCGGGCAATGGATTTATTTATGGTTTCGGGTTTTATTATTGCTTTTGGTTTGCTTTTCTATAATTATGTGATTGTGCAAAGGCTAAGGAAGAAAATGGAGAAGATAGTAAGGGAAGAGGCATTAAAAAAGTGTAAAGCTAAAAGTGTAAAACTTCGGTGAATAAGGTGTTTGTTCTACGTTTTTCGCTTTTCACCCCGTACCAAAAGCTTCGCTTTGGTACGGGGCATACTTTTCGCTTTTCTATACCATTGAATAAATTTTTTAATGCCTTCTTTAATATCCGTTTTGGGTTGATAATGTAATAATTTTTGCGCTTTACTAATGTCTGCCCAGGTTCTAGGAAGATCGCCGGCTTGCATGGGCAGTTTTTTTATCTTTGCTTTCTTGCCTAAAGATTTTTCAAGTAAGCTAACTAGGGCAGAAAGTGAAATGGTTTGGGAATTGCCCAGATTATAGATTTCAAAACCCTGATGATATTTTATAGTATTCATAATACCTTTCACAATGTCATCAATATAGGTATAATCTCTTTGCGATTGACCACTTCCATAGAGAGAAAGAGTTTGATGTGTTTCGATTAGTTTGGTAAATTGACGGATTGCCATATCCGGCCGCTGGCGCGGACCATAGACTGTAAAGAAACGCAAACACGCAATATTGATTTGATAAACTTTGTGAAAAACATAGCAATAAAGCTCGGCTATTTTTTTGCTTACGCCGTATGGTGAAAGTTGTTCTTGACATATATCATTTTCTGTAAAAGGGATTTGGGATGTAGCACCATAGACTGAAGACGAGGAAGCAAGAATAAAATTTTTGACCTCTGTTTTTCGTGCCTGCTCTAAAACATTCAGAGTACCATTAATATTAGTATTTGCATACTCTAGAGGTTTGTCCAAAGAGGACCTGACACCTACTTTAGCGGCGAGATGAATTACCCAATCAAAATGATTTTTTCTAAAGATTTTTTCTAAAGTTTTTGCATCTAAAACATCTCCTTGAATAAAGGTGTAATGAGGGTTTTGGTTCGCGATTGCAAGGTTGTTTTTTTTAATTTGGGGCGAATAAAAGTTGTCAAAGCTGTCCAAGCCGACAATTCTATGTCCTTCAGCGAGTAATTTTTCGGCGAGGTGCGAACCGATAAATCCGGCAGCACCTGTAATAAGAATATTCATATAATGCATTGCTTAACAAGGTTTTAATTGTTATATTTTAAATATGAACTCAAAGCAGAAAATTTACAATTTTTTGCGTTGGTCAGAGAAATATACCCGGACTGATATGGTTTATTTAGCAAAGGGCGGATTTTGGTTGACTGCGGAGCAGGTAGTGACTTCCCTTGCTGGCATTATACTCGCCATTGCTTTTGCTAATCTTTTGCCCAAAGAAACATACGGGGTTTACAGATATGTTTTATCCTTAGTAGGTATCTTATCTGTTTTTAGCTTAACGGGTATGAATACAGCAATTGTTAGGACAGTGGCACAAGGAAACGAGGGGGTGTTGGCATCTGTTCTGGGGACTCGCTTGCGTTGGGGCGTGCTAGGAGGGGTGGTGAGTTTAGGCCTCGCTGGATTTTATTTTTTAAATCACAATATTACTTTGATCTTTTGCTTTTTGATTGCGGCTGTCTTTTTACCCTTTATGGATTCATTAACCATTTATGAATCTTTCTGGGAAGGAAAAAAACTCTTCAGGATGCGGGCTAGTTACAATATTTTAGTCCGTGTAGCGGCAGTGATAATCCTAGTTATCACTTTAATTTTAACTAAAAATCTCGTCCTAATTCTTTTGGCATATTTTTGTTCTTATACCTTTTTACGTTTAATTTGTTTTTTAGCAACCCTTAAAAAATCATTTTCTCATCATAAGGATTTAGAAACCATCTCTTATGGTAAACATTTAAGTATAATGAATATAATGGGGATGGTAAGCGCCCAAGCGGATAAAGTTCTTTTATGGTATTTTTTAGGTCCTGTATCATTAGCTTCTTATGTTTTAGCCCTTGCTCCTGTGGATAATATTGGTAGTCTGTTTAAAAATCTTTTTCCTTTATCATTACCCAAATTCAGTGAACAGCCCCTAAAAGCTATCCAGGCTACTTTATTCAAAAAAATTACCAAGCTCTTTCTTATGATTATTCCTTTGGGAGGTCTTTATATAATTTTAGCTCCTTGGATTTTCAAATTTTTCTTTCCTGCTTATACCGAGGCAATTCCTTATTCCCAATTTTACATAATTGCAATCTTGATAATGATTCCTCAAGTGCCTTTGGGAGCTGTTTTAGCAGCCAAGATGAGGAAGAAAGAACTTTATATCGTAAAATTTACGTCTCCTTTGGCGGAGATTTTTTTACTTTTAATTCTGCTACCTTTATATGGCATTTGGGGAGCGATAATGAGTGCTATATTTACTCAAGTAATTAATTTCGCTCTCTTGTTATTTCTTTTGAAAAGGATGGAATAAATCCATTGTTTGCTAGTATCCAAATACGTTGGCTGGCTCGGCCATCATTTTTAAAAGTATAATCCTTAATGAATTTCTGTCGATTATTTTGCAACTCCTGCTGTATTTTTGGATGATATAGAATGTTTTGAATACTCTTCGCTAGTTGGTTACTTTTATCTATATTTAAAGCTGCTTTATATTTTGAAATAGCAAGTTCTGGATCATGGTCAAAGTTTAGAATAATAATATCTTTATCTAAGAGAGTAGCTTCCAGGTGAACAGTAGAATGAACAGTAATTAGTAAATCGCAGATTTGCACTAAGCTTAGGGTGTCTTCGTCTTTTAAAAAAAGGATGTTCTTGGGGATATATTTTTTTTCTTGGAGAATAGAGGAATAGAAGGAGATTGTTTCTTCGGGTGCTGGGTGAAGCTTGACGATAAAAAATATTTGAGGCAAGGCGCGAGAAACTTTCAGAATATTTTCAAAAATCATTCCCTTCTTTTTTTCGGAGAAATTTTGGGTGATATAAAGGACAAGTCTCTTTTTAGGATCAATGTGATATTGTTTACAGAATTCAGAATGATTGAATCTAAACTTAGGATGTATAAGCCGGTCAAAACCAGGAAAGCCGGTAATTTTAATCTTATTTTTTGGTACTCCGTTACGGAGAAAATAATTTTTACTTATTTTACCCCAGACAGCAATTTTGTCTGCTGTGAGAGGAAGATAAGCGATTTTGTAATATTCTTTGTCCAGTGTTACACCGTGTTGGACCACTAAAGTAAATATATTATTTTTTTGAGCAGTAAGGATAATGGTTTTTGCAAAAGGCCAAACATCTTGCGGCACAACGACAGATTTAAGTTTTTTTTGACGACTGAAGTATTTTTCCGCTGCTTCCAGATAACACAAATGGGAGAAACCTGCTCTTTGCCAGAGATTCTTCAAGTCATGACTTTTGATATTTAAATTTGTACCATGATAGTTTAATATTAGGTGATTCCTAATTTTTTTTCGCCAGATTTTTTCTAGCCAAAATATTTTTTCAAAGAAGGAAAATGGTTCAAGGTTTAAATCGGAATTTAGAGTTGAATAAGAAATAGGTTTCTCTTTAAGATGATTATCTATTTTAGGATCTCCTGTCGTGAGAATTTCAAACAATTTTTCCTTTTTTCGGCTGGCAATATGCCGTACTGGTTCCAAGACTTTGAAGCCTTTATCATAAAAGAATAATATTCTTGGAGAATGTTTTAGACTTTTACTAGATTTTATCTTTTTGATGAATTTTCCCAAGTAAGAAGTAAGATAAACCAGATAGCCGTGGTAATAAATAAACTTCAGAATATTTTTCCACCCAATAGATAAAGAAGGTAGTCGGTAAAATTTAGTAGGGATATTTAATGTATAAATAAAGGGATTAAATATTTTAGGGTCGGAAAAGAAAATCAGCTCTTTTATTCCATTCCGCTTTACCAAACATCGTAACATCTCTATTTTTTCCAAGGTTTTTTTGAGGTAAAAAAATACGGGAACTTGTAAAATTTTTCCCAAGGAGATACCTCTATAAAGAGTTTGATCTTTGTTGTTTTGGATAAACCATTTTCTTGAGACTTGGTAGGATAAATGGTCAATATGGTCAATATTTTTTGCAGTTAAGTATGCTTCGGGCAGGATTAGATAAGATAGATTTTGATGGGCAAAATACTTTTTAAGCTCGAAGCGGTATAAACCGAATAGAATTTCATTTTTCAAAGACAATTTCCGGGCTATCCTTAAGGATTTTTTCACCTCATTTTCTTCTGCTACAATAAGAACAATCTTTTTCTGTTTTTGCTGGGTCATTTTTTTAATGCTGTAATGAAATGTTGTGCACGTCTTATCCCAAGGATTTTAAAAACTAGCCCTCGACCAAATCTGGAAACCATTTTTTTACTGGCAACAGTGGCTAGGTATTGTGCCCGGCAGAGGGAGATATTACGGGTAATTTTTTTGTAGTCATCTTTTTCATAAATAAGATGCAATTTTTCCTGTGGTTTAATTTTTTTTGCTAGCACCCTGAAACCTCTTTTTGCATTGCTTTGAGCAATAATTCTAAATCCGGCTTTAGCGAGGACCATTGCGAGGGTGTTAGGCGAGAAGAGAAAAAGATGCGTAGCCGCAAAAAAGCTGGAGTATAAAACTTTAATTTTGGGCCTGCGGATGTCAGGTACTTCTACAAAAAGATAGCCATCCTCTTTGATTTTTTTAGCAACAGCTTTAAGAAAATTAATGGGGTCAGATATATGTTCTAGAACATGAGAAATGACCACAAGGTCGAAGTTTATTCCAGGAAATATTGCTTCTTGGAAGAGACCTGTTTTAACCTTGAGTTCATATTTAGATCTACTATATTCTGCGAATGATAAGGAAGGTTCTATGCCAAAGGTGTCCCATTGATTTTTTTTGAACATATTTAACAAGATGCCAGCAGCGCTGCCTATATCCAATACTTTACATCTTTTAGTTGAAGGGAGATAATTCTTCAGCCATTGTATTTTCTCCTTGGCATCAGGGTAGATAATACGAAAATACTTTTCCGAAGGGGATTTGGCTCTGAACGCGTAAGAATAAATATCCGCGAGTGTTTTTGAATCTGGCTGAGGATTTTGAAAAACTAAACCACAATTTTTACAAATCAGCATTCTGATTTGATGCTGATTGGGGCCTAACTTTTGAACTAGGGGGTCAGAGTGATGCGTTAACAGAATCTGATAATCCGTTGATCCGCAAATAATACAACATATTTTTTCGCCAGGATTATAATTCATATTGCTCGGTTTGCTTAGCTTTTTTTAATTTTTGCAAAATTCTTTCTGCTAGCCACAAATCAAATTCATTATGAATATCTATGAAAGGTGCTTTGGGGTCATTATAAAGAATCTCAACCTTGTCCCCGATTCTCCTGCCTTGTTTGATAAAATGCGCTCGTGTTGCGCAGGCAAGACCAGTGTCCTCTCGGTAGATCAGTTCGCGTGTTTGCCTAGGGCCGCCATAAGGAATATTAGAGGCCAAACGTACCCAATTTTTATCTTTTTTTCGCCAGAAGTTTTTGTGGGTCGGAGTGGCTATGAAAGCCGAATCCAATTCTTTGTGTTGAAGTAATTTTTTAACTACTTTTTCTACTAATCCTTTTTTTCTGAATTGATCTGTGGCTTGTAAAAAAACCACAATGTCAGGGTGATAATTTTCATTTTTTTCTAGCCACTCTACTGCATGTTTCAGAACCGGTTCTGTAGGCATAAGATCACCAGATAATATTTTAGGTCTCTGGAAAGGAGTTTCTGCTCCATATTTTCTGGCAATTTTAGCAATCTGATTATCGTCAGTAGAGATGATTATTCTGTTGATAGTAGAACAATTTTTAGCCGCGTCTATTGCATAAGCAATCAAGGGTTTTCCACCTAGGGGACGAATATTTTTATGAGATAAGCCCTTAGATTGTCCTCGGGCAGGAATGAGGGCAATGACGTTCTGTTTCTTCATAGATTTCCTAATTCTTTACCCAACCCACCAGAAAGCCACGGGTGTAAACCCGTGGATGAATGGTGGCTTTCTGGTGGGGGGTTTCGCTCCACAGAATTCCCCAACAGAAAGATGCCACGGGCGTAAGCCCGTGGAGCTTCACTTATAAATTGTGAGTTGAGAATTATTGAATTTCATTGTTCCAATTTTCAATATACCTTACTTGATTCCACGGGCGTAAGTCCGTGGAAGTTTACTGTCTAATATCTAATTTCTATTGAATTTTTAATGTTTTAATTTCTAAACCGTTTGAAAGAGTACTTTTTAAAAGAAGATTATGGGAAAAGGCATGAACTTTAGACAACTTTTTTGTTCAGAGCTTGGCAGATTTTTTTTATCTTTTCCAGTAGATTACAAAATTGTTCTAAACTTATAGTTTGTTGGGGATCGCTTTTAGATTTGTCAGGCTCGGGATGAATTTCGATCATTATTCCATCTGCTCCAGAAGCAGCTGCAGCAGCGGCTAGCGAGGGGATAAATTCTCTTACTCCGCAGCTGTGACTTACATCTAAAATGATAGGTAGTTTACAGATTCTTTTAATTGCAGGAACAATGGTGATGTCTAATAACCAACGTGCTTGAGGGTCGTGGGTGTAAGGCGCGGTAATGCCACGTTCGCATAAAATCAAATCTTGACAGCCAGAGGATAAGAGCCATTCAGCAGCACCTAGAAAATCTCGGAGGCTTGCACCAGGATGCCTTTTTAGGAGCACGGGTTTGTGGGTTTTACCAATGGCAGCCAATAGATTATAATTCTGCATATTTCTTGCACCAATCTGAAAGACATCTAGATACTGTGTTGCTTGCGGGATTTGGTTAATAGCCATTACCTCGGAAACATTGATTAAATCGTATTGATGGGTAGTTGTATGAATAATTGCAAGGCCTTTTTCACCTAAACCTTGGGGAGAGGCTGGAAAGGTGGTGGGTTTATAGGCACCTGCGCGGATTAATTTCAGATGATTGTGACACATTGTTTTAGCTACAGTAATCATCTGTTTTTTTGTTTCTACTCTGCAGGGTCCAGCTATAACCATAAAATCGTTTGGTTTTAAACTCCACCCCTTCTCTTTGATACGGAATTGTCTAGGAGCAGAGATAACCCGCTTTAAATTATTGTCCAAGTCTTGTTTACTAATATCTTTCATAAAGTTTCGACCAAATTATTTTTTACCCCAATAAAAAGTTTCCTTAAGAGTACATTCTCGGCAAGGATTAATTTTAGAGAGTTTTTTCTGATGATGCAGCTGGCGAATCTTGTTTAATTTTTTTCCTTTCCAGAAAGATTGGATGCTTTGATTCTTAATTTCTCCTAAAATGTTTTTTAAAAACCAATCCCGACAGCACATTGCTATTTTTCCATCCCAAGTAATTACCATCCTTTGCCAAATTTGGGGACAGGGTAATCTATCCATACTTTTGGGGGCAGAAGATAATCTTTTGGTCTTCTCTCCTCGTTCAGTATAATCTTGGGTGGTGATGGAATCCACAAGGGGTTGCCACATTTTGATAAAGTCATTGAGTTCGGTAAGGTTAGAATCCATTTTTACCATTTGGATTCTAACTAGTGGTTTTTTTAGCCCTTTACTGTTTCTGATCGTGATAAAATTTTTTATATTCTGAATAAAATGTTCAAAGTCGGCCCCTTGTCTTGTTTTTTCATAGGTTTCTTTGGTTGCACCATCGCATGAGAAAATAATTTTATCTAAGCCTGCATTGATTAAGGCTTCTCCCTTTTGCGGGGTTAAAAGTTGGCCATTAGTATTAATCATTACTTCCAAGATGCCTTTTTGTTTGGCATATTTGATCATTGCAGGGAGATCGGGGTGCAATAAAGGTTCACCTCGCCAGTTGAATTTAATTGCACAGAGGCCTTTTGCCATACCTTCATCGATAATTCTTTTTACTAGTTGGAGATCAATAAAACCTAGATTTTTTTGATGGAAGGCAATCATTTGAGGATCATCAAAGCCATGGGGACACATCACACATCGTAAATTACAGAGATTAGTAACTTCAATATCCAGATTAGTAGGGAAAGGGGTTGTGATTTTGAATCGCGGTGCAAGATGCCATTTCAATCGGTAAAGCCAAAATTTTAAATTGGGCTCGGTAGTAAGTTTTATTTTCCATCTTTTCCAGAGGTTATCCCTTTCTTGAAAAGCAGATTGGCGAGTTTTTCTTAACATTTATGAGTTAATATTAATTCTATTAAAGGTGAAGATGGAAGAGTTCTATTATTTATTTTAAGGCGTAGATATAGAAGCTATCCCCTAATTTCAAAAGATCTAATGATTTTACTAAAGGTTTAACTGCAAGGCATAGAGTTTTATTCTTTCTAAAATTTTTATGCCATCCCTTTCTTTCTGATAACCAATTTTGTAGACTTCCGAGGATGCCGCTGGTGCTGCTAACATATTTTATTTTGAAAATTCTAAATCTGTGTTTTTGCAACATCTGTTTTAGAGTGTCAGGGGTATAGTGATAGAGGTGGCGGGGGAGGTCAAGGTTAAACCAGTAGCGTCGGAAAATTTGAGCCGCTAGACCTTGAATATTAGGGAGATAAATTTGGAGTAACCCTTTGGGTTTCAAGATTCTATGTATCTCTTCTAAAATTCTATTGGGGTGAGGCAAATGTTCTAAGGTATGGTTTAAGACAACAAGATCAAAAAAGTTCGTAGGGTAGCAAGTGGCAAGTAGATCGCCAGTAGAAACATTTAAACCTAGTTCTCTTGCCCTTTGGCTTGCCAGTAGAGATGTTTCTACTCCATAACATTCCCAGCCTAAGTTTTGGAGAGATTTAAGAAATTGGCCAGAGCCGCAACCAATGTCCAAAACCTTACCCTTATTTTGTACCAGTTTAAAGGTGGCTTTTTGAAATCCTAAATATTTTTTTATTTTCTGTCCAATTTTTTTTTCCTTGGGAAGTTTTTGATGTGCAGTGTACTCTGGGGGATACAACAAGTTTATTTCCTTAAGGTCGGGTTGGGGATTGATATAGATTAAACCGCAATTTTTACATTGAACAAGCTGAAATTTACCTGGCAAACTATAGATTAAATCTTTACCTGCAAGAAATTTTTTTGTTTGGTTAAAGTCACACAAAGCACAGTTTACAGATTGCATAATTTATAGGGATTTTCTGATCACAGAAAATAGATTATGAACATAGTTTTCCCAGGAAAGATATTCTTGGACGGTCTTGCGTGCATTATCTCCTAAATTTTTTCTGGATGATACATTTTTTAAAAGATAGCGGATGGCTTGCAATAGTTCTTTTTTATTTCCTGGCTGTACAAGGATACAATTTTTATTATGTTCCAGGTGGTATCCTTTTTTAATCGCTCCGGTTTTAGTTACCACTACGGCTTTACCCATTGCCATTGTCTGGAGAAGAGTGGTGGTTGCTCCAGAGTAAGAATTTTCTTTAACTGGCAGGATAACAAGTCTCGCATGGGAAATAGATGCTCTGATTTTTGAAAGAGGGACATCGGTAACAATGGAAACATTATGGGGTATAACCTTCCATCTTTTTTCAATTTCTTGTTTTCTCGCTTTGCTGGTAATTAGTAGAATTTTTTCTTTAATGAAGCGAGCTATATTTAATAAAAGATCAAAATCTCGATTAGGATCTTTACCAATGGAGAGTAAATAATTATCTTCTTCTGTGTTTTGAGGTTGAAAGTATTGCGTGTCTACTCCAAAAGGAATGAATTGAACTTTTGCTTCACCAAAAATTTTTTTGAGTTTCAGATTTTCCACATAACCATAACAAATTATTTTTTGCACATTTTGTGCAAATACTTTTTGATAGAGGGCAAGCCGATGCGGTTTCAATTTTTTTAATTTTTCAAAGAGACCAATACTTACATAAATAACGGGTTTCTTGGGAACTAATTTAAGATATTGAAGAAACACCAAGGGAATACCCACTCTGTCTGCTGTGGAGAGGATAATATCTGCTCGAGCGATTTTTTGTTTCAAGCTGAAAACTTTGTGCCAAGAGCCACCCCAACCCCCTAGACTAACACAGATTTTATTGAAAATAAAGTCTACAATTTTACCATAGAGATTATTTTCAGTTCTATCGCAAATATCCAAATCATCCAGGGTAGAAAAGCCATATCGGGTAGCGTAATCTTGGCCATACAGATGCTGGGTATTGTAATCTGAATGTAACATCTCTTTTCGGGCAGTGGAATCAGCAAAAAGATATAGGATTTTCATAATAATTTCTATAATACCACTTCTTGAAATTGCAATGTTGAATTAATCTTTAAAATTTGGGCAGTGAGATTAATCCCTTGAAGGAACATACAGGTACCGTGGATATCTGGTTCGTCTAACCCTTTGGTGATTTTCGCGCCGTAGTAGTACATATTAGCCCTATGAGGCCAGAAAGAGAAACCACCTATTTCTGGATAATAATAGTGATAATAAATTCTCAATTTTTGTTTGGTAAATTGTTTAACTTCAGCAATACGGTATGCTTCTTGAGCAAGGCGACAAGAATGATACAAAACATAAATTAGATTAAAATGATCACAGGCTTGTTGGTATTGATTAAAGCCCAGACATAAATCAATAATTTTTTCAGGGTATTTAAAATTAAGATGACCGGTTACTTGCAAACCAGTAATAATTTTCATTGCGCCATTTATTCTTTCTTGGGGGGAAGGATTGCCTTGATACCAGCAGCCATCTTTAGGATTCTGTAGTGTATTAATCCATTGTATGGCTTCACTAGTTAGTTCGGTTTTGTTTTGTAAATCGCTGTTTTCCAAAAAGAATAAGAGGTGGGAGAATTGGCTTCCTGAATGCCAAGGCCTTTGCCAGTTCAATTTATTAAGATATTTTTCAATGTCCTTTTTAGTTTGAGGAAATTTTTGAAAAGGAAAATCGGGTTTTGTATTGAAAATTTTAAGACTAGAGATTGCTTGCCTTGTTTCAGCACGCATTGTTTCTTGTCCAAATACATTATTGAGGTTTTTTATTTTAAGGGTGAGTAATAAATTTTTTTTCCAAGCGAGTTTTCTAATTAGAGGATCAGAAATAGTGCCATTTTGATTTTGGAAACCCTTGATAAAATCAATCATTGTTTGCTTATTTTTCATTGATAGACCTTCTAGAAGATTTAGAGTGGCATAGATTTTGGTTGCAAAGGTTGTGTTAGCTAGACCCCAGTTCAACTTTTCATCATAAAGATCGCTAGATAAGGAATAATGGAAAAAACCGGGAATTTTTTTCCCTTTTAATTTTTCCAAAAATTGGGGCACTTTTTGTTTTAATTCAAAAATCCAGTCTATTTTTTGCATACAATCATATAATGGTAAGGATTTTCCGGAATGGGATATTTTTTTACGATCTTAAATCCACCCTGTTCAATATCCTTGAAAATTTTTTTTAATGAATATCCTTTTTTGCCAATTTCCCAGCAATGCTGACTATTGAAGATATGAGAACGGGGAAATAGGTTGAAGATAGCAGCCCAGGAGATTGGTTTTAGGAAAGGGAGAAGATGGACGTGTAAGAAAGGCTTAAAGGTGCCATAGGAAGTGTAAGGTAGGCTTAGGAGAAGATATTTTTGGGTCAGGGCATAGAGATTTTTAAGGATGGGGACAAAATTAGAAAAGGGGAGATGTTCTAAAACCTGGCAACATAAAATTAAATCAAAATCTTCTTTAGGAAATCTCTGTTTATTCCTGATGTCTGCAACGAAGTCAGGTTGGGTTTGAGGATCTTGGTCTAGGGTTTTGACATAGTACCCCATTTTGCAAAAGGTATCGGCCACAATTTTATTGCCAGGACCGATTTCTAAAATAGAATGTACACCTTGGAGGCTAGAAATTTCTTGGATTTGATACCAGTAGGAGATCCATCTTCTTTTATTGAGGTATGAAGAAGTTAAATATTGATTAGACATTTTTCTTGGAGATACAATATTTTTTGCAAAACTTGATGGGATAATAAATGGCTATTTTTTGAATTTCTTTTTTGTAAAAGATTTTTTTTGTTCTGCAATAAATCTAAGAAAAGTTGATAATAGAGACGGCTCATTTTTTCTGCGGTATAGGGATAAGCTGACATTTTATCTGCTAGATCACTGTACTGTTTGGATAGGATCATCAGTTTTTGCCGAAGGTCTTCGGGCCCCTGAAAGGTAATTCCATAACCTTGGCAATATTCAGGGAGGGCACCACTATTTCGGTAAAGAAGAGGCAGGCCGCAGAGTGCTCCCTCAATATGGTGCATGCCCGCAGGTTCATTTATAGAGGCAGTGAGGTAAATATGATTTTCTTTTAATTTCATGGCTAGTATTTTTCCCATTTTGGGTGGCAGAACATTAGTATTTTTGAATCTTATATTTTTAGGGAGGTTACCAATAAAAGTAAATTGCACTTTGTCCTTTAATTTTCCTTCACAAAGTTGGTCGAGGTATAAATAAACATCGAAACCTTTGTACCAATGTGCGCCCCAGTGATGGGTCACAAGGCGCAAGGGGCCTTTACCTTCCCACTTTTTGTATCCTAGAGGGTTGAAAATTTTTTCGTCTGCTCCATTTAAAATCACGGTGGATTTATGTTTTAAGCTAGGGTCGGGGCGGAGAAATAGATTTTGAAGCCAGGCGGAAATAAAAATCACTTGGTCAGCCCATTTTGCATTTTGAAGAATAAACTTGTTCAAGAGCTTAATTTTTCCTCCTTTTCTTTCATTACATTCATTGATGCGGAGTACAATTAAGGTATCTCTTTTTTTGTGGAGATATTTTATAACTGCACTAGTGTCAAAGGCGCAGGTTTTGAGCCACGGCCGTGTTTCAGTTAAGAGAATAAGATCGATGTCAGGATCCTTCAAGCTGTGCACCACCATTATCCCCTGATGTTTTAGAAAATCTACTAAGGTTTGGCCAAACCCATTACCTCCGCCAAAAGGTCCTTTTTGGATATTCATTCCTATAGCAATTTTATACGATTTTTTCATATTAATTTGGCGTAGAGTTCTTGGTAATATCTTTTTACAATATTTTCCCAGCTATACTTCTGGACTTCTGCTATGGCATTTTTTACAATTATTGTTTGGAGGTTTTTATTTTTCATAATCTTTTCTATCTGGTTAACAATTTTTGAAACATTTCCAGGGGCGGCTAATAGAATATTTTTCTCATTCTCTGTAATATCGGGGACCATACCTACGGTTGTACTGATAGTAGGTATACCACTTGCCCAGGCTTCCAGAAGGCTTGCCGGCCCGCCTTCAAGGCGCGAAGTAATGAGGTATAAATCAAGGGCATTGTACATCCTTCTTAGGTCTACATAATTTTTGAGATAAAAGTGAGCGTAAGGAATGTTCGCTTTTTTTAAACCTTGCTTAACATAGCCGCGGCTAGGGCCAGTTAGGAGAATAAAGGGTTTGTATTTTTTGAGTGCATTTGCCACTTGTAAAAAAATATCCGGCCCTTTAATGAGTTTGGGTTTTAGACCCTGGCCCCAACCAATGCCATCTTTTTGAAAAGAGCCAATAATGAGTTGTTTCTGTGGTAGGCCTAAGGCTTTCCGTAGTTTTGGCTTTTGGGAAGTAGATATGGGCCTAAAGAGATGAAGATTTATACCGAGGGGAATAGTGACGATTCTACTGGCAGGTACACCAAGTTTTAAGAGTTCTTCTTTAGTAGAGTGGCAGGAGGTATGAAAAAAATCTATGTAGGCTGCAGCTTTTCTAAGCTTTTTTAATGTTAAGTCGTGAGGTATAAGATGAAAACAACTCACTATGATTTTATTAGAAGGGTGAGGTTTGCCTATTTTTTTCTGAGCAAAGAAAGTAGGGAGAGAACCGAAGTGGATGATTTGTTTTTTTAGTCCCCAGGTAGTGGTAGTAGTATGTGCTTGCAAGAGTTGTAGACTTTTGATGTTTTCTGTGATATCCTGACCCATTCTATTGATAATCCAGTCGGTATTTTCCGCGATATAAAAGAGGGATTTAGATTCTTTAATTTTAAAATTAGTAATGAGGTCTTTTAGAATTTTGATTGGATGACTGCCCATATTTCTCCAAATTGAATAGAATGTTTTTTAAAGGTTAATCCTGCAGCTTTTAATTCATTGCGCAAAGAGGTGAGCGTGTATTCAATATAATGAGTTTTATCCAATCGCCATTCTATGCCCATTTCTTTTTTATAAGGGGTTAACCAATTTCTATTGAACATTGGCACGCGAAGCAAAATACAAGGAGATAATTTTTTAATTTTTTTCAAGAAATTTACTCTTTCTGCGATATGCTCTAAGACATTGGATAAAATGATCACATCAAATTTCTGGTGATTTGTAAAATTGATAATATTTTTTTCTCGATATTCTATATTAGGTGCATTATAATTTTTTTTAGCCCAGATAATACTTTTTCGATTCTGGTCAATTGCCAAAATATATTTTGCCTTTTGAGCAAGGTCGCGTGTTAGAGCTCCATTGCCGCAACCAAGGTCTAAAATTTTGCTGCCCTGGGGAATATTGTTCAGGAAAAATTGATGATAATGCATAATCCTGTGCTTGGGGTGTTCATTATGATTATATTTCACTGCCATTTGAGAGATGAGACGGTAAGTTAAATTATCAGTGATAAGCAAGGTTTTGAGAATAAATTTTAGTGGGTTCATATATGCTTAAACCTTTTGAAAAATGCAAAGGAGGGAATGGCTGGTAATTCTTGAAGAAAGTAGGGAGAGGGAAAAATTCAACGCTCGCATTACAGGACGAGGAGAATCGTATAGTTTTTGAAGCAAGGGCTTTGTAATGCTGCATTCATCTTTAATGCCTTTGGTGCCATCTAAATAGTGTTGTTCTATAAAGATGAAGCCTCTTTTTTTTATATTCTTTTTCACACAATTTGCATTCAGTGCAAACTGGTAAAAATTTTTTTGCAACTCTAGCTTTTCTTCCCATAAAGGATAAAGGTTTAATTTAGCCTTCATTTTTCGGAGGGGAGACATCCAAGGAAAGCTAATAAAAAGAAAGCCATTTTTTTTAAGGACACGCGCCATCTCGTCAATGATTTCTCCATACCCTCTATAGTAGTGTTCAATGACACCGATGGACCAATAACCGTCAAAATAGTTGTCGGGGAATCTCGTGTGTCTGATATCTCTCTTTTGAACGTTCAGTTGGGGAAAATATTTTTTTGCCTCTCTGACAGTTTCATCTGCATAATCTATGCCTTCGGCAATATAGCCCTCTTTGCAGAGTTTATACACATTTTGACCTCTACCACAGCCGCCTTCCAAAATTCTACTGCCCGGAGGGAGGAATTTTTTGGTATATTTTATGACGAGATCAAAAGAGGAGAACTTCGGAGGATACAATTTTTGAATATTATATTTTCTCCAATGTTGGTCCCAAAACAGGGGATTAGTGCGGGTATTGATAAAAACCAACCGATGATATTTTGGATCAAAATATTGGTGCACTTATTTTCGGGGTCCCCCACGAAATTTTTGATTTCGTGGGGTTTTTATTTTGATAAAGATTTATAGATTGCAATTTCTGCTTTAGCAATATTTTTAAGATCAAATTTTTTTTCTATTGTTTGTCTTGCCGCATACCCTAGTCTTACTTGCAGTTTTTCATCTTGGATTAAATGTTGAACCCCTTGGTGGATACTTCTGACATTGGGATTTACTAAATATCCATTCACGTTATGTTGGATCACTTCTTGGATCCCAGAGATTTTAGTCCCGAGACAAGTTAATCCGCAAGCCATTGCTTCCAGAAGGGTTTTAGGCAAGCCTTCATACAGCGAGGGGAGGACATATATTTTATAGCGATTGAGGATGGTGGGTAAATTTTGATGCGGGATTATGCCTAAAAATTGGACTGGGACATTTAAACTTTGGGCAAATTTTTCTAATTTATTTTTTAAAATACCTTGACCGATGATGTCTAATTTGAGGTGAGTATTCTGAAGAGCTCTAATTAAATTAAAGAGATTCTTTTGGGGGTAGAGCCGGCCTACATAAACTATTGTCCTTTTAAGTTTCAGGATGTCAGGTTGGGGTTTAAAAAGATCAGTGTCCACATAGTTAGGGAGCACTTTGATTTTCAGGGAGGTCAGGTGGTATCTCCTTTGGAGATAAGCTTTGTCAGGAGGAGATGAAACCAAAGCTAAATCACAGATGGGATAGAGCCAAGCTTCTAGGATAGTCGCTAGAAAATACAGTGGCCAATTTTCATGTTTTAAAAAAAGCGACCAGGTAAAACCAGTGCGCAAGATAAATTTCCCTTTATGATTGCAGATTAATTTGGAAAGATAAGCGCTCCAAGCACCATTGGCTTGATTAGATTTAAAAAAAGAACAGCTTTTCAGAATATGATGGTGGTACAGAGGGATGAGAAAGGAATAAATAAAATCTGGTAATCTGCTGTTTTTAGAAATGATTTCAATATTGGGAGCAAGACATTTGTGAAAATCTAACTCCGATTTATTGCCATAAGTGAAAAAATATATTTTTGAGAATTTGGAAGCTAAGAGATTATAAAGCGCAACCTCTCGGTCAAGAAGACCAGATGCTGACCATTTTT
>CAYWOB010000011.1:20966-22036 GCA_964459815.1 uncultured Candidatus Saccharibacteria bacterium
ACCGTTTCAAAAGACGGGTTAAGGCAATTCTTGTTTGGAGAGATAAAAGGGGTGTTCTATTTTTTGTCTTTTCTAAAATGTCTTGGGGATTAAAAAGGTTGTACTCATCCTGACCCCTTTTTAACCTTTGATTATAGAACTCTCTGGCTATTTGGGCAAACCTTTTTTGGGTTTTAAGGTTTTGAAAAGTTAAAGAGCGATAATAATAACGATATTTAATAAGATATTGAGGCAAATTACTTACCTTCTTTTTAGCTGTTAAGAGGAGGAGATAAAAATCATAATCTTGTGCATAGTAGAATTTTTCGCGATACATCCCTCCACCTATCTTATAGGTGGGGGGATAAATTTGCATATTGCGGAACATAATAGAAGGATGAAGAATACAATTATGGTGGGTCAAAGTCTGCGCTGTTTTTTGGGGATCATCTCTTTTTAAATAATGTCCGATTTTCTTATTTTGATCATTAATGAGAATGGCAGAACTGCCGATTAAAAAAATCTCGGGATGATTTTTCAGATAGATATGTTGAATTTGGAGACGTTTAGATATAGATAGATCATCGGCATCCTGCCTAGCAATATATTTACCGTGGGCAATTTTAAGGCCACGGTTCAAGGATCGAGTTAAGCCAAGATTGTGTTGATTTCTAAGTATCTTTATTCTTGGATCCTTGCAGCTAAATTTTTTAATGATAGAAAAAGATTTATCTTGCGATGCATCATCAATAATAATGAATTCAAAATCAGTGAAGGTTTGGTTTAGAATAGAAGAAATGCTAGCATTAAGATACTGTGCACCATTAAAAACAGACATAATAACAGAGATTTTTGGGCTTTTCATTGAAATGGAAAAATGAATTTTGCAACTTATCTTAATTCATTATATAATAAAACTTAAATCTTACTTCTTAAAGTAGGTTTTTAACAAGATTTTTAAGCTACTTTTGATTTTACACCAAAAAAAGGACTTAGGGTATTGCGTGATTTAAAATAATAATATTGAATGGCAAACAATGAAATGCCCCTCTTGTAGAAGTTCCATAATCAGGAAAGGTAAAAGGGCCTGC
>CAYWOB010000012.1:0-1864 GCA_964459815.1 uncultured Candidatus Saccharibacteria bacterium
GGGTTCGCCACGGGATAAACCCGTGGCGCCCCGAGTTCATCTCGGGGCGAGTCCCACCGCTCGCACAAATTCTTTTTGAATAAACCACAAATATAAAAGGGTTCGCCACGGGATAAACCCGTGGCGCCCCGAGTTCATCTCGGGGCGAGTCCCACCGCTCGCACAAAGCAAGTTAAAAACTAAAATCTAAGATGGAAAAACAACAGGTTAAAACTCAAAATAATCTCAAATATCGTGCTTATCATTTTAGCATCATGATGATTGATTTTTTAGAAGTGTTACCCAAGGATTACATTTATCAAACTATCGGGAGGCAAGTATTAAGATCAGCGACCTCAATTGGCGCCAACATTATTGAAGCGCAAGCCGGCAGAACAAAAAAAGATTTTATAAATTTTTACCATATTGCTCTAAAAAGCGCTAATGAGACTAAATACTGGTTATTCATTTTAAAGGAAAAGCTAAAACAATCAAATCTAAAGACTGATGTGGAAATTTTATTAAAGGAAGCAATTGAAATTAGCAATATGTTAGGAGCAAGTTTATTAACAATGAAAAATAAAAGAAGGTTTTAAACTTTTAGCTGTTGTTTTTAGTTTTTAGATTTTCGTTTTGCGATATTTTTAAATAGTTATTTTGCATTATTATCATCCCAATAATAATCCAAAACAACACGGACAAATCGTTCTTAAAATAGGGTGTGTCTACGAGGCCATGGACAAGGAGCGCAATCATTGCCGCTAAAGCATATTTGACTAAAGGATCATTTCGATCGCGCCAGCCTTGCTTAAAGAAAACAATTATGAGCCAAATAAAACTTACCAAGCCTAAAATGCCCATCTCAATCCATAGATTCAAATATAAATTATGAGGTTTGACAACGAGCCACTCTAAAGGCGGAAAAGCGACTCTCGGCACATATTCGCGGTAACTAGCCTCAAAATTACCTAAGCCAACACCCCCAAGAGGGTGTTCTTTAATTATTAGAAATGAGGTTTGCCAAATCTCGGAACGGGTAGAAGAAGAGGTACGGGTGCTGAAATCCAAAAGACGACCAAATTTGGGTGATTGCGATTGGCTAATGCTCACCAAAATCACTACGGTAGCAAAAATCAAGAGATATTTTAATCTTTTTCTTGGCATAGAGACCCTTAACCAAAGAAAAATTAGAGCACCAAGCAATCCCAGCCAACCGCCATAAGATTTAGTAAAGTAGAGAGCAAGGAGAATTATAATGAGTAATGCGTAATGGGTAATGCGTAAAAATTTAGAATTGATTTTTCTTAAAAATACGAAAGAGAGTACCAAAATAGGGGTAATATACATTGCCACATAGTTGGCAGGAACATAAACTGAATTCAAGCGACCATCTGAATCTAAACCCACTCTAAAAACATACTCATAGAGCCCATAAATCGCAATATAAGAAGCAGAAAGGAATAATGCGAGCACGACTACCTTTATCTGCTTTTTTCTTCGGATCAGATCTAAAAATAAAAATAAGACTAAAAGGGGATCTAAGAACCACCCTTTTAAAACGCCTAGGCTCAATCTTTTATCCGGAGAAATGATGGTGGCAAAGATTGCTGCTGCGAAAAATAAAACTAGAGGAATTAAAAAGGGACGGCCGAGGCGGTAAATCCGTCTAATTTTTTTAACTAAATTTTTAGAGGAAATGGCCTTCAAGAGCCAAACACCAAAAACAAGATAAATAGAAAGCTCCAAAAAAGTCGTGGGAATAGAAAAAATTTCTTTCCGAATTAAATAAGTGGGCAATAAAAGCAAAATCAAATACAGACCCCAACGGGATTTGATTAAAGACGCTATAAAGATGATAGCCAGGAAGAATATAAAATAGAGCATA